>BQJQ01000194.1 GCA_021604785.1 Phycisphaeraceae bacterium
TTCCAGCCCTCCGAGATTCGATACCACGGGCTCACTGTGCGGTTCGGGCTTCGCCCGAACGGAGGGCTGGAAGCCCTCCGCTCCGGGAAGACGTGAAAGCAGCGTGAGCTACTGCCGTTTGCCCTTGTTTTTGCGGTCCGAGCGGTGGTCGGACTTGTGTTTGTCGCGCTGCTTGCTCTTTCGGCTGCGCCGCTGCCCGCCGGGGACCTTGACGCCCGCGCCCTTGCCCGCGTCGAGCCCGCCGCCGCCCTCGCCGAGGGTGAGGCCCATCGGCCCGCCCTTGCGTTTTCCGCCGGCGCGGGACTCGGGGTCCGAGAGGACCAGGTCCATCTGCCGACGCGCCAGGTCGACCTTTGCGACGCTGACGGTGACCCGGTCGCCCATCGAGAAGCTCCGCCCGGAGTTCGCGTCCACGAGCGCGCCGGTGCGATCATCGATGTGCCACTTGGGAGGCTTCTTGGACCGGGTGACGTCGCCGGGCAGGTCTTCTTTCTTGATCATCCCGTCGGCGAGGTACTTGTCGAGCTGGACGAACACGCCGCGCGGCGCGACGCCGGTGATCACGCCCGGGTATTCCGGGTTCTCGCCCGACGCGAGCTGCTCAGCCAGCAGCTGGAGCACCAGGAACTGACGGAGCTGGCGCTCGGCGCCGGCTGCGTTCACCTCGGTGTCCGAGCACGAACGCCCGACCTCGAGCAGCTTGTCCTCGGGCGGGCACATGGGGCTCTTGCGGAGCTTGGCGCCGAGTTCCTTCTTGGCGCTGTCGCTCTTCGGGCGGTCCGCGCCGTTCTTGGTTTGCTTGAGGTACTCGGAGAGGGCGCGGTGGACGGTGAGGTCCGGGTAGCGCCGGATGGGGCTGGTGAAGTGGGCGTACGCCTTGGATGCGAGCGCGAAGTGCCCGACCAGCGCGGGCGAGTACGCGGCTTTCGTGAGCGTCCGCAGCACCGCCATGTGCACCGCGCGGCTGGCGGTCGTGCCGCGGGTCGCGTCGAGCAGGCCCTGGAGTTCTTCGCGTGTCGGGTTCTTGGGGATCTGGTACCCCGCGACGCGGGCGCTGCGCTGGAGGTCCTCGGTCTCGCCGGGCGTGGGCTCGGGGTGCACGCGCCGCAGCAGCGGCACGGCCAACTCAGCGAACACGCTCGCGAGGCATTCGTTCGCCTCGACCATGAACATCTCGATGATCGTGTGCGTGAACGCGCTGTCCTCGGGCTCGGCGTCGATGACGCGACCGTCCTCGTCGAAGACCAGCTCGACGTCGGGCAGCTCGAGGTGGATCATCCCCGCCGCCCTGCGCCGCTCGCGGATGGCGCGGGCGAGCGTGTCCATGTCCTTGACGGTGGACATCAGTTTGTCGGTGTAGACGGGGTCGGTCTTGGCGTGCTTCTTCGCCTCTTCTTTGTCGCCTTCGATGAGGGCCTGCGCCTCGAGGTAGGTCATCCGCTTGGTGGACTTGATGAGCGACGAGCACACGCCGCGGGACTTGAGGTTCCCCCGCTTGTCGTAGCGCATGATCGCGGTTTTGGCGTACCGCGGCACGCCCTCCTGCAGCGAACAAATGCCGTTGGAGAGCACCTCGGGCAGCATCGGGATGACCAAACGTGGGAGATAGCACGAGTTGCCCCGGGCGAGCCCCTCTACATCGAGCGGCGAGCCCGGCTCGATGAAGTGCGCCACGTCGGCGATGTGCACGCACAGCTCCCACCCGCCGTCGGGCAGGCGCTCCAGCGCGATCGCGTCGTCGTAGTCCTTCGCGTCGGGCGGGTCGATCGTGGTGACGTAGTCGCCCGTGCGGTCCTCGCGCCCTTCGAGGGGTTCGCCGCGTTCCCAGGCCTCGATCTCATCCTCGAAGCGTTTGGTCGCTTCGCGGGCCTGCTGCACGCACGCCTCGGGGAAGTCGTTCGAAGGAAGGTCGAACGCCGCGATGACGGCGGCCGTCTCCACGTCCGGCTCGCCGGCCGCTCCGAGCACCTTGACGATCACGCCCTCGGCGAGCATCCCGTCTTCGGGGTATTCGAGCAGCTCGATCACGACCTTGTCGCCGGGCTTGACATTTTTGCTGCTCGCGTCGCGGATCATCACCGGCTCGGAGAGCTCGCGCCCGTCGGGCAGGCAGAGCCACTTGTCGCCGCGTTTTTCCATCTCGCCGGCGAAGCTCGACCGCTTCCGCTCGACGACCTCGACGACCTCGCCCGCGTACGACCGCCCGAACCCGCCCTGCTGGCGCTCGCGCCGCTTGTCTCGCGCGTACGACGCGACGACGATGTCGCCCGACAACGCCCCCAGCGTCGCGTGCGGCGGGATGAAGACGTCGCCGCCGATGATCGTCTGCACCGGCTCGACGAACCCGAAGCCCTTGGCGGTGCCGCGGAAGATGCCCTTGATGGTTCCCTCGTCGGGCATCGTGGGCAGCGCGACGCGGTCGGCGTCGTCGAGCACGAGCGCACCCTCCTCGGCCAACGCGCGCACCGCGTCGGCGAACTCGGCGACGTCCTCCACCCGCAGCTCCTCAGCGATCGCGTCGATCGCCTTGGGCTCGTAGTCGTCGTGCTCGAGGTGCTTGAGCAATCGGTCGCGGTACTTGAGCGCCATGGGATCCTTCCCCGTCCGGGCAATCGCCCGGGCCCGGTGAGCCGGTTCGGCGCGGGGCGGCCCGCGCGGTTTACATCGAAGCTGCGTACGTCTCGAACGCGGGCGTGAACGGCGCGGGCTCGAACCCGAGGTGCTCGCGTGCCTTGTCGTGCGGGGCGGTCGCGTCGTCCGCCGCCATCAGCGCCATCCCCTCGTCGAAGGGCAGCAGGCGCTCCATCCCGATCATCCGCGCGGCCCGGGCCTTCATCGCCGCCAGCTGGGCCGGGATTCCGATCACCCGCATCCCCCGCTTGCCCAGGGGCACCGCGTCGCGGACGCGTTCCATCACATCCTTCATCGGGAGCTCTTCGGACCCGACGAGGTGGTAGACCTCGCCGATCGCTCCGGGTCGCTCCAGCGCCGCGACGAACGCCCCGGCGACATCGTCCACATGCACGGGCGCGACCGTCGCCGTTTCCCACTCGCTCGGGATCGGCAGCGGCACGGGAGCCGGGCCCAGCGTCCGCGCGTCCGCCTTGGGGCGCACGAACGCGGGGAGGAAGAAGTACGGCGCCGTCCGCCCCTCGGCGAGCTGCTTGAGCATCTGCATCAGCTCGCCGTCGGGCCCGTGGATGAGCCCGGCGCGGAGGATGCTCCAGTCCAGCCCCGACGCGCGGACCGCTTGCTCGGCCGCGAAGTTTGTCGCGAGGTACGGCACCCGGCTCTCGCCGCCTACGCCCAGCGCCGACATCTGGATGTACCGCACCCGATCGCCCGACGCCCGCTGGCGCGCGACGCACGCGCGGACGACCCGCTCGGTCCCGCGGACGTGCACACGTTCGAAGGTCTGCCCGCCCGGCGCCTCGCGGAGGATGCCGATCAGGTGGCAGCATGCGTCTGCCTCGGCCACGAGCTCGTCGGCGACGCCCTCGCCCAGCACGTTCCCGATCACGAGCCGCACGCGCCCGTCGGCGAGCGCCCCGCTGGGCAGCGTCTGCTTGGCTTTGTCCGCGTCGCGGGCCAGCGCGACCACGCGGTGTCCCGCGTCGAGGAGCGCGCGCACCAGATGGCGCCCGACAAACCCCGTCGCACCCGTCACCGCCACCGTTCGCGCACTCATGCCCAAGAACCTCCCAAAAGGCCGAACGCAAGCGTACGGGCACCCCGCACCGTGGGCCACCGGTCCCCAAAGGGGGGAATCGCCCTTTGCCCCCGTACCATCGGGGCGTGACCCTGCGGGCGACGAATGTGAGCTTTTCCTACCGACGCGGGCGGCCCGTGCTCGCCTCGGTCTCGGCGGGCTTCGAGCCCGGCCGCGTGACGGCCCTCGTCGGGCCCAACGGCGCGGGCAAGTCCACCCTCCTCCGCCTGCTCGCGGGCGTGCAGGACCCGGACGCCGGCTCGGTCGAGCTGGGCCCCGAGGGTCGGGCCCGCCCCGTCGCGTCGATCGCGGCGCCCGAGCGGGCCCTGCGGGTCGCGTACCTCGCCCAGCGCCCCGAGGTTTCGTTCCCCTTCACGCTCGCGCAGGTCGTCGGGTTCGGGTCCTACGCGTCGCGGGCGGCGATCGACCCAACATCGGCACTGGAGCGCGTGGGGCTCGCGGACCGGGCAGGCGATCTGTTCGCCCACCTCAGCGCGGGCCAGCAGCAGCTCGGGGCGCTCGCGCGGGCCCTCGTCCAGCTCGATCAGAACGCGGGCGAGCGGTACCTGCTTGCCGACGAGCCGGTCTCGGCGATGGACCCGGCCCACGTGCAGCTTGCCGCGGGTGTCCTCCGGGGGCTCGCCGACTCGGGCGTGGGCGTCGTGCTGGTCGTCCACGACCTCACACTTGCCGCTCGCCTCTCCGACCGTGCCCTGCTGCTCGACGGCTCGGGGCACGTCGCGGCGGACGGGTTGGCTGCCGAGGTGCTCACCCCCGGGCCCCTCGAGGGCGTCTTCGGCGTCCGGTTCGAACGCCCGACCACGCCCGCGGGCGTCTCGGCCCTTGTCCCGGCTGATCTCCCGGGCGCCCAGTCGCCGACGTAGGATGCCCCAGCCATGCAATGGATCGTGAACAACAGCCAGTTTCTCATCTTCGCGGTGGTGATTCTGTTCAGCATCCTGGGCACCGTCGGGAAGAAGCTCAAAGAGAAGCAGGACGAACGCCAGGTCTCGATGGAGCGCCGCCGGCGCGAGGCCGAACGCCTGCGAACCGGGCGCGTCGAAGAGCCCGACGAGCCGGACCAGGCGAGCGCCGCGGCCGAGCGTCAG
>BQJQ01000195.1 GCA_021604785.1 Phycisphaeraceae bacterium
CCCGCGGCAACCCGGGCCCACGCCCACGCATCTGCCTCTCGAACACTCCGAACACCCCGGCCCCCTCCGGCCGGGGTGTTCGTGTGCGCCCATGCTGTCAGACGCGACGCCTGTGGTCGGACAACCCACGCGAACGGGGGGACAGCCGGCGCACGCCGCGCGTCCGGCGCATCCGCGCGCCGATGAATCAAAACGACACGTTCATCCGCGCCAAGAGCGCCGAGCTCGAAGCGATCACGGGCGCGGCCAGCTCGATCCGCGACACGGACTTCGCCGCCGAGACGGCCGAGCTGGTGCGGCTGCAGGTGCTCGAGCAGGCGCAGCTCGCGACGATGACGATCGGGCGTCAGAACGCCGGGGCGGTGCTCGCGTTGATCGATTCGAGCGTGCAGGGCGCGGGCAAGGGCCTGGGGCTCCAGCCGCTCGCCTAACCGCTCGCCTAGTCGTTGGTCCCTGTGATCAGCCCGGCCCCGACGGTGACGTTGGTCGCCTCGTCGATGATGATGAAGCTGCCCGTCTGCCGGCACGTGCGGTACGTATCGCAGAAGATCGGCTTGGTGACGCGGACATTCACGCGCCCGATCTCGTTGAGCGCCAACTCGGTGGCGGACTCATCACGCTGGAGCGCCTGGATGTCCATCCGGTAGGTCAGTTCTTTGATCACGCACCGGGCGGAGTTGGTCGTGTGCTTGATGGCGTACTTCTTGCCCGGCGTCATGGGCGTGGTGCTCATCCAGACGACCATCGCCGAGAGGTCCTGCGTGACCATCGGCTTGTTGCCGGGCTTGCAGATCATGTCGCCGCGCGAGACGTCGATGTCGTCCTTGAGGCGCAGCGCGACCGACATCGGCGGGAACCCCGCCTCGACGGCCTCGCCGCCCACGTCCACCGACTCGATCGTCGTGGTCAGGCCGCTGGGAAGGGCCATCACCTCGTCGCCCGGGCGGAAGACGCCCGACGCGACCTTGCCGGCGCACCCGCGGTAGTCGTGGAACTCGTCGGACTGCGGGCGGACGATCCACTGCACGGGCATCCGCGGGTCGATCAGGTCGCGGTCGGACGCGATGTGCACGTTCTCGAGGTGGTGCAGCAGGCTCGGGCCGTCGTACCAGGGCGTGCTCTGGGACCGGTCCACCACGTTGTCGCCGTTGAGCGCGCTCATCGGGATGAACGAGATGTCAGTGGTTTCCAAGCGAGCCGCGAAGCCCTCGAAGTCGTCGCGGATCTTCTCGTAGACCTCTTCGGACCAGTCGACGAGGTCCATCTTGTTCACGCAGACGACCATGTGCGGGATGCGGAGCAAGCTGGCAATAAAGGCGTGGCGCCGGGTCTGCTCGATCACGCCGTGGCGGGCGTCGATGAGGATGAGCGCGAGGTTCGCGGTGCTCGCGCCGGTGACCATGTTCCGCGTGTACTGCACGTGCCCGGGGCAGTCGGCGATGATGAACTTGCGCCGGGGTGTCGCGAAGTAGCGGTACGCGACGTCGATCGTGATGCCCTGCTCGCGCTCGGCGCGGAGCCCGTCGGTCAGCAGCGCGAGGTTCACGCGCTCGTCGCCGCGGTTGAGCGACGCGACCTGGGCCGCTTCGAGCTGATCCTCGAAGATCGACTTGGAGTCGTACAGCAGGCGTCCGATCAGGGTGGACTTGCCGTCGTCCACGCTGCCGCAGGTGAGCAGGCGCAGCAGGTCCATGTCGAGGTAGGACTCGGAATCGAAGCTCGCAGCGGGGGAGGGGCTGGCCACTAGAAATACCCCTCCTTCTTCCGGTCTTCCATCGCCGCTTCGTTGGTCTTGTCGTCCATCCGCGCGCCGCGCTCGGACGCCCGGGCGCCGGCGACCTCGGAGATGATGTCGTCGATGTTGCTCGCCGGGCTCTCGGTGGCAGCGGTGCAGCTCATGTCGCCCACCGTCCGGAACCGCACGGTCTTGCCGATCTCGACGTCCTCGTTGTCCCGCGCCTGGAAGGGCGCGTCGCCCACGGGCATCAGCTGGCCCATCCGCGTGACGACGTCCCGCTGGTGCGTGAAGTAGATCGACGGCACGTCGACCTCCTCGAGCTTGATGTACTGCCACACGTCCATCTCGGTCCAGTTCGAGATCGGGAAGACGCGGATGTGCTCGCCCATCTGGATGCGCCCGTTGTAGAGGCTCCACAGCTCGGGGCGCTGGTTCTTGGGGTCCCACTGCCCGAACTCGTCGCGGAAGGAGAAGATGCGCTCCTTAGCGCGGGCTTTTTCTTCGTCGCGCCGGGCGCCGCCGAAGAGCGCATCGAACCGGTGCGTCTCGATCGCCTTGAGCAGCGTCGGGATCTGCGCCCGGTTGCGGCTCGGCCACGCCCCGGGGTCCTCGACCGCCTCGCCCGAGTCGATCAGCTCCTGCACCGGGGCGACGATCAGCCGCTCGCCAAGGCGCTCGACCAACTCGTCGCGGAACGCCAGGGCCTCGGGGAAGTTGTGCCCCGTGTCCACGTGCAGCAAGGGGAAGGGGAACTTCGCCGGGCGGAAGGCCTTCTCCGCGAGCCGGACCATGACGATCGAGTCCTTGCCGCCGGAGAACATCAGGGCGGGCCGCTCGAACTCCGACGCGACCTCCCGCATGATGTGGATCGCCTCGGCCTCGAGCTGGCGGAGATGGTTGAGGCTGTAGCTGCTCATCCGGGGGTCGTTTCCGTGTGGTCAGGGGTCGGAACTGGCGGGATCGCAACCATAGGCCCCGCGGGGCTTTCCTCGCCCCCCGCGCGCCGAGCGGCTAGCCTAGCGGAACACCCCCGGAACGCCACCCGTGACCCTGAACACGCCCCCAAACCAACCCGACAGGCCCGCATCGAACCGGCCCGACAACGTCGTCTGGCACGAGGGCGCCGTCTCGCGCGAACTCCGGCGGGCCAAGCTCGGCGCGACCGGGTGCACCCTCTGGATGACCGGGCTGTCCGGGTCGGGCAAGTCCACGATCGCCAGCGCCCTCGAAGCAGCCCTGATCGAGCGGGGCGTCTTCGCCTACCGGCTCGACGGCGACAACGTCCGCCACGGGCTCAACGCGAACCTCGGCTTCGGCGCCGACGACCGGGCCGAGAACATCCGACGTGTGGGTGAGGTCGCCAAGCTCTTCGCCGACGCGGGGGTCGTCGCCGTCACCAGCTTCATCTCCCCGTACCGGGCGGACCGCGCCCGGGTGCGCAAGCTGCACGCCGCCGCGGGCTTGCCCTTCCTGGAGGTCTTCGTGGACACGCCGATCGAGGTCTGCGAGTCGCGCGACCCCAAGGGGCTTTACAAGAAGGCCCGGGCTGGCGAGATCAAGGGCTTCACCGGCATCGACGACCCGTACGAAGCGCCCGAGTCGCCCGAGGTGACGCTGCCTACTGCCGACGAGTCCGTCGCGCAGTCCGTCGAGCGGTGCCTCGCCGCGATCGAGGGCGTCCGGGCCTCGTAGGGCGTCAGTAGTCGATCCCCTTCGCTCCGTCGGCGGTGTTGTGCAGGCGCCGGTCGTCGCCGAACCGCAGCGCATTGGACACGCCCTCGCGCGCGTCGAGCGGGTTGTTCACCGCCGCGTGCCCGTCCGCGAACGCCATGGGCGTCGGCGCGTCCCAGTGGCCCTCGCGCAGCTCGGGTGCGCCCCGGAGGTACGCCAGGTGCGTGTCCCACAGCAGCACCTTGCTCGACGCGAACGTCACCTCGCCCCGGCGCACCGCGCGGTGCAACGACGCGTCCGTCCCCGGATCATCCGCGTCCCAGATCTTCGGGTCGCCCAGGAACGCGCTCGACAGGCGCCACGAGATGAACTCCTCGGCCGGCTCGCTGTCGTCTTCGCCAAAGTCCGGCGGGTTCTCGGGCAGGTCCGTGCTCATCCCGGGCGACACCCACACCGGGTAGCTCTCCTGCCACGGCGCGACCGATTTAAGCACCGCCGGCCACGCCCACTCAAGCGCGAACGCGTCCGACACGCCGATGAACGTGTTCTCCGGCCACCACTGGAAGTAGACCGCCTCGCCCCCGCCGGGGATGTTCGGGTCCTCGCGGAGCGGGATGAACGGGTACGTCTCGTCGTTGTCGTTGAGGTACTCGTCGAAGCTCATCGCGACGGTCCGCGCGTTCACCAGCGCCAGTGTCTGGCGAGACGCCGTCCGCGCCTTGCCAAGCGCCGGCAGCAGGATCGCCAGCAGGATGCTGATGATCGAGATCGTCACCAGCACCTCGACGAGCGTGAACGCCCGCCGGGCGCGCCCGGAGCGTGTCGTGTTTGCCTGCATCACCCGTTCTCCCGCTGCATCCGCCCGTACACATCCGCGGCGTGCTCGGTCTCGAGCGTGATCCGCATCGCGATCGGCGACCACCTTCGGGCCGACGCGTCCCACACGAAGAACACCGCGACGCCCGCGTCCGGCGCCTTGCGCGCGCCAGAACGCATCGCTGTGGGCGTCCACACCTCGACCGTCGGCGCGCCCCCCTCGGACGCCTCAACAGCGTCTGGGAACAGCGCGTGCATCGGGATCGAGACCGCCCGGCGCTCGGTCGTCACGCCGTTGTTCTCCTCGCGCATCACCATCGTCATCAGCGGCACCGACCCGGTCATGTCCGGCCCGCCCGGCATCGCCATCATCCGAGGCACGTCCATCGCGTTGGACGGGTCCGCCCGGCGCGTCGTCGCGGCGCGCCAATCAACCGACGACCCGCCCAGCAGCGCCTGCAGCCGCTCGAACAACCCCGCCGCGGGCCCCTCGCCCTCGGCCCCCTCAGAAACCACCCCGCCCAGCGACGCGACCGCCGCCGAGAACGCCCCGGGCTCGTCCGCGAGGATCGGGCGGATGAACGTC
>BQJQ01000196.1 GCA_021604785.1 Phycisphaeraceae bacterium
ACGTCGTTGCCGTCGCAGTCGCAGAAGCAGGCATCGTCGACGACTTCTTCGAAGACGACGTTGTCCCAGAACAGCGAGCCCGGATCCTCGCCCCACTGGATCAGCAGCGGGGTGACCTGGCAGCTCACCGCGGCAGGGGGCGCCACGGCGGTCAGCTCTTTGTAGACCCAAGTGTCAGTGGGGTCGGTGTCGATGACGAAGGCAACGACCTCGGCCGAGCCGACGCCGGCGCCACCCGCGTCCTTGAAGTCCACAATCAGCAGAGGCAGGTGCCCGAAGTTGCCCAACGGCTCGTTGAAGTCAGCGAGCTTCATCGGGTCGCTCGCGAGCATCTGCGTGTAGCAGCTGAGCCGGTATTCCGTGCCGGCGGTGACGGCGACGCCGTCCTGGAAGCACCCGGTGTCGCTCTGGATGCCCGGGCCGAAGAACCCGCCGAACATCTTGGCGCAACGAACGCCGTCCTGCGCAGCAACCTCGTCGCTGTTGTCGGCAAAGACGTTGCCGAAGATGCTCCAGACGTCAAACTCGTCGAAGCCGACGCCGGCGTCCTCGAAGCTGCCGTTGCCGAGCAAGTTCTGTCCCATCGCGGGCGTGCACACTGCAGCAGCGGCAAGGGCCGCCCACACACACTTCTGAACCTTCATGTTGTTCCCTCTCGTGAACGGGTGAACGCATCCCTCAGCACGCGTGCCGCACTCGGGCGGGCCGCCGCGTGTAACTGTTCCAGAAAGCATACGGGAGCGGGGGGTGGGCTACAACCCGAACAAACTCGGTATTCCGGACTTTATTTGCGGATTTTGAGCGAGAGAACGCGGTTTACTGTAACTGTTCCAGTACTGACCAGCACGATCCAAGCCGGCGGATTCTCGGGCCTGGGCTCAGGCGGGCCAGATTTTGCGTCCGCCGCCCGGGGCGACGATGGCATCAACCGCCGACAGCTCGGCGGACGAGAGCGCGGGCGTGCTTTTGATCGCGACATTCGACCGGGCCTGCCGCTCGTTCCGCGCCCCGGGGATGATCGTGGACACCGCGTCGTGGGCCAGCGGGAACTTCAACGCCAGCTCGAACATCGACCGCCCGCCGCCCGCGACGGCCCGGAGCTGCTCGACCGTTGCCAGGTCTTTCTTGAACTGCGCGTTCTGCTCGGCGTCGTCGGTCCACGCCTTGCGGAAGTCGCCCTCGGGGAATGTTGCCGAGGCGTCGAACTTGCCCGCGAGCAGGCCCATCGCGAGAGGGCCGCGCACGATCACGCCGATGCCGTGCTCGCGGCAGTACGGCAGGACCTCGTTCTCGGGGTCGCGGTTCAGGATCGAGTAGTCGATCTGCAGCGTGCCCAGGTCGCCGTGCGCGTTGAACGTCTTGATGAGCGACAGATCGCCCGTCGAGACGCCCCACGACCGGACCTTGCCTTGCTCCTTGAGCCTGCGAAACCCCTCTATGAAGACGGGCGTCGTCGGGTCTTCGTAGAAGATGTGGCACTGGATGACGTCGATGTGATCGGTCTGCAGACGTTCGAGGTTGCTCTCGACGCCGGCGATGAGCTTGTCCACGGTGGTGTACTGCGAGGAGACCGTGTCGCCGTCGTAGCCGCGCCAGCCGATCTTGGTGCCGACGACGAACCTGTCGCGCCGGCCCCGCATCGCCTTGCCGAGGAGCTTCTCGGAGTGCCCGTCCTCGCCGTAGACGTCGGAGGTGTCGAAGAACGTCACGCCCCCGTCGAGCGCCGCGTCGATCGCGCTCAGCGAGGCGGTGTCGTCGATCGGGCCCCAGTGCCCGCCCTGAGCCCAGAGCCCGCACCCGATCTCGGAGACGTCGATGCCGTCGCGTGTCAGTCGACGGGTGGGGATGTCGTGGGTCGTGGTCATCGGGGGTCCCCGAGCAGTCACGCCGCGCGTGATGAAGCCCGAACCGACACGAGGTCCGGGGTGTTCGCGAATCGTGGAGTTCAAGGTTCTCCCGCCGGAGGGCCCTGGCGAGAGGGCGACGGGGAAAATGGGCCTAGAAGGACTCGAACCTTCGACCTCACCCTTATCAGGGGTGCGCTCTAACCAACTGAGCTACAGGCCCGTGGGCGGAGAGTATACGCCCCCTCGGGGCCGGTCTCCAAGGCCGCGGCTCGGCCTGGGCGGATCAGGCCCCCGCCTCGCTCAGCGGCACAGTCAGCAAAAACTCCGCCCCGTGCCCGCGCCGGCGGACGAGCTGCAGGTCCCCCCCCGCTTCGCGTGCCAGCCCCCTCGAAAGCGCCAGCCCGAGCCCCAGCCCCGACCGGTCGGCCCGCGAGCCCGCCCCGCCCCGGCGGAACTCGCCGAAGATGCGCGCGCGTTCGGACGGCGCCACGCCCGGGCCGTAGTCGCTGACCAGGAACTCGAGCATGCCCTCGTGCGTGCGCGCGTCCAAGTGGATCCGCGTGTCCGCGTCGTCGCCCGATCCCTCCTCGCCCCCGTTGTCCGGGGCGGCGTACCGGCAGGCGTTGTCTACCAGATTCGTCAGCACGCGCTCGACCGATTGCGGATCGACATGCACCACGCGCTCGCTCGCATCGTCGAGTTCGGACGACACGATCAGATCCATCCCGCCCTGCTCGGCCCGCCGGCTCAGGCCCGGGCGCAGGCGGACGAGCAGTTCGTCCGGGCTGATCGGGCCGACGGACTTGGGCCGCCCCGTGGCGCGGCGCGTCAGGCGCGCATATTCAAGCACATTCTCGACGATGCCCGACAGGCGCCCGGACTCACGCTTGAGCGTGTCGAGATACTCTGCGCGCGCGGTCTCGTCCGAGACCATGCCATCGGCGAGCATGCCCGCGTAGAGCCGGAACGTCGTCAGCGGCGTGCGCAGCTCGTGCGTCACCGCGCTGACAAACCGCCCGCGCCGCTCGGACAACGAGATCGAAGCCTGCAGCACCACCCCGATCGCGACCGCCGCGGCGAGCACCGCGATCCACGTCAGCACGAGCGACCACCGCGCGGGCGTCATCACGGGCGTCGGGTCCGACATCCACCCCACGGGCACGAAACGTGCGGGGACCGTCGCGAGCCGCCGGGCGGCGTCTTCGTGGTCCGCCGGTTGCTCGCCCGCGAGGATCGGCTCGAGCCCTGCATCCGGGAACAGGTCCTGCTGCGCATCGACCAGTTCCGCGCGCAGCTCGGTCCAGTCCAGCCAGAAGCCCTGGCGGTACGCGACGCCGTCCACGAGGACCTCGCGGACAAAGACCAGCTCGGACCCCGCCATCAGCCACGCGGGCTCGAACGGCGCGACGCGGATCGGGCCCGTGTCCAGGCGCGCGTCGGCCAGCTCATCCAGGCGGACGCTTTTTCGCGGGTCATGCTCGCGTTTCTGCGCCTCGTCGCGCACACCCTCGGCGGCGAGACTCTGCGGCGGCGTAGATTCACGCTCAAGCGATTCCGCGGACAACGACGAGAGACCCTCCGTAGCCTCCCGGTCGGCAGCGTCCCCGTACCCAAGGCCGGCTTCGCCCGGCGCTTCCGTGGGCGCCGCGTCGGGCGTGACCTTGCTCGCGAGGCCTGGGGAAGCCTGGCGCGCGGGCGCGAGGTACGGGCCCTGGTTCAGCACGCGGTCCGCCGCGCGTGAGCGAGCCCCGAGCTCCTGCACCGAGCGATCGAACTCGCCACCGGAGCGTTCCTCGAATTGTGCGCCCGCAGCGAGATCACCGGGCGCGCCGTCCATGTCGTCGGCGTAGAGGTACGTCCGGGATGCGTCCAGATCCGCGATGACCGCGGACAGGCGCCCGAGCAGCGCTTTGGATGAATCGACACGGGTGTAGTCCAGCGCGGGGACGCCGGCGGCGCCGATGCGGTCGTCCGATGGCGCCTCGGGCGAGGTGACGATGCCGTCGGGGTCGAT
The DNA here is from genome assembly GCA_021604785.1 of Phycisphaeraceae bacterium. Taxonomy (GTDB): domain Bacteria; phylum Planctomycetota; class Phycisphaerae; order Phycisphaerales; family UBA1924; genus BQJQ01. The sequence goes on from BQJQ01000196.1 coordinate 3,862, forward strand.
GAGGAAATGCAGGCGGACAATCCGGGCGAACGGGTCCCCTGAGGCCTGCGGCTCGGACAGCAGGGGCGAGGGGACGAGGGGCGCGCCGTCCGGGGCGGGCTGCCAGGCCCGCTCGTAGGTGCGCCCGGCGGGGACAAAGGCGCGGTAATGAAAATACGGGCGTGCGGCTTCGCGGGCGATCAGGGGCGAGACGAGCGAGTCCATCCGCCAGAGCGCGAGGCGCTCGGCGTCCTGTCGTTCGTTCTCGGCCCGGGCGCGCACCTCGGCTCGCTCCAGGCGGATCACCTGCCACGACACCCACCCGAGCCCATTGGCGAGCAGGGCCACACAGGCGGCGTAGACCAGCCACGTCATGCGCCGGCGCGGGTTCATTCGTCCCCCGCGCGAGCGAGCGTGTACCCCTTGCCGCGGACGGTGCGGATGACACTCGGGGCGGTCGGGTCGTCGCCCAGGTGCTCGCGGAGGCGGGCGATGGTCATGTCGACCGTCCGGGTGTGGGTGCCGCGGGGGTCGAAGCCCCAGACTTTCTGGAGCAGCTCCTCGCGGGACACGGCCCGTCCGCGGTTGGCCGCGAGAAACTGGAGGACCTCCGCCTCGCGCGCGCTCAGCGCGTGGGTGGACCCGTCGGCCAGCGTCGCCTCACGGCGCTCAAAGTCGATCATGCGGCCCGAGATCTCGAGCGTGGGTGTCACGCTGGGGCGCTCGGCGCTGCGCCGGAGGACGGCTTCGACGCGGGCGACGAGCTCCTCGACGCCGAAGGGTTTGACGACGTAGTCGTCGGCCCCCAGGCGGAGCCCCTTGACGCGGTCGGACTCCTCGCCGCGGGCGGTGAGGAAGATGACGGGCATGGACGGGCGCGCCTTGCGGAGCTCTTCGAGCACCTC
>BQJQ01000197.1 GCA_021604785.1 Phycisphaeraceae bacterium
GCCGAGCACGGCGACCCCCGCACCCTCGAATCCATCGGCCCCACCCTCGCCGACGCCCTCGAACGCACCCTCCGCGCCGGCGGCCAAGGCATCCTCCTCCTCAACCGGCGCGGGTTCGCCAGCTACGTCGCCTGCCCCGACGCCAACTGCGACTGGGTCCTCGGGTGCGACAGCTGCTCCACCCGCATGGTCGTCCACCGCGCGCAAGCACGACGCGCCTACGTCCGCTGCCACCACTGCCTCGCCGAGCAGATCCTCCCCAAGACCTGCCCCGTGTGCGCCAAGAAGGTCATCGAGCTCGGCTCGGGCACCCAGCGCGCCGAGGCCGAGATCGAACGCCGGTTCGGGACGACACTGGGTCTCATCCAGAACGAGACCTTTGCGCGCGTGGACTCGGACACCATGCGCCGCGCGAGCGACTACTTCGACCTCCTCGCCCGCTTCGGCCGGCGTGAACTCAAGCTGCTGGTGGGCACCCAGATGCTCGCCAAGGGCCTCGACTACCCCAATGTCCGCCTCGTCGGCGTCCTCAACGCCGACACCTCGATCGGCGTCCCCGATTTCCGCGCCTGCGAGCGCACCTTCCAGCTCGTCACCCAGGTCGCCGGCCGCACCGGGCGAGGCGCCGACCCCGGCCGTGTCATCGTCCAGACCATGAGCCCCGAGGAGCCCGCGATCCGACTCGCGGCAAAGCACGATTTCGAGACCTTCGCGCGCCGAGAGCTCGCGACCCGGCGCGACTCACGCCTCCCCCCCGCCTGGCGCATGGCCCGCGTCATCGTCCGCGACCCCGACCACCTCAAGGCCGAGGAGACCGCCGCCCGCATCGCCGACGCCGTGCGCGCCGCGGCGGCCGAATCGGTCATCATCCAGGGCCCCGCCCCGTGCCCCATCGCGCGCGTCGCCGAGCACTTCCGCTTCGCCGTCGAGCTCTTCGCCCAGCGCCCCAAGGACATCCAGCACGCCCTGGCCGCCCCGCGGGCCGCGGGCCTGCTCAAAGCCGACGCCCGCACCGCGATCGATGTCGATCCGGTCGCCGTTCTCTGACCGATACCCTTCTGCCGGCGGAAACAAGGAGCCACCACGGATGGGCGAGTTCGACGGTCAACGCTGGGTGGTGATGGGCCTGGGCCGGTTCGGCGGCGGGCTCGGAGTCACCCGCTGGCTCTGCGCCCAGGGCGCCGACGTCCTCGTCACCGACACCGCCGAGGAAGACGACCTGCACGCCTCGCTCGCCGACCTGCGCCCGCTGATCGCCGACGGTCGCGTCGAGCTCCGCCTGGGCGAGCACAACGTCTCGGACTTCACCACCTGCGACGGCGTCGTCATCAACCCCGCCGTCCCCACGCCCTGGGAAAACCGGTTCGTCCGCGCCGCCAAGGCCGGCGGCGCGCGCGTGACCACCGAGATCCAGCTCGCCGTCGAGCGTCTGGGCGCCGACCGCGTCGTCGCGATCACGGGCACCGCGGGCAAGAGCACCACCGCCGCCATGACCGCCCGCGCGCTCGAAGCGTGCGACATCCCCTGCCTCCTCGGGGGCAACATCGGCGGGTCCGCCCTCGACACCGCATCACGCCTCGACGCGCGCACCGTCGTGGTCCTCGAAGTCTCCAGCGCCATGCTCTGGTGGCTCGCCGAGGGCGAGGACGGCACCGCGTTCGGCCCCCGCGTCGCGGTCGTCACCAACTTCGCGCCCAACCACATCGACTGGCACGGGTCCGCCGACCACTACCGCGCGTGCAAGCGCGCCATACTCCGCGGGCAAAAATCCGGCGACGCCGCCATCATCGCGGGCGACGAGTCCAGCAACGTCGCCGTCTGGGCGACCCGCCCGGGCGTGGACCGCGTCGCGGTCCGCCAGGGGCTCGCGGGGTGCGTCCTCCCGGGCTCGCACAACGCGATGAACGGCGCCATCGCGCTCGCCGCCGCGGGCGCCGGCGCGCGCCTGATCGCGGGCGTCGAGCTCGACGCGGACCGCGCCGCCGCCGCCGTGCGCGCGTACACGGGCCTCCCCCACCGCCTGCAGCTCATCCACGAGGCCGCCGGCGTGCAGTTCTTCGACGATTCCAAGTCCACCGTGCCCGACGCGACGCGATTGGCTGTCGGTGCCGTCGGCGCCGCGCGCTGCCACCTCATCGCTGGCGGGTACGACAAAGGCATCGACCTCGCGCCCATCGCGAATCTCGCGCCCGACCTCGCGGGGCTCTACACCATCGGCGCCACGGGCGGTGCGATCGCCGCCGCAGCCAACGGGCACGCCACGCCATGCGTCACGATTGAGGCCGCGATCGACGCCATCCTCGCGCGGGCCAAACCGGGCGACGCCGTGTTGCTCTCGCCCGGGTGCGCCTCGTGGGACCAGTACGCCCACTACGAAGCCCGCGGCGACCGCTTCGCCCAGCTCGCACGCGAAAGGGCCCGGAGATGAAACCGACAGCCGCGATCATCCTCGCGTGCGCGCTCGCCGCCGGCGGGTGCGCCTCGCCCGAGCCCGCGTACGACCGCACCCCCGCGCCCCGAGATCAACCGTCTCCGGGCGCCGCTCCCGAGCGGACGCACCCCCGCCCGCGCCCGATCGAGGAGTCTTTCGAGTTCATCGCAATGGCGCCCGGCCTGCGCGTGGACGCGGCGGCCCGCGTCGTCGAGTTCGACTCCCGCGTCGCGACCGACGTGCACCACCCGGACACCCCCGTGGTCTACCTCGAGGTGCTCGTCTGCTCGGCCGACACCCGCGAGCACGAGTCGCTGGTCGTCACCGACGTCGCGCCGAGCCTGGTGCACGCGGCGATGCTCGCCGCCGGGTTCTTCCCCGGCGCGCCCGGGGCCGTCACGATGACCCGCGCCGGCGAGGTCACCCGGCGTGACCCCACGGGCGAGCCCGTCCGCGTCGAGTTCTTTGTCGAAAGCGCGGACACACCCGGACCGATCGAACCCGCGGCGTGGGTTATCGATGCCGACACGCGCACGTCGCTGGTCGAGTCCCCCGCGTGGGATGGATACGTCTTCGCCGGCTCGGTCGTCCGCGAGCGAGCGGGCCGGACCTGGTACGGCGCGGACGGCGAGGGCACCATCGTCGGGCTCGCCACCTTCGGCACCGAGACCATCGCCCCCACGATCACGTTCAGCCACGAATCACGCGTCGATGCACCGACCTGGATCGCGCGCCGCGAAGCGATCCCCGCCGTGGGCACACCCGTGCGCGTCCGTCTCTCGCCCGCCGACGCGGGCGCGCTCAGCGACCCAGACGGAGCGTGATCTCGGCCACCTCCGCGTCGTCGCCCTGCCCGGTCCGCACCTCGATATCCACCGGGCGTCCCTCGAGCAGTCGCAGGTCGAGCAGACGCGACAGGAACTCCTGACGCGACCCGACCGCCTGACCCTCGACGCGCTGGACGATCTGCCCGGCTTCGAGCCCGGCGGACCCGCCCGGGCCCTCGAACACGCGCCGGACCAGCACGCCCGCCTCGACATCTGTAAACAGCACGCCCAGCTCGATCATCACCCGCTGCGAGAAGACATCGACGTATGTCTCCTCGGGCATGCGCGCGAGCGTCACGGTCCGGTCCTCGATCTCGCCCGAGCGGAAGATGCTCACGCTCAGGTCCTCGCCGGGGCGGGTCGAGCTGATCAGTGTCCGCAACGCGGAGATGCCCAGCACCGGGTACCCCTCGATGCCCACGATGATGTCGCCCGTCTCGATGCCCGCGGCTTCGCTGGGCCCGTCCTCGGTCACGCCGAAGACCTGGATCCCCGAGACCAGCCGCCCCTCGTCGGACACAAACCGGCGCACCGCGTTGTCGTTGTCATCAGCCCGGTTCCCGAAGGAGATGCCCAGGAACCCGCGCTCGACGTTGCCGTGCGTGAGGATCTGATTGACGATCGGCTCGATCGTGCCCAGCGGGATGGCGAACGAGATGCCCGCCGAATCGCCCGTGCCGTCCTCATCGGGCGACCCGCCCGGCGACCGCGCCGTCGCGATCGCGACGTTCATACCGATCAGTTCGCCCTGCACGTCCACCAGCGGCCCGCCCGAGTTGCCCGGGTTCACCGCCGCGTCCGTCTGGATGTAGTTCGTGAACCCGCCCTGGAACCCGCCGGTCGGCGGCTCGCGCCCCAGCCCGGAGACGATCCCCTCGGACATCGAGAACTTGAACCCGAACGGCGACCCGAACGCGAACACCCGCTCACCCTGGCGCACCACCCGCCCCTCGGCGCGGGGCACCGGGAAGAACGGGCCCGCGCATTCGAGCTCGAGCACCGCGATGTCCGTGAACGGGTCCGTCCCGACGAGCGTCGCTTCGCACACGCGCCCGTCGTAGAACTCGACCGAGATGTCCCGCGCCTGGCGGACCACGTGCGCGTTGGTCACCACGTGCCCGGCATCGTCGAACACCCACCCCGCGCCCGACGAGGACGACCCGCGAGACCGCCTGCCGTCCGTCTCGATGTGCACCACCGTCGGCGCGACCGAATCAGCGACCGCCGTGACGGCGCGGTCGATGCGCGCCAAAATATCGTCATCATCAATCGTGTACCGCGCCAGCGTGATCTGGGCCCGCGTCGTTTCCGCGGAGTGGATGCGAAGGATCTTGGGCACCACCAGCAGCGACACCACGCACGCCAGCAGCACCACGAACCCGGGCCCGAAGGAAACGAATCGACGCATGACGACCTCCATCGTGGCGGTGAGTGCCCGCGCCGGGCCCGCCGTTGGTCCTACCGGCTCGTCCGGGTCTCGTTG
>BQJQ01000198.1 GCA_021604785.1 Phycisphaeraceae bacterium
TTCGCGACCTCCTCGGCGATGCCGTACACGATCCCCGCCAGCGCGAGCGCAAACATCGCCCCGTAGATCCCGATGAGCCAGTACGACACGCCTTGACGATCGTCCATCGCCCGCTCCTTCACCGTTGCGATCAACTGCCCGGCACGGGCCCGCCGCAGTTGCGCTCCACCGGAACCACACACAAGAACCGCAGGCCTTCGCCTGTGTCAGCCCGGAACTGGTGCTCCTGGTCCGCTGGGACGTACAGCACGTCGCCCGCGCGGATCGGGCGGTCTTCGCCCGTGAGGTGGGCCGTGCCCGAGCCAGCGACGACGTAGACCTCGTGTTCGTAATCATGCGCGTGGAGGGGCGTGTGCCCGCCCGCTTCTACCCGGAACTGCCGGAGCGCGAAGTTCGGCGCCCCGTCTTCCCGCCCGACCATGATCGCCATGGACGCCCCATCGACGCCGTCCATTGCGACCGGGGCCATCGGGATCTCGTCGATGTTTCGGATCACCACGTCCGTGCTCCCTGGGCGGGCTCCCCGGCCCGCTTTGATTCTATACGATCGGCTGATGAGCCCCCCAGACACAACCCGCCCCAGCGTCCGAGCGTTCGCGCTGGGCGAATACATGACCAACTGCTACGTCGTCCGCCCCATTCCCGACGCCGCGGGCGGCCCGTGCTGGATCGCGGACTGCGGCTCCGAGCCGGGCGAACTGCTCGACTACGTCCAGCACGAGGGGCTCGAGCCCGAGGTGATCGTGCTGACGCACGCGCACCTGGACCACATTGCCGGCCTGTTCGAGGCGCGGACGCGCCTGGGGAGCGTGCCGATCTGGATCCACCGGGCCGAGGAGGCGTGGCTGGGCAACCCGCTGCTCAACCTGTCGGCCCTCACCGGGCGCCCCGTCACCGGGCCCGAGCCCGACCGCCTGCTCGACGACGGCGACGAGTTGACGCTGTGCGGGCAGGCCTGGCGCGTCGCGCACACGCCCGGGCACTCGCCCGGCGGGATCTCGCTGATCCACGAGCCGTCGCGTCAGGCGATCGTGGGCGACGCGCTGTTCGCCGGGTCGATCGGGCGGACGGACTTCCCGGGCAGCTCGCTTGAAACACTGATCACGGCGATCCGCGAGAGGCTCTACACGCTGCCCGACGACACGGCGGTCTACCCCGGGCACGGGCCGGACACGACGATCGGAACAGAGAAACTGCACAACGAGTTCGTGCGAGCCTGAGCGTCGGTCACATCACCGGGCCAAGCCCCATGCATCGTCGCCACGCGCTGAACTGCCCGAGGTGCATCATCACGTGGCTCGTGAGCATGAAGTTCGTCATCACGCCCAGTGTCGGGAACATCTGCTTGTACTTGTCCGGGCCGTGATGCGGCGCCGCGAGGTCGTCTTCACTCAGCGAGCCGACGAACTCGAACGCCTTGACGTGCCCGGCCTGGAAGCGCGGCACAATGTCGTCCATCGCGGGATAGATCGAGCCCTCGGTGTCGTCGCGGCACTCGACCCCCGCGCTGAACAGGTCCCCAAACGCTGCGGGCATCGCGCAGTCGCCGGCGTCCTGCCCCGCCAGTTCGCGGATCTTCGCGGGGTACAAGCACAGGTGCCCGAGGATGAATGCCGGGTGGTTCGTCTGGATCAGTTCGCCGTCCTTGACGGGTTGGCGGGCGAACGTCTCGGGCGTGACATCCTTGAGCAGCATCTCAGTCAGAGCAACACCGATCCCGGCGGCTCCAGTGATCGTCTCAGCAGTCAGTCCCATCGGTGCCTCCATCTGCCGGGCTCAGCCGGTCGCTTCTGCCTCGGCGGGCGTGTGTGGTTCAGGATCCAACGTAGCGTGCATGCACGGACCGAGCCTCGGCGACATCGCGCGTGCCGCGGATGACCGAGCGTCCGTCGCCGAACACCGTGAGCTGATACCGCCCCGCCTCGATCTCGCCGCGGAGCATGAACGGGCCGACGGTGAACCGCCCCGCGCCCGCGAGCCGTTCGGCCAGCGCGTCGAGGTCCACCGCGCCCGACGCGGGGATCTGCACGGCATCACGTCCGCACAGCGTCGCGCTCGCCGGCGCATCGTCCGTGTCTAGACACTCGAACCGGCGCGTACCGCAGCAGAGGCACCCGGGGTCACGCTCGATCCGCACGCTCCGGTGCTCGCCGGTCCACAGGTCGAACCGCTCGAGCGTCGCCGCGCCCGGCGCCGGCGGTTCCACGAGCACCCGCATCGCCACGGCGGCCTGCCGCGCCCCCACCGCCGCCGTCGCGGGGCCCAGCACACCCGCCGTCTCGCACGTCGGCTGCGAGCCCGGCGCGGGCGGGCCGTCAAACGCGCACCTCAGGCAAGGCCCACTGGGCAGCGCGAACACGCCCACCGCCCCTGTCGTGCCGATACCCCCGCCGTAGATGAGCGGCACGCCGTGCTTCACCGCGATGTCATTGAGCAGGAACCGCGTCTCGAAGTTGTCCGTGCCGTCCACGATCACGCCCGGGGCGCGATCGGCTCCGAACCCGAGCAGCCCCTCCGCGTTGCTCGCCACGACGTCCGCGACGCACGCCTCGATCCGCACGCCCGAGTTGATCGCCGCGAGCCGAGCCCGGGCGGCCTCGGCTTTAGGCGTGCCGGCGGCGGCGTCCGCCTCGTCGAAGAGCGTCTGGCGGTGCAGGTTCGTCAGTTCGACCACATCGCGGTCGATCAGCGTGACCCGCCCCACACCCGCCCGCACGAGCAACTCCGCCGCGACCGTCCCCAGCGCCCCGCACCCGACCACCGCGGCGTGGGCACTGCTCAGCCGGGCCTGCCCCGCCGGACCGATCTCGGGCAGGATCTCCTGCCGCCGATACCGGGCGTGTTCTGCGGGCTCGGGCATGCCCGACTCTAGGTTTGGGCCGTACCGTTCGGGCATGACCCGATGCGCCAGCGAAGACCGGATCCCCATCAAGGGCGTCGCGTGGACTTGCCCGGACCCCGTGCCCGTGCGGATCGAGACGCCGCGGCTGGTGGTGCGGGCATACGAGCCATCTGACGCGCGGGCGCTGCACGAGACGGTGGACGGGTGCCGCGGCTCGCTGCTGCCCTGGCTGCCATGGAGCGAGAAGGACCACGCCGACGAGGAGCGGTCGCTGCACTTCATCCTAAACCAGCGGGTACACCTCCGCGAGCCCTCGAAGCTGGAGTGGGTTGTCTTCGGCGTCTTCGAGCGCGACACCGGCACCCTCGTCGGCGGGCACGGCATCCACGGCGTCCGGCGCGAGACCGCCTCGGCCGAGACCGGGTACTGGCTGACCCCCGGCGCGCGCGGCAAGGGCTACGCCACCGAAGCCAGCGCACACGTTCTCTCGTGGGCCTTTCGCCCGCAGAACCGCGACGGCATGGGCCTCAACCGCGTCCGTATCTACTGCTCGCACCGCAATACGGCGAGCGTGGACGTGCCTAACCGCCTCGGCCTGCGCGAAGAAGTCCGCCAGCGCGAAGACTTCTACGTCGAGGGGCTCGGGCTCACCGACCGCCTCGGCTGGGGCGTGCTGGCGGCAGAGTGGGACGCGGACACGCACCGCCCGCGCGCAACCTGAGCGCAAAGAAAAGGCCCCCACGCGGGGGCCCCTGATCGCTGATCCCTGATGGCCGTAGCCAGGCGTTTACTTCGCGAAGTGCGCGAACGCCTTGTTCGCCTCGGCCATGCGGTGCGTCTGGTCGCGGGTGGTCATCGCCTTGCCCTCGCCGCGGGACGCCGCCCACAGCTCCTCAGCGAGCTTGAACTTCATCGGGCGGCCCGTCTCGGACCGGCACGCCGTGATGATCCACCGGAACGCGAGCGACTGCTGACGCTTCGAGCTCACCTGGATCGGCACCTGGTAGTTCGCACCGCCGATGCGCTTGGACCGCACCTCGACGTAGGGTTTGACGTTCTCGATCGCCCGGCGGAACAGGTCGAGCCCGTCCTTGGGCTTCTGATCCGACTCGGTCTCGTCCTTCGCCAGACGACCGTCGATCGCCTCGAGCGCGTCGTACACGCACCGCTGGGCCGAGGTCTTGCGACCGTCGGTCATGATGCAGTTGATGAACTTCGACAGGACCTTGTCGTTGTACTTCGGGTCCGGTCTCAGCTGCGCTTCGGAGTGGGTAATTCTGCCAGCCATTGGTTGCCTCCGGCTCATCTGCCCGCGTCGCGGGCTGTGTGTTCACCGGCGTCGATCGCCGATTACTTGCCAGTCACGAGATGTGAACGATTGGTGTCGCGCCCTGAAGGCCGCGGGTTACTTGCCCTTCTTGGCGCCGTACTTCGACCGCGACTGCTTGCGTCCGTCCACGCCCAGCGTGTCGAGCGAGCCGCGGACGATGTGGTAACGGACACCGGGGAGGTCACGCACGCGCCCGCCGCGGACGAGCACGATCGAGTGCTCCTGAAGGTTGTGACCCTCGCCGCCGATGTACGCCGTGACTTCCTTGCCGTTGGACAAACGCACACGAGCGATCTTCCGCAGCGCGGAGTTCGGCTTCTTGGGCGTGGTCGTCCGGACAGTCAGGCACACGCCGCGCCGCTGGGGGCACGACTCGAGGTCGCGCACCTTCGACTTCATCTTCGGCGTGCGGCGGGGCTTACGGATCAGCTGGTTGATCGTCGGCATAGCGCTAAAATTCCCTTACCCCTCTCGGACTCCCGAGTGGGCCACAACTCTAGGCCCCCCAAGCCCCCGGGCAACCCCCAATGCCCCCGCC
>BQJQ01000199.1 GCA_021604785.1 Phycisphaeraceae bacterium
TGCCCTCGGTCACGGCGTGCGGCGTGTTCGTCACCACCACGCCCCGCGCCCGGCACGCCTCCACGTCGATGTTGTCGAACCCCACCGCGTAGTTCGCCACCACCCGCAGCGACCCCCCCGCCGCGTCAAGCGCCTCCGCGTCCACGATGTCGCACGCCCACGTAATCATCCCCGCCGCCCCGCGAACCAGGCCGAGAAAGTCCCCCCGCGTGGGCGCCCCGTCGCGCCACACTCGAACGTCCGCACCGGGGATCTCCACCCCGCCCGGCAGGTCCCGCGTCACAGCCACGATGGGCATATCTCCGCTCATGCCGGTACGCTACGCCCCGCGCCCGATGCGGATCGTCCACTGGAACATCCAGCACGGCGGCGGGCCCCGCCGCACACCCGAGATCGCCCTCGCCCTCCTCGCCCTGCGCGCCGACGTCGTCGTCCTCACCGAGTTCCGCCGCTCTACTGGCGGCCAGATCGCCGGCGTCCTCCACGACCACGGGCTCCCCCACCAAACCCACACCGACCCCCCGCCCGCCAAAAACGGCGTCCTCCTCGCCTCCCGCTACCCCCTGCAGGTCCCCCCAACTCCCGACGACCCCGACATCGCCCAGCGCCGCATCGACGCCCGCCTGCTCGGGCCCGACTGCTGGATCACCGGCGTGCACGTCCCCGATGCCGCCCGATCCGACGCCCACGCGACCGCGCGCAAAGCCCGTCATTTCCGATCGCTGATCTCCCTCGCCCGTGCGCGGGCCGCAGATTTTCACGCAATCGTCGGAGATCTCAACACGGGCCGCCACCACCTCGATGAACCCGGCGCCGTCTCCACCTGCACCCCGCTGCTCGGGCAGATCGCGACCCTGGGCTACCGCGACGCGTACCGCGAGCTCCACCCCGCCGGCACCGAGAGATCGTGGATTTCCCACGCAGGAAGGGGTTTTCGCCTCGATCACGCCCTTGTTTCGGCACCCCTCGCGCCCACCATCCGGGCCCTCGAATACGCCCACCGCGAGCGCCGACGCAAGCTCTCCGACCACGCGCCGCTGACCCTCGAACTCGACACCTCCCCCGACACGCGGGGAGCAAAAACTGTCCGAGCCTGAAAAAACAGGGGTTTCCCGGGTTGCGGACCCGACAAACTGTCGGTACAACGCCCTCGGGTATCGACATATCCACGGTTTTCACGCTCCCGAGGGAGCGCATCAGGAGCAAGGAATGGCCAAGAAAACGACACGGAAGACCAAGAAGAAGACCACCCGCAAGGCGCCCGCGCGTCGTGCCGCGACGCGGAAGAAGCCCGCCCGCAAGAAGGCGGCCCGCAAGACCACCGCCCGCAAGAAGACCACCCGCAAGAAGACCGCCAAGAAGGCACCCGCCCGCGCGACCTCAGCCGCCAAGCTGACGTCAGCCCGCGGCAAGCCCCGCTCCAAGAGCGACGTCTGCGCCACCATCGCCGACCAGGTCGGGATCTCCAAGAAGGAGGTCGCCGCGGTCTTCGAGACCATGGGCGACATGATCCAGCTCGACCTCAAGAAGGGCGCCGTCGGCACCTTCAACGTCCCGGGCATGATGAAGGTCCTCGTCCAGCGCAAGCCCGCCACCAAGGCGCGCAAGGGCACCAACCCCTTCACCGGCGAAGAGATGATCTTCAAGGCCAAGCCCGCCCGCAACGTCGTCAAGGTCCGCCCCCTCAAGGGACTCAAGGACCGCGTCGCCTGATCACGGGCGCACGCCCGGGGTCATACAACATTCCGTCATACGACAAAGCCCAGGCATGAAAATGCTTGGGCTTTCTTCTGCGCCGATGTTCCGCACCGATCCCGCGCCCGCTCAGGGCTGGTCGTCCGTGTCCACTTCAACCGCCTCCATGTCGAAACGATCGAACTCCGGTTTGGGCGCGTCCGCCTCCGCCGCCGGCGCCTCCTCGGGCATCGCCGACTCAATCAGCGTCGCGATCGACCGTGCCCGCGAGCGCTCGCCGCGGACCCACCACCCGACCGCCTCGATCTGGCGCCGGATCGCGTCCTCATCCTCACCCATTAGCGCCGCCTGAACCCCCGGCAGCACCCACGCCGCGTACCCGCTCGTCGCGTCCGGAGCCGCGTACCCGTTGCGGTACCACCGGCGCCCGTCGTCGAAGCTCGCCGCGCACCAGTCCCGCTCGATCGCCATCAAGTCCGCATTCAGGCGCGCGATCCCCGACTCTCCGAGCACGCCAGCCTCCGACACCCGGCGCGCGGGCATCGGCCCGGGCTCCAGTTCGATCTCGCTGACGACCGACGCAACCGCCGCGCTCAGCCCCGGTCGGTCTTCCGCCAGCGCCGTCAACCGCTCGGCGATGTCCGGCCCATACCGCCCCGGGTCCAGCGGCACGATCGGCTCGTGCGCCAGTCGCGCGGTCACGGCATTCGTCATCCGCGTCACCATCAGCGCCGGCTCGTAGTCCTCGCCCACCACCGCCCGGTACCACGCCAGGTTGTCGTAGATCGAGTGGTACGAAACCCCACGCGACCCGCCGCCCCGCAGCGACGCGCTGGGCACGCACGCGTGGCACAGGAACCCGATGTGGTCCGACCCGCCGCCCAGGTCGCCGAACTCCGGCATCCCGGGACGTTCCGAATCCGCGTTCCGCTCACTCCACTCGGACAGCACCGTCCGCGCCGGGTCGCGCGCCTGCTCGACGTCGCCCGCAGCCTCAGCGATCACCACCCGCAGCGACGGCGACGCCGCCGACCCGAACTGCGGCCCCATCGCCGCCATGTCCAGGTTCAGGTACGCGACCGCGTTCTGACCGATTTCGCGCGCCCGAGACTCGACAAACTCGACCGACCCGATGATCCCGTGCTCCTCGGCGGCCCAAGCGCAGAAGACAACGCTCCGGCGCGGGCGCATGCCCTGCTGCGCAAGTTCCCCGTAGCTCCGCGCCGACTCGAGCAGGCAGATCATCCCCGCCATCGGGTCGCCCGCGCCGAACCCCCACGCGTCGTGGTGGCACCCGACGTACACCTCGCGCTCCGGCTCGACCGCCCCGGTCACGCGCCCGATCACATTCCACGTCGTCACCATCTCCCGCGCCTGCTCCACCGCGACGCGCACCCGCAGGTCGTCCCCGCCCGTCAGCCGATACCGGAACGCCAGCCCGCCCTGCCACCCGGCCGGCACGCTCTCGCCCGTCATCCGGGTCAGGATCTCGCTGGCCGCCCCCCACCCGATCGGCTGCACCGGGATCGTGGGCAGCCCCACCCGCTCCGGGTTCAGGCGGCGCGCGCCCTCCACCGCCGCCTCGAACGGCGTCAGCGGGTCGCCGGGGTAGTCCAATGTCTTGAGCGACCCGCGCTGGATGTGCGTCTCGTTCGCGTACCCACCCTCGGGGTACGCGAGCCCCTGGCCCCACCCCGAATCGCTCGGGTCGGTGTAGATCACCAGCCCCGCCGCGCCCGCGGCCTCGGCGTACTTCGCCTTGAACCCCCGGAAGTTCCCGCCGTACCGCGCCAGCACAACCTTGCCCGTCAGGTCCACGCCCATCTCCGCGAGCTTCTCGAAGTCCTCAAGCCTGCCGTAGTTCGCGTACACCACCTCACCCGTCACGTCCCCCGTGCCCGAGTACGCGTTCCACCCGGACCGCGCCAGCTCGCCACGGCTGTACGGATCGCCCTCGACGGGCGCCTCGCGGGTCGCGAGTTCGATCCACTCGGCCCGATCCTGCGTCGGATCGCCCGGCGGGGTCGCGGCGTCTTCCGCCGGAGCGTTGCTCTCATCGCCGGAAACCGACACCCACACCGCCCCGGACACCGGCCTCGACAGATACAGCTGCACCTCCTGCCGCTCGGTCTCGAGCCCGAACTCGCGGAACAGCCGCTCGATGTTCTCGACCACCGCCAGATCGCCCGGCGTCCCCGCATCATGCGGCTCGGACGCCAGCAGGTCGTGATACCCCCGGATCCGCTCCGCCGTCGGCACCCCGTTGAGCATGAACCCCAACCCGGCCGCGCTCACCTCCTCGCGCGCGCCGTCGGCCATCCGCCGCTCGGTCCCCGGATCCCGGTCCACCGGATCGTGCGCAACCGGGCTGCCCGGCTGGGCCCCGGCAAAGGACGTCGCGGCGAGCACCCCAACAACGAAACACCGTGTCTGCATCATGCCAGCAGATTACCCGCCCGACGACCCCCCGGCGAGCCCACCCGAACGCGACCCGCGCACCACCAGCACCCCCGCCTCGATCACGATCCAGACCTCCATCGCCAGCATGACCACCGAGATCGCCAAGAGCCCCGGCCGCCCGCCGCCGTCCGGGCCGCCCACGAACGTGCGCGCCAGCTCGACGATCGCCCACCCGGTCATCGCGAGCATGAAGACCATGGGCACCGCCGTCACCCAGGGCGGGCGTCCCTTGCGGACGAGCCAGACGGTGAGGACGAGCAACGCGAGCCCGCCGAGGAGCTGGTTGGTGGCGCCGAAGACGGGCCAGAGGATCAGCCCGCCGGTGCCGGCGGCGGCGAAGTTGGTGCGGAGACGCCACTTTGCTTCGGGCCAATTGGGGGGAAGTTCATACTCAGTTCCGTACGAGGCTCCGAGCCACTCTTGTTCCGCGCGGAACTCATCGACAGTCATGTCTGCTGCGGGTGCGGTGGGTGACGGAGGTGTATTCGACCCGTTCCAAGGTCCGTATGGACGCACGTTGGGGTAGTAATGCTCAACCTGCA
>BQJQ01000200.1 GCA_021604785.1 Phycisphaeraceae bacterium
GCGCGTGCCTCGCTCGACGATCTGCGCGACTCCGTGCTCGCGGGTGTCGCCGAGGTCAACGAGGTGCTCCAGGACCAGACGCTCACGCCCGAGGTCCGCTCGCAGGCGGTGACGGACTACATGACGCTGTTCATGACGATCCAGGGCGCGCGTGCGCTGACCGGCATGGACCTGGAGGTGCTCGAAGCTGAAGTTCGCGACATCGGCGAGATCGTCCCGGCCGTCGCGGGCGCCGCGAAGGTGCTCGACCCGTGGCTCGCGCTGCACCGGGGCGACCCGCTGGGGGCGCTCGACGCGGCACGCCAGATCCCGGACCCGTCGGCGACGATCCTTGTCCGCGCCGCCGCCCTCGAAGCGTTGGATCGCCAGGAGGAAGCGGTCGAGCTCTATCTGCTCGCCGCCCACGACCGTCCCTACGAGCCCTCGGGCGTCTGGGCGGCGCTGCGTGTGGTGGACCTCGCCGGCGAGAGCGCCCTGATGTCCGACGCGGGCACCGCGATGGCCGCCCGCGCCGACCGGATCCCCGAGTGGATCGACCGGATGATCACCCAGCCCAGCACGTTCATGGAGCTGCGGATCGAGTCCGAAGCGACGTCGTTCGCCGCCGACGAGCGCGCGATGGTGCGCATCCGCCTGCGCAACATGGCGCCGATCCCGCTCTCGGTGGGTGCGGACAAGGTCATCAGCTCGCGTCTGATCGTGACGCCCTCGCTGGATGCGGACATCCGCGGGTTCCTGGGCACGCCCCAGCCCGAGGTGCTCGATTTCGACCGCCGCCTTCGCCTGGTCCCGCGCGAAGCGATCGTCGCGACCGTGCCCGCGGACGTCGGGTACACCGGGTACCTGCTCGACCTCAACGCCCGCCTGACGGTCCGCGAGCGATGGCGTCTGCTCCAGTCGTTCCAGATCGGCCGCCACGGCGCGATGGTCTCGGGCCCGATGGCGCTGACGGCCGAGACGGGCGCCGTCGTCCGGCGCTCGCTGCCCGAGGCACGGTTCACGCCCGAAGAGTTCGCACTCCGCCTGGACCGGGACGACCCGGTGACGCTGCCGCGCACGCTCACGGGCATGCGGGCGCACTTCCTGGGCCCGGACTTCGAGAACGTGGCGATCGCCGGCCCGGGCATCAACACCATGTCCGACGCGTTGATCCGCCGGTATGACCGCGCGTCGGCGCTCGAGCGGGCTCTCATGCTCGTGACGCTGCCGCACGGGCGTCAGTGCCGCGCGTTCGGCCCGTTCGACGACCACGTCCGGCTCTCGTTCACCGACTCCAACGTGGACGAGGCGGGCGGGCTCGTCGCGACTGTCCTGATGCTCACGCGGGTCTACGACGGCGCAGACCCGACGCTCGAAGTCGCCGCTCGCTCGGCGAACCCCGACACCCGGGCGTTCGCGGGCCTCATCCGCGACCGACTCGAGCTCGGGGCGTACATCTACGCGCTGGTCGGCCCGCACGCGAACCTGCTGGCCGGACCGACGCCCGGGGCCCCGCGACGGGCCGCCGTCGACGAACCCTGAGCCCGATGGACCGGGTCCGCACACCCCGAGCCGCCCGGGTCCGCGCGGGCATCGGGTTCGCGCTCGCGCTGGTGCTCATCGGGGCGGCGGTCTACGCCGTCGTCTCTTCGCGCGCGCAAATCGTTGAGGCCTTTGACCGCATCTGGCCCGCGCCCGCGTGGCTGGTCGTCACGCTGCTGGTGGTGCCCGCGATGAGCTGGCTCGCCTCGGCGGGCGCCTTGTGGTCGCTCACACGCCGGTTTGGCCGCGTCGCCCCCGGCGAGATGACCGCGCTGGTCGGCAGCTCGTGGCTGCTCAACTACCTCCCGCTCAAGCCCGGGCTGGTCGGCCGGCTTGCCTATCACAAGCGCGTCAACGGGATCCCGATCCGCAAGTCCGCCCGCGTGCTCGTCGAGAGCGTCGGGCTGACCGCGATCGCCGGCGCGCTCGTGCTGGCGATCGGGCTCGCGACCCGCGCTTGGCCCGTGCACGTGGGCATCGAGATCGCGCTGGTCACGGCCCCCGCGGTGCTGCTCGGTGCCGCCTGCCTCATCCGCCCACCAGGCGCGTCCGGCGGGTGGCTCCTGCTCGCGATGCTCTTCCGCTACCTCGACATGCTCGTCTGGATCGCCCGCTACTGGGCGATCTTCTACGCCCTCGATCGCCCCATCGGGCTCGACGAATGCGTGCTCATCGCGTCGGCTTCCCAGCTCTCGGTCATCGTGCCGATCACGGGCAACGGGCTGGGCGTGCGCGAGTGGGCCGTCGGCCTGACCGCGGCGGCGGTGGGGGGCGACCTGCAGATCGCCCTGGCCGCGGATCTGGTGAACCGCGTCGCCGAGATCCTTGTGGCCGTCCCCATCGGGCTGCTGTCGGCCCGTCTGGTTGCCCGCCGGTACGCCCGCCGAGAACACGCCCGCAGCGGCGCAGAACCCAATACCTGCGCACCGATCGCCGATATGCCCGAAGAGGACTCGAACCCCCCGCCCTGCTGAACGTACCTGTTCAGGGGGCACGACCAGGCAGGATGACCATGGTCTCCAAGATCGATCAGGACCACCAACGCTTCCGCCAGATCGTGCGCGGCAGGATCCGCAAGGACCTCCGCAAGTTCCTCTCACGCGACGAGCTCATCGCCCGCGAGGGCAAACGCTTCGTTTCCATCCCCGTCCACGACATCGACATCCCCACGTTCCGCTACGGCGACAACACCGGCGGTGTCGGGATGGGCGAGGGCGAGGAGGGCCAGGCCCCCGGCGGCGGCAAGGACTCCGGCGGCGACCAGGAGGGCCAGCACATCCTCGAGGTCGACGTCTCGCTCGACGAGCTCGCCGACATCCTCGCCGAGGAGCTCGAGCTGCCGCGCATCGAGCCCAAGGGCGCCGCGAACGTGCAGACCGTCAAGAACCGGTTCACCGGCATCCGCGAGGCGGGCCCCTCGGCGCTCCGCCACTTCAAGCGTTCGTACCGCGAGGCGCTCAAGCGCCAGATCGCGATGGGCGAGTACGACCCGGACGACCCGGTGATCATCCCGATCAAGGAGGACATGCGGTACCGGTCGTACGAGGAGGTGCGCAAGCCGGTGTCCAACGCCGCGATCGTCTACATGATGGACGTCTCGGGCTCGATGGGCGCCGAGCAGAAGGAGCTGGTGCGCCTGGTCGCGTTCTGGATCGACACGTGGTTGCGCCGCAACTACGAGGGCATCGAGAGCCGGTACATCGTGCACGACGTGCGCGCCTTGGAGGTAGATCGCAAGGCGTTCTTCTCGCTGCGTGAAGACGGCGGCACAAGGATTTCGAGCGCCTTCAAGTGCTGCAAGGACCTGCTCGAAGCCCACTACGACCCGTCCGCGTGGAACACCTACCTCTTCCACTTCTCCGACGGCGACAACTCGTCCGAGGCCGACAACCGCGAGTGCGTGAACCTGCTCCAGGACGCGCTCGTGCCCCGCTCGAACATGGTTGGATACTGTCAGGTCGCGTCGGCCTATGGCTCGGGCAACTTCATCAACGTGCTCCGCGAGGCGTTCCCGGATGGGGCCGCCGATGCGCACGGGCCCAGGCTGATCTCGTCCAAGGTAAACACCAAGGACGACATCATGGACGCGTTGCGGGCGTTCTTCACGCCGGGCCGCTAGGGTTGGTGCGTTCGGGGCGCCCCGTGGGCGTCGAGGGAACCGCCGTGATCCCCTTCTTCGTTGGGTATGCGCTGATCGTGTGGTGGCAGGCTTGCCGGTGGCGTCGCACGCTGCGCGGGTTTGTGACCGTCGCGGTCGGGGTCGCCGGGCTCATGCTCGTGAACTGGGCGCACATCCAACTCGGCGAGTGGTCCAGGTCGATCGACCCCGAGGGGCAGGGGTTCTACATCTCCGTGCTCCAGGCGATCATGTACCCGTACACCGCGCTGGTCGGCGGGCTCGGGGTTTTCATCGCCTGCATGCCCGTGCCCGAGCGACCCGGGAACTGTGCGCGGTGCGGGTACGAGCTCGGCGGGCTCAGCAGGCCCGTGCGCACGTGCCCCGAGTGTGGCGCCCACGCCGAGCCCGACGCGGACGGGCCGAGCTACCGCCCGTCTGGTCAGCCGCGGACGAACTTCACGGGCAGCGACGTCACGCCGCGCGCGTGATCGGCGCTCATCCGCGCACGACGCGGTGCACGACGCCGCCGAGCAGGATCAGCCCGGGCAGCCCCGCGAGCAGCACCCACGAGAGCACCCGCTTCTGCGCGCCCGAGATCTGCACGAGCGCCACCGGTCGTGCCTCGCCCGAGGGCGCGATCAGTTCGTCTTGCTCCGCGAGCCAGAGGACCGCCGCTTCGAACAGCTCGGCGTTGCCCGGGAACGCGAGCGGCGAGCGCCCGTCCACGACCTCGTCGCGGCGGGCGGCGATCGGGTCGAGCATCCACCCGTTCGACCCGACGACGACCAGGCGGGCCGGGCGCCCGTCGGGCGTGTCCGACCGCTCGGCGGCGACGCCCACGACCCACCGGTCCCGGCGCACGTCGTCGCCCTCGGTGAACTCCGGCACGACGCCGACGACGCCCCTCTGATTGCGAGGCGTCTGCCAGTACCCCAGCCACGATGACTCCGCCCAGACCGCCGACGTGTCCTCGATCGCCAGCAGCTCGGCGCTGGTCACGCCCTCGCGCGCCGCCGCGTCGATCCCC
>BQJQ01000201.1 GCA_021604785.1 Phycisphaeraceae bacterium
TCTTCCTCCCTCTCCCCTTGGGGGAGAGGGCCGGGGTGAGGGGTCTTCGAGCACACGCCCTCTACTATCCCCCATGACCACCACCCTCATCACCGGCGCCAACCGAGGCATCGGCCTCGAATTCGCCCGCCAGCTCACCAAGGCCGGCCACACCGTCATCGCCACCGCCCGCGAGCCCGGCAAAGCCGCCGAGCTCAAAGCCACCGGCGCCCGCGTCGAGCAACTCGACGCCACCGACCCCGCCTCCATCCACGCCCTCGCCGAGCGCCTGGGCAGCACGCCCATCGACGTGCTCATCAACAACGCCGCGGTTTTCCTCGACAAGAAGAAGCCCTCGTTCACCGAGACAACCGCCGAGGACCTAATCGAGACCTACCGCGTCAACGTTGCGGGCCCGATGCTCGTCACGCAGGCCCTCGCGTCCAACGTGCAGCGTTCGGACCGCAAGGTTATTGCTCACATCTCGAGTGACATGGGGTCCATCTCGCGCGCGATCGAGAGCGACTGGAAGGGGCACCTCGCGTACCGCTCGTCCAAGTCGGCGTTGAACATGGCGCATGTGCTCATGGCAAACGAACTCGCCGAGCAGGGGATCACCGCCGTCGCAATCCACCCCGGGTGGGTCCAGACCGACATGGGAGGCGACGGCGCCACGCTCACACCCAACGAGTCCGTCTCGGCGATGCTCAAGATCATCACCGGGGCAAGCCCGGCGGACAACGCCAAGTTCTTCTCCTACGAGGGCCACGAGCTGGGCTGGTGATCCACGCTCGGTTCCACGCGGAATACCCCGGGCCCGAACAGGGTTAACTACCGCGAACCCGATCCGACGCAGATCGAACGCCACTCAACACCGGTCCGCGGACCAAGGAGATCTTCAAATGCACCGAGAACCCGAAGGCGCCCGCACGCGGGCGCACGCTGTCGATGTGCCCCGAGACACTGATGCCGGGTCGGCCGTCCCGCTCATCGCCGGGTTGGTGGGGTACGTGGCCCTGCTGCCCTTTGTCGCCTTCGGGCTGTGCGCTCTTGCGATCTTCACCTAGGCCGCCGAATCCCACGCGTATACTCCCCTCCCGCCCCGGTTCGAGCGTTCGGCCCGGGGCGGTTCCGACTGAGGAGAGGACGCCCCACATGCCCCGGAGAACCCACACCTGCGGCGAGCTCCGCGAGAGCGACGTCGGCGCCGAGGTCACCCTCTGCGGCTGGGTCAACGCCTACCGCGACCACGGCACCGGCCTCATCTTCATCGACCTCCGCGACCGCTTCGGGCTCACCCAGGTCGTCTTCGACCGCGAGGACGCGACCGAGGCACTCCTCGCCGCCGCCGACACCCTCCGAAACGAAGACTGCATCGCTGTCGCCGGCAAGATCCGCGTCCGCGACGGCGGCCCCAACCCCAAGCTCGAAACAGGCCAGATCGAGGTCGTCGGCGCCACCCTCGACATCCTCGCCAAGACCCTCAACCCGCCCTTCCTCCCCGACGACGGCGGCAAGCTCCCCAACGAAGAGGTCCGCCTCAAGCACCGCTACATGGACCTCCGCCGCCCGCGCATGCAGGAGATCCTCCGCGTCCGCCACCGCGTCTCCAAGATCGCCCGCGACTACTTCGACGAGCACGGCTTCCTCGAGATCGAAACCCCCATGCTCTGCCGTTCGACGCCCGAGGGCGCCCGCGACTTCCTCGTCCCGTCGCGCCTCCAGCCTGGCGAGTGGTACGCCCTCCCCCAGTCGCCCCAGCTCTTCAAGCAGATCCTCATGGTCGCCGGGTGCGACCGCTACCTGCAGATCTGCCGCTGCTTCCGCGACGAGGACCCCCGCGCCGATCGCCAGGCCGAGTTCTCGCAGATCGATCTCGAGATGTCCTTCGTCGAGCGCGACCAGGTGCTCGAGGTGATGGAGGGCTACGCCCGTGCGCTCTGGAAGGAGCTCGCCGGCTACGACGCCCCGACCTTCAAACGCATCACCTACCGCGAGTCCCTCGACCGCTACGGCATCGACCGCCCCGACCTCCGCTTCGGCCTCGAACTCGTGGACGTGTCTGATCTGGTCGCAAAGACCGACTTCAAGGTCTTCACCGGCGCCCTCGAAAAGCCCAAGGGCGTCGTCAAGGCGATCCGCATCCCCCAGGGCGCGACCAAGCTCACCCGCAAGATCACCGACGGCTACTCCGAGTTCGTCAAGCTCTTCGGCGCCGGCGGCGTGCCCACCACCAAGTACGTCGGCGGCAAGCTCGAAGCGGGCGTTGCCAAGTTCATCGAGCCCATCACTGCCGAGCTCGTCGAACGCCTGGGGCTCGAGGACGGCGACCAGATCCTCTTCGGCGCCGACACCTACCCCGTCGCCACCAAGGCCTTGGGCGAACTCCGCCTCAAGGTCGCCAAGGACCTCGACCTCATCCCCGAGGGCAAGTGGGAGTTCTGCTGGGTCATCGACTTCCCGATGTTCGAGCACGACGCCGAGACCAACCGGTACTACGCGCTGCACCACCCCTTCACCGCCCCGCGTGAAGACCAGCTCGCCAAATTCCTTGAGGTGGACGCGACCGACGTAGACGCCGTCGAGTCAATCTTGTCGGACGGCTACGACATGGTCCTCAACGGTTCCGAGATCGGCGGCGGGTCCATCCGTATCCACCGCCAGGAAGTTCAGAAGAAGGTCTTCGGCTTGCTCGGTCTCTCCGAGGACGAAGCCAAGCAGAAGTTCAGCTTCCTTCTCGACGCCCTCCAGTTCGGCGCCCCGCCCCACGGCGGCGTCGCCTTCGGGCTCGACCGCCTCGTCATGCACCTCGCCGGCACGGACAACATCCGCGACGTCATCGCCTTCCCCAAGACCCAGACCGGCGCCGACCTCATGTCCGAAGCCCCCAACGCCGTCGACGACGCCCAGCTCAAGGAGCTGAACGTCAAGAGCACATGGGTAGGCTGAGCAACTGAACACAGGAGGGGTGGGCTTCCAGCCCACCCACACCTTTCGACCACCGATGGAGGAGACCCCATGCCCGCCACCGCCACCGATACCCACGTCACCCTGCCCGCCGACACCAACCAGGCCCTCGGCATCGCGCAGTACGCCATCGACTTCCTGAGTGACGAGCCTGGCCGCCGCGGCGAGCCCGACCCCGCCGTCCTCGAACGCACCAACCTCTTCTTCACCGACGCCACCATCTGCGGTTTGAGTGCGCTCGCATTGGGCACCAACGCCCCGACTGTCCTCCGCAACGAAGCGTTGATCTACCGCATCGGCGAGGGCGCCAAGCCCATCGGCCGCGCCAAGCACCTCGGCGCGACCGTCTTCGGCTCGTCCGTCCCCGTCCAGCCTGAGAAAGCCATCCTTGCCAACGCGTCCGCCGTCCGCGAGTGGGACTCCAACGGCACCAACTTCGGGTACAACCCCGAGCTGGGGCACACCGCCGGCGAGTTCGGGCACAACGACTTCTACCCCGTCGCGATCGCCGCCGCCCAACTCGCCGGGCTCGACGGCGCCGCGGCGCTCAAGGGCATGGTCTGCCTCGACGAGATCCGCGGCCGCCTCGCCGAGGTCTTCTCCCTCAAGACCTACAAGATCGACCACGTCGTCCACGGCGCCATCGGGTCCGCCGCGGTCTTCGGCGCCATGATGGGCGCCACCGCCGAGCAGATCGAGAGCGCCATCGGCATGGTCGTCGCCCACGCCATCCCTTACCGCGCCATCCGCGCGGGCAAGCAGCTGTCCGATTCCAAGGGCGCCTCCGCCGCGGTGAGCACCGAGTTCGCCATCACCGCCGTCCGGCGCTCGATGATGGGCTTCCGCGGCCCGCGCGACATCTTCCGCAACCCCGAAGCCATCTTCCGAATCTTCGAGGGCCCCGGCCAGATGTTCAAAGCCGTCAACGCGACCGACGCGAACACCAAGCAAGCCGACGCGTCCCCGTTTGAACTCGTGCTCGGCAAGTCCGGGACCGACTTCGCCGTCATGGGCATGCACTTCAAGCTCGGGCTCTACGAGCACCAGTCCGCCGGCGCCATCCAGGCGATCCTCGACCTGCTCGACCGCTCCCCGTACCTCCTCGACGACGACTCGGGCGACAAGATCGCCAAGATCACCATCACCGCCTACGAGCCCGCCTTCGGCATCATCGGCGACCCCGCCAAGCGCGACCCGTCCACCCGCCAGTCCGCCGACCACTCGATGGTCTACATCATCGCCACGCTCCTGCGCAAGGCGCTGAGCAAGCAGAAGATCGGCTGGACCGAGCTGATGCTCGACCCGTACGACTACTGCCCCGAAGCCATCAACAACAAACGCACCCGCGCCCTCATGGAACGCATCCAGTTCGAGCACGGGGGCAAGGAGTACGACGACCGCTACCCCGACGGCATCCCCACAAGCGTCGTCATCACCGACGCCGAGGGCACCGACCACTCGTCCGGCATGGTCATGTACCCCGGCGGGCACGCCCGCAACACCGAAGCGCCCCTCAACGACATCCTCGCCCATAAGTTCAAGTTGCTCGGCGACCTCTGCGCCGAGGATGCCGCGCCCATCATCGCCCGCTTCGAGAACCTCACATCCAAGACCGCCGACGATCTGCGCACCATGAACGACTTCGAAATCATGACCCGCGAAGGCTACGAGTAAGCACACGAGCCGCAGCCGTCAGGGAGACATCCCATG
>BQJQ01000202.1 GCA_021604785.1 Phycisphaeraceae bacterium
GGCAGCACAAGTGCCCCCGGTGCGCCAACACCCGCGAGACCCTCGAGAGCATCACCTCGGCGGGCACGCCCTGACCCCGGGCGGCCCCCTGAAGGGATGGGCGGTGGAGACTACACTGACGCCCCATGCCTGAATTCATCACGCAGCATCTGACGCCGCAGCTGTTCGTGTCACTCCATGTGCTCATCATTTTGGTGCACGTGGTGCTGATCTCGGTGGCGTACTCGATCTACCTCGAGCGGAAAATCAGCGCGTACATCCAGGACCGCGTGGGCCCGAACCGGACGGGCTTCGACTTCGGGCTGCCCTGGCTCAAGTTCCTGAGCCAGGCCGGGATCACCAAGGGGCTCTGGGGGCTGGGTCAGCCGCTGGCGGACGGGCTCAAGTTCCTCCTCAAAGAGGACTACCGCCCGACGGGGACCGACAAGGTCCTCTTCACGCTGGGACCGGTGCTGATCATCATCCCGGCGCTGATCGGCTTCGTCATCATCCCCTGGGGCGGCCAGTGGGACATGCCCGCGGTCGCCGATTGGGGGATGTTCCACCTGCCCGTGGTCGGTGGGGCGCTGTACGCCCTGCTCGGGTGGATGCCCGAGATGTTCGTGGGCGACGGGCCTGGCGGGGTGGTGCACGTCGCGGGCGCGTCGGTCAACGTGGGCGTCATCTACCTCCTCGCGGTCGGGTCGCTGGGCGTCTACGGCGTCACCATCGGCGGGTGGGCGTCCAACAACAAGTACTCGTTCCTCGGCGGCATGCGCGCCACGGCCCAGATGATCTCGTACGAGATCCCGATGGGCATGGCCCTGCTGGCGACGCTGCTGATGATGGGCACGTTCCTGCCCGAGGAGATTATCGCCCAGCAGCGCGAGCACACGTGGGGGCTCGTCTCGATGCCCGTCGCGGGGGTGCTGTTCTTCATCTGCTGCCTCGCCGAGGCGAACCGGGCGCCGTTCGACAACGCCGAGGCGGAGCAGGAGCTGATCGGCGGGTACCACACCGAGTACTCGTCGATGCGGTTCGCGCTCTTCTTCCTCGCCGAGTATGCGCACATGATCACGGGGATGGCGTTCTTCACGCTGCTCTTCCTGGGCGGGTGGCAGATCTTGCCGGGCATCGAGATCTTCCCCGAAGTCGCCGGGTCGTTCTGGATCGTCCTCGCGAAGTTCGGCGTGTTCTTCTCCAAGGTGATGCTGCTGATCTGTTTTCAGATGGTGATCCGCTGGACGCTGCCTCGCCTGCGGTACGACCAGATCATGATGCTCGGGTGGCAGAGCATGATCCCGATCGGGCTGTGCCTGGTCGTCGCGACGAGCGTGATGGTCCACTTCGGGTGGACGGGCACGATCGAGCTGATCCTGATGAACATCGCGATCGCGTTGGGCATCGTCCTCGTGCAGAACATGTTCCCCAAGAGCACGCGGAACAAGAAGATCGAGATGTATGGCTCGCGTTTCAACCCCGTCGCGGGCACGTCCGGCGGCACGGCGCCCAAGCACCCGACGGCGCTCGAGGACCGGCCCGTGCAGGGCATCGCGCCGGCGGTTTGAGCCTTCGTGCCACGGACCCTTCTTCGGGTCCGTGCTCTGGAATGACTGGGACTCTGACCGGCAGGGCCGGTCAGTGGCACGGGTGGGAACCCGAACGCTTTACTGCATTGGGTCAATGCCGAGCTTGAGCGGGCGCTGGAAGATCGTCGGCAGGATGTACCGGCGCTGCCCGTACGTGTAGACACGCCCTGACACAAGCAGCTCGACGCCGTCGCCCTCGGTCATCGCCAGTTTTTCGAGCGTCTCGAGCAGGCGGCAGGGCATGACCGTCAGCGGGTGGTCCAGCGCCCCCTCGCCGGCGGCGCTGGCCGAGTCAAAGTCGTTGTCGAACCGGAACGCCCACGCGCCCCCGCCCCCGCGGACCAGGCGTGCGCGGCGCCGCGTGATCGGCGTGCCGTCGGCGACGAACCCGTCGGTGCCCGTCGAGATCGCGACGGATCCGTCGGGCGTCTCGACGCGCCGGGGCGTCGGCGGAGCGACGGCCCGGATCGCGGGCGAATCGTCGAGCTCGGTGAGCAATGCCGCGATGTCCGGGTCGTCGAACTCGGAGGGCGCGTCGGACGCAGTTTCCCGTTCGGCCGGGGCCGCGCCGTCCTCGCCCGGTGCCGCTTGGTCGGGCACGGGATCCACCGCGGGGCGCTGGTACGCGTCGCGGCTGAACGCGGTGGGCAGGACGTAGTTCCGCCCGGCGTACTCATACACGAACCCCGAGAGCACCACCGACGCCGAGCTCGCGCCATCGATCGACGCGTCCAGCCTCGCCAGCTGGCGGCACGGGAAGATCAGCATCGCCCCCTCACCCGCGCGACGCTCGGCGGGGTCCACCACGAACACCCGGTGCCCCGTGGGCATCGTCAGCACCCGCCCCGGACGCTTGATCAGCGTCGCCCCCTCGGGCAGGCGGGTGGCGCGGACGCCCGTGTCGCCCTGGGTCTCGTCGGGCCACGCGTGCCCGCCGGTCAGCCCCGGGGCGGGCACGTCCACCCCCGGCTCGACCGTCGGGGAGACGGGCTCGGACGCGGGCCGCTGGCGGGGCATGTCACGCTCGGCGTCCTCGAGCTCGGTCGGGTCGTCGATCACCTGGGCCCAGGCAGGGGCGGCGAGGCCCGCGACCAGGCCCGCGATGGCGAGCAGTGCGTGCGGGTGGGGGAGGGATGGCGTCATGGGAGGGCTCCCGTCCGTGGGTTCGTCGGCGGCGGCGCCGGGTGGGCCTGATGCTACCGGACCCGCCGGGCCCGGGCTCGGGGCGGATGGGCCCGGTCGCGCAGGATCCGCCCGAGTGGGGGAGGAATCGACGTTCGAGTTCGGTTGACCGGTTCACGGGGGCGGGTTAGCGTCACCCTTGCCCGAAGGGGCATCGCTTGGCCGTGTGCCTGAGTGGACGAAAGGAGCGGATTGCAAATCCGTTTGGCGAAAGCCACACGTGGGTTCGAATCCCACCGCGGCCTCTGAGCGAGCCGGTCCTTCGGGGCCGGCTCGTTGCGTTTTGGGTGCACCCGATCCGGGTTCGGCTAGGATCGCGTCCCCATGCCCGACGACCCGACCACACCCGAAGCCGTCGCCGCCGCCGCCGAGCGGTTCCGTGCCGACCACGCCAAGGTCCGCGAGCAGATCGCCCGCGTCGTCGTCGGGCAGGCCGGCGTCATCGACGGCGTGCTCACCTGCCTCTTCGCGAACGGGCACGCGCTGCTCGAGGGCGTGCCGGGCATCGGCAAGACGCTGCTGATCCGCACGCTCGCCGACGCGTTGCACCTGGACTTCGGGCGCGTGCAGTTCACGCCCGACCTGATGCCCGCGGACATCACGGGCACGACCATCGTGACCGAGCAGGAGGGCGAAGGCGGGCGCACGAGCCGCGTCTTCACCTTCCAGCGCGGGCCGGTGTTCGCCCAGATCCTGCTGGCCGACGAGATCAACCGGGCGACGCCCAAGACGCAGTCGGCGTTGCTCGAGGCGATGCAGGAGCGCCACGTGACGGTCGCGGGCACGTCGCACCCGCTGCCGTCGCCGTTCTTTGTGCTCGCGACGCAGAACCCGGTGGAGCAGGAGGGGACGTACCCGCTGCCCGAAGCGCAGCTGGACCGGTTCTTCTTCAAGCTGCTGGTCGGGTACTCGTCGCGGGCCGAGCTTGCCGAGATCCTCCGCCGGACCACGGGCGAGGGCACCGCCGCGGCCGAGCCGGTGATGGACGCGGACACACTGCTCGCGCACCAGCGTCTGGTGCGCCGGGTGGCGGTCGCGCCGCACGTCGAGGACTACGCCGTGCGGACGGTCCTCGCGACGCACCCGAAGGGCGTGTATTCGTCGGGCGAGAACGCGACGCCGATGGTGAACCAGTACGTCCGGGTGGGCGCCAGCCCGCGGGCGGCCCAGTCGCTGATCCTCGGGGCGAAGGTCGGCGCGCTCGTGGACGGCCGCGTGGCGGCGTCGATCGACGACATCCGCGCGATCGCCCTGCCGGCGTTGCGGCACCGGCTGGTGATGAATTTCGAGGCCGACGCCGAGGGCGTGACGGCGGACCGGGTGGTCGAGAACATCACCGAGACGCTGCCGCGCGAGGTGTGACGGGCTCAGAACCCCGCCGCGTCGCGGACGATCTTTGACAGCGCGACGTACGCGTTCGTGAACGCCCCCTCGCGGAAGAACTCCGCCGGTGTGCCCGGCGTGCCGACGAACGGCCGCAGCGTCCACCCGAGTTGGATGCCCACGAACGCGTACGCCACGAACCAGAGCGCGAGCAGCAGCAGATGCCGCCGATGACGCGCGATCAGCGGCCCGAACGCACGCCACGCGACGAGTTGCCCGGCCCCCGCGCCGATCGCGAACACCGCCGCGTTCACGAGGATCGCCCAAGCGTGCGAGGGCACGCCCGTGTAGGCGACAATCACCACCGGCGCGAGGCTCGCGAGCACCACGGCCCCGGTCGCCTGTGCGCGCACAAGCCGTGCGATCGCGGGCCAGAGGTCCTCGCGTAGCCCCCCCGCCAGCACGACCGCGGCGTACGCCGGCAGGCAGACGAGCGTGGTGATCGCGAGCAGCATCGGCGTCTTGATTGCCGCGAAGAGCA
>BQJQ01000203.1 GCA_021604785.1 Phycisphaeraceae bacterium
GGCACGTTCACGGGCAACAGCTCGGACTTCACCGTCGGCAACATGCTGCTCGACACGCTCGCCGACGGCGGCTTCTACGGCAACGACGGAAAATTCGCCAAGCACCACGCCCTGTTCACCGAGCAGGTCAAGGCGCTCGCAGCCAAGCACCCCGAATGGTTCCCCAAGGTCGAGGGCATGTCCGACATCGCCGGCGGTATCGGCGGAATGATGCGGTTCACCCCCTTCGGCGGCGACAAGGCCAAGGTCATCGCCGCGTGCAAGGCGGCGTACGACGAGGGCGTCATCTGCTTCTGGTGCGGTCACGGCCCGTTCCACGTGCGGTTCCTCCCGCCGCTGCCGGTGTTCGAGGAGTCACAGTGGCCGCGCGTGTTCGAGTGCTTCGAGCGTGCGATGGCGAAGGTGGGCTGAGCCATGTTCGTGATCCGACGCGCCAAAATGGACGACCAGTCGACGCTGCTCAAGCTGGCGAAGATGGTCCACTTCATCAACCTCCCCGCGGACAAGGACATCATCGCGCAGAAGATCTCTGCGTCACGCCAGAGCTTCGGGCGTGTCGGCAAGGGCGAGCCCGCGCGCACCGGCGAGCATTTCTCCGACCTGTCCGGCGGGCTCTCCGACTCGATCGCGCACACGGACCTGTACATGTTCGTGCTCGACGATGAGTCGAATCCCGGGTGCCTGGGTACGAGCCAGCTTGTGGCACAGATGGGCGGGCCGCACGACCCGAACCTGTGCTTCAAGCTCGAGAAGCGCGAGAAGTACTCCGAGTCGCTCAAGGTGGGGACGAGCAACGTCGTCGCCCGCGTCTTCGAGGACGCGTCGGGCCCGACTGAGATCGGCGGGCTCATCCTCCAGCAGTCGCTCCGCGGGCACCCGGCCCGGCTCGGTCGCCTGCTGAGCCTCGTGCGGTTCCACTTCATCGGGCGGTTCCGGTCGCGGTTCCGCGATCAGGTGCTCGCCGAGATGATGGCCCCGATCACAGCCGACGGGCACAACACGCTGTGGGACTACCTCGGGCGCCGGTTTATCCCGCTGAGCTACACCGAGGCGGACCGGTTCTGCCAGTACTCGCGCGAGTTCATCCGCTCGCTGATGCCCGAGGGCGACATCCACCTGAGCCTGCTGCCGCCCGAGGCGCGCGAGGTCATCGGGCGCGTCGGCACGGACACCATCCCCGCGCGCAAGATGCTCGAGAAGCTCGGGTTCGTTTACGACAACCTCGTCGACCCCTTCGACGGTGGGCCCTTCCTCAAAGCGAAGACCGACGAGATCTCCATCGTCCGCGACACCCGCAACACGACCGTCGGTGAGCCCAAGGCTGACGCGGCACGCACCGAGCGGTGCATCGTCTCGGTCCTGCGCCCCGACGGCAGCTTCATCGCGATCGAGGAAGCGATCGGCATCGGCGCCGACGGCACCGCGATCCTCTCCCGCGCCGCGATGGACACCCTCCGCGTCATGCCCGGCGACGAAGTCGGGTACACCCCCATGCCCGTGCGCACCAAGAAGCCCGGAACCGCCGCGGCGCCGGAAACGACGGAGGCGACGTCTTGACCCATCCGACGCTGACCCGGGCGCCCGCGGACCTTGTCGCGGGCGAATGGATCGACCTGGCCCCCGCGAATGGGAACGCCGGGCTCGAATCGACGAACCCCTCGCGCCCAGGCGAGGTGCTCTGGTCCGGCACGCCCATGCCCGCGCACGTGGACCGGGCGGTCGCCGCGGCCCGCGCCGCGCTGCCCGAGTGGTCGTCGTGGGACCTCGACCGGCGCGTCGGTGTGCTCCGCCGGTTTCAGGAACTCGCCAAGGACCGCGCGCCCGCGATCGCCGAGCTGATCTGCGACGAGACCGGGAAAGCATTGTGGGACTGCAAGGGCGAAGCGGGCCTGCTCGCGGCGAAGGTGGACATCACCCTCGAGCCGGGCGAGCACTCGGGCATCTCCCGAGTCTCCGGGTTCGAGTTCGCGATGGGCGAGACCAAGCGCGCGTCGTGCACCTTCCGCCCGCACGGCGTGATGGCCGTCGTCGGCCCGTTCAACTTCCCGGCCCACCTGCCCAACGGCCACATCGTCCCCGCGCTGGCGACGGGCAACACGATCGTCTTCAAGCCCTCAGACAAGACGCCCGCGGTGGGGCAGGCGCTCGCCGAGCTGTTCCAGCAGGCGCTCGACGACGCGTGCGCGCCCGCGGGAGTGTTCAACCTCGTCCAAGGCGCCGTCGAGACGTCCAAGAAGCTCGTCGCCCACCCAGACGCCGACGGCGTGCTCTTCACCGGCTCCTGGCCCGTCGGGCGGGCGATCCTCGGAGCGAACCTCGACTATCCGGGCAAGCTCGTCGCCCTCGAGATGGGGGGCAACAACGCCGCGGTCGTCATGGGCGACGCGGACCTGACGCAGGCCGTCACCGAGTGTGTGCGGTGCGCGTTCATCACGACCGGGCAGCGGTGTACTTGCACGCGCCGGCTGATCGTTCATGAAGCGGTCGCGGACAAGGTCATCGGCGCCGTCTGCAAGGCAGCGAGCGCACTCGTCGTCGATGACCCGCGGGCCGAGCCGGTTTTCATGGGGCCGATCGTGTCCGAGCAGTCGCGCGACGCCGTCTTCGCGTTCCAGACCAAGCTCGCAAAGGCCGGCGGCGAGGTGCTCGTCGAGTCCACGCCCGTCCCAGGGCGCGAGGGGTGGTACCTCACGCCCTCGGTTGTGAAGGTGGAACGTTTCACGCTCGGGTGCGACGACGCTGGGTGCGACGAGGAGGTCTTCGGGCCGCTGCTGCGCATCTCCGTGGTCTCATCGCTCGACGACGCGATCGCCCAGGCGAACGCGACCAAGTACGGGCTCGCCGCCTCGATCTTCACGAAGGACGCCGCCAGCATCGAGCGGTTCCGGCGCGAGGCCCGCGCCGGGTGCGTCAACGTCAACTGCGGCACCGCCGGCGCGTCCAGCAAGCTGCCCTTCGGCGGGCTGGGCTGGTCGGGCAACCACCGCCCCGCGGGCGCGTTCAGCCTCGACTACTGCGCGTACCCCGTCGCGGGCATGCTCGAAGGCGGCGACGCGGCCGTCATCGCACAAGGCATGACGGTCGATCCTGACTGGGTCGCCTGAGCGGGCTCAGAACAGGACCGGGCGCATCGCGCCGGGCCCGGAGCCCGGGATGATGTTGCCGCACTCGGGGCAGATGTTGGCGTCGGTGGCGGACGTGTCGTAGCCGCAGAACGGGCAGGTGGTGTAGTCGCCGATCGGTGCGACGCCGCGCTCGTGGGCGAGCAGCGAGTACGCCCCCGCCATAACAACCGCGATCAGCGGCCCGCCGAAGAAGATGAGCGGCAGGCAGAGCAGCATCGCCGACGCGATCCCGATCACGTACAGCGTGATCCCGAGCCCGATCAGCGGCAGGACCTTGCCCTCGGTCATCCGCCACGACACACGCAGCGACTCCATGCCTGAGAGCATCGGGGCCCGATCGTCCAGCACGAGCACCTGCGCGGGCATGAGTCGCACGGAGAAGTACAGCGCGATCAGCAGGCCGACGAGGTACGCAAACATCGACGCGAGGACGTTCGCGTTCGAGAACGAGACGGTCTGGCCGAACGTGATCCAGAACAAGACCGTCCCGGGGAGGGTCGCGACGAAGCCGATGAGCGCCGGCACGCCCGCGGCGACGAGCACCCGCCCGTACGAGCTAAACCCGTTGAACAGGTCGCCGATCTCGGGCGGCTCGCGCCGGACCGCGCGCACCGCGAGCCAGACCAGCCCGGCTTCGAGCGGCGTGACGACAAGGAAATTCGCGGTCCACTGAAACGGCGTGAGGAACGCCAGCACGGGGTGCGCCGAGGTCGCGACCGCGGCGAGCCCCGAGTCGAGCAGGCTCGCGAAGATGCCCGCGACGATAACGATCGCGATGTAGCTCACCAGCGCGCCGAGCAGGATCGCGTAGTGCTCCTTGAACGCGTCCCACCCCGCGTTGAACGCGTTCACGAACGAGTACCGCCCCGCGTGCGGCGGCGGCTCGGGGGGGAGCTCGGGCAACGCGTGCACGCGCCGCGGTTGCCTTTCTTGGGGCACCTCAACAAACGGGATGGTGTCGTCGTCGAAATCGTCCACGTTTATGCCCGGAGATTGAGGATCAACTCGACCTGGCCGACCGGGCGGTCGAGCTCGCGGGCGATGTCCGCCGGCGAGCGACCCTGGTCGGCGAGCCGGTAGACATCCCCGTGGTCGGGCGCCGACGAGGACGCGGGTTCGGGCATCTTGAACGCCGACGGCTCGGCACGCGTCGGATCGGGCTCGCCGCCCATCCGCTCGATGGTCCGCTCGGCCTGCTCGATCAGGATCTCCAGCCGGGCCGCTTTGTTGTCGAGCGTCGCGCTGAGGCGCCGGACGAGCTCCTCGGCGTCCGCCGTCATCGTCTCGACGCGGTTCCGTCCCATCATCGAGCGGTTGTGCAATTCGTCGATCCGCTCGCGCGGGTCGCGGTCGAGGACAGTCTTGGTCCGAGCGGTCTTGCGCCAATGGCGGAGCATGATGACAACCGCG
>BQJQ01000204.1 GCA_021604785.1 Phycisphaeraceae bacterium
GGCTGGATCGGGCGTGGGGGCTCGGCGGGCTGGGCGGTTCGGTTCTGGGGCGTGGCGGCGGGTTCGCGTCGTCGGGGGGCGGGCGGGGGCCGATGTCTGGGCTGCCCCGGGGGATTCCCGGGCGTGGAGCCGGGCGGATGCGCGACGTGTGGGCGATCGACGGGCAGGGGCGTGTTCGGCCCGGGAACGGGGTCGCCGACGCGCTGGCTGCCGGGTGGGTCGATACAAGCGCACAGGTCGGGGCGATCGAGAAACTCGACGGGGTGCGCGCGGTCTCGGCGTGCCTGCCGGCGGAGGTTCTCGACGTGCTCGAGCAGCGGTACCCGGGGACGCGGTGGTTCGTGTCGGCGGGTGCTAGGCAGGCGACGCACGGGTACGGGCCGACTGAGCCTGAGCAGGGCTAATTCAGAACATCTTCGACGGCGGCTTGGACGCGCTCGGGCGTGATGTGCTCGATGGCGCAGCGGTCCGGGTGGTCGTTGGCGGACTCGGACGGGTCGAGCGTCGGGTCGGCCAGGACGACGGCTTCGCGCGCACACGGGATGGTGGTCCAGCGGGCATCGGTGGGGCCGAAGAGGGAGACGAGGGGGACGCCGAAGGCGGCGGCGATGTGGCGCGGGCCTGTGTCGTTGGTGACCATGAGCCTGGCACGCTCACACAGCGCCTTGAGCCCGGCGAGGGAGTGGTCGTGATCGGAGAGGACGACGGGGGCGGGGTCGCACGAAGCGCCTGCGGCGATGGAGCGGCAGAGGTCGGCCTCGGCGGGTGCGCCGTTGATGAGGGCGCTGAGGTGGTGGGTCTGCCAGAGGTGATCGGCGAGGGCGCTGAAGCGTTCGGGGGGCCAGCGTTTGGCGGGGTTGTTGCCGCCGGGGTTGAGGATGGCGAAGGGCTGATCGGGGGCGACCGTTGCGCTGGCGAGGGTGGCGTTGGCGCGCGCACGGTCGCCTTCGGTGCAGGCGAGCTCGAGTTTGGCGTTGTCGGGGAGGATGAGGGGGGCGCGGTCGGCGCGGGTGAGCGGGGCGGTGCTGAGTGGGGGCGGATCATCGCCGAGGAAGGCTTGGGCGGCGTGCTCGTAGTAGTTGACGGCGGGGGTGATGGTCCAGGAGCCGTCGGGGTTCTTGGGCGGGCGCAGGCGTTCGGTGAGGAGGACGCCCCGGCCGTCGCGGTCGTAGCCGACGCGTCGCGGGATGAAGGCGAGGCGGGCGGTGAGGGCGGTGGAGAAGGAGTTTGTGAGGAGGAGGGCGGCGTCGTACTTGCGGCCGCGCACCTTGGCGGCGGCGTGCTTGGGGGTCATGACGCCGGCGGGCTGTTGGGTGTGGAACTCGTCGATGAGGTTCGTGCCGGCGAGGAGGGCGTCGAGCCCGGGGCGGCAGAGCGCGCCGATGAAGGCGCCGGGGAGGCGGTCGCGGAGGAGGCGGAGGGCGGGGGTGGCCATGACGGCGTCGCCGACCCAGGAGGGGAGGACGACGAGGATGCGCGTTGGCTGTGTGGTGTCGGCGCGGGGCATGGCGTGTCAGTCGGCGGAGCGGTCGAGCCAGAGCGTGCGTTTGTGGCGGCCGAGGTGCCAGGCGTTGGTCGCGCGTCGCAATTCGGCGGCGAAGCCCATCGCGGCGACACGCGAGGCGGCGAGGGTCGCGGTCAGCGCGGTGTCGGTGGCGCTGGCGTCGAGCAGCTCGACGCCCGTCCGCTCGGCGATGGCGCGGGCGCTGGCGAGGACGGTCTCGCGGACGCGCTCGTCGGCGAGGGGGCGGGGGTTCGTGGCCAGGTCCGCGTGGAGGACGACGCGGGATGCTGCGAGCACGCGGGGCATCGGAGGGGGTGTGAGGATGAGATCGACGGCGGCGGCGAGGTCGGGGAGGTCCGCGTTCGGGCCGACCTGGAGGGCGCGTTCGGGGGCGATGCCGGCGCCGATGGCGGCGTCGAGGTCGCGCTGCTTGTCGCCGACCATCCAGGAGCGGTTGGCGTCGAGACTCAGTTCGGCGAGGGCGGCGGCGACCATGCCCGGGTTGGGCTTGCGCCAGGCGTGCTCGTCGGCGAAGCGGGCGTTGGTGCCGGCGGGGTGGAAGGGGCAGGCGTAGCAGGCGTCGATGAGCGAGGGGGCGATGGGGGCGGGCTCGCGGTGATCGGCGAGGGGGTCGTCGGGGAGAAGGTCGCGGAGGCGGTCGTTGACGGCGTCGATGTCGGCGACCGAGCCGTGCCCGCGGGCGACGCCGCCCTGGTTGGTGATGATGACGATGGCGTAGCCGGCGTCGCGCAGGCGGCGGATGGCGTCCTCGGCGCCGTCGATGAGGTGGGTGTGGGCGGCGTCGAGGAGGTCGCCGGGGGTGCCGCGCCAGGCGGCGTCGGGGAGGCCGGCGTTGACGTTGATGGTGTCGTCGCGATCGAGGAAGACGGCGGGGCGCATGGGGGGAGGGTACGGGCTAGGCGTCGGTGAAGTCGGCGCTGGTGATGCGGCGGCGGTCCACGCTCAGGCGGAGGAGTTCGGGGCGTGCGTAGTGGCCGGCGGGGTCGAAGTTCTGGCGTTCGCGGCGGACGAAGGCGGGGTCGAGGTCCACGACGAAGACGTCCTCGGTGTTGGCCTGGGGTTCGAGGAGCCAGGAGCCGTCGGGGTTGGCGGCGGCGCTGCCGCCGTTGTGGAGGATCTCGTCTTCTGAGGTCACGAACTTGTCGCGTAGGGGGACGGACTTGGGGATGTCGCTGGCGCGGATGATGGCTGAGGCGCTGAGTACGTAGGCGCGTGATTCGCGGGCGACGAAGCGGGTGATGTGCTCGGTGTTGTTGACGTTGCCGGGCCAGATGGCGACGTGGACGGACACGCCCTGCGCCTGGAGCGCAGCACGTGGGAGGGGCATCCAGTTTTCCCAGCAGTTGAGGGAGCCGAGGGTGAAGCTGCCCATGGCGTGCGCAACGAGGCCGTTCGCGTCGCCGTGGGACCAGGCGAGGCGTTCTTCGTAGGTGGGGACGAGCTTGCGGTGGACCGAGGCGATGTCGCCGTGGGGGTTGATGGTGACGGCGGAGGCGAAGAGTGTGTGCCCGGCGCGGTCGGCGGGGCGCTCGGCGACCCCGACGACGATCCACGTGTTGTGTTCGCGAGCGGCGGCGGTGAGCGGGGCGAGGTGGTTGCGCTCGACGGTGACGGCCTGGTCGAGGTAAAGGGCGTGGAGGGTTTTCTGATCGTCGTCGTCGAAGGCGGCACCGTTGGTGCGCGCCAGCCAGAGGGGGTAGGCCGGGACGAGGGTCTCGGCGAAGCAGACGAGCGAGGCGCCTTGGGCGGCTGCGGTCTTGACGGCGTCGGCAGCCTTAGCGAGGGTGGCGTCGCGGTCGAGGAAGACGGGGGCGATCTGGGCGAGGGCGGCGCGCATGGGTCGGGCTCCGGGTGGTCTGGGGACTTTACGGGATCGAGGTGTGGGGCTCGGGAGGCTGCGTGAAGAAGAACCCCTCACCTCGGCCCTCTCCCCCAAGGGAGAGCGGGGAAGAGGCTGTAGGATGGCGGGCGATGGGGACGCCTTCTGATTTTGACATGGACCCGAACGCCGAGACGTCCGACGGGCGGTCGGCGATGGAGCGGCCGGCGGGGATGCCCGAGCGGGTGGGGCCGTACCGGTTGCTGGGGATCCTGGGCGAGGGCGGGTTCGGGGTTGTGTACGAGGCGGAGCAGCACGAGCCGGTGCGGCGGCGGGTGGCGCTGAAGATCATCAAGCCTGGGATGGACTCGGCGGCGGTGGTGTCGCGGTTCAACGCCGAGCGTCAGGCGCTGGCGCTGATGGACCACCCCAATGTTGCGCGGGTGTTTGACGCGGGGACGACCGAGCAGGGCAGGCCGTACTTCGTGATGGAGCTGGTGCGGGGCGAGCCGATCACGGGGTACGCGGACCGGCACAACCTGAGCACGGACGAGCGTCTTCGGCTGATGGTGACGGTGTGCAACGCGGTGCAGCACGCGCACTCGAAGGGCGTGATCCACCGGGACATCAAGCCGAGCAACGTGCTGGTGACGGTGCAGGACGGGAAAGCGGCGCCGAAGGTGATCGATTTCGGCGTGGCGAAGGCGACGACGGCGCAGCTGACCAACGAGACGATGTACACGCAGGTCGGGCAGCTGATCGGGACGCCCGAGTACATGTCGCCCGAGCAGGCGGAGATGAGCGTGCTGGACGTGGACACGCGGGCGGACGTGTATTCGCTGGGCGTGGTGCTGTATGAGTTGTTGACGGGGACGCTGCCGTTTGAGAAGGAGCGGCTGCGGAGCGCGGGGTTCGCGGAGATCCAGCGGATTATCCGCGAGGAGGAGCCGCCGCGGCCGAGCACGCGGCTGAGCACGATGGGGGCGGAGGACCAAGCCGGGATGTCGGTGCGGCACCGGGCACCGATCGAGCGGCTTCGGAGCCACCTCAAGGGGGAGCTGGACTGGATCGTTATGAAGGCGATCGAGAAGGACCGGACGCGCCGGTACGACACGGCGGATGCGTTGGCGGACGACATCGAGCGGTTTTTGACGCATGAGCCGGTGAGCGCGAAGCCGCCCACGGCGGCG
>BQJQ01000205.1 GCA_021604785.1 Phycisphaeraceae bacterium
GTGAACGCCTTGGCCGTCCGCTCGCGTTCCCACGTGTGGCTCGGGCCCTGCTTGGACTCGTAGAACGTCCACACCTCGAACCAGTAGCTGCGGAAGACCTGATCGCCGAACGGCTCGTAGTGGGCCTTGATCTTCCTGGTCAGCTGCGCGTCGGTGCCCTTGTAGCCGAGCACGCTCTTGGCGTGGCGGAAGGTCTCGGTGTCGATCGCGAGGCGGCTGTACCGCCCGAGCAGTTGCATGATGTTGCCCGCGGCGTACGGGCCGATGCCCGGTAGGGTCTTGAGGAACTCGAAGACGTCGTCGTCGGGCGTGTTCGCGTCGGTCAGCCACGCCTCGTCGATGTCGCCGCGGGTGAACATCTTTGCGAGGTCGATCATCCGCTGGTCTCGGTAGCCGACGGAGCAGCGCCCGCGGAGGGTGCCCGCCCGGGTGCGCGCCATCCGCTTGGCGCTCGGGAAGGCGTAGAGCCCGGACTCGCTCTTGCGCCCGCAGACCTCGCACAGCCGTTCGTTCATCTTCACTGTGCTCGGCCACGCAACGTTGCAGCTCGTCACCGTCTTGATCACGTCCTCGAACAACGTCGGCGAACGGAACAGCCGCCCCCGCCCGGATTTCTTCCACCGCGGATCGACCGCGTGGAACGCGCGCACATGCTCGGCGGTCTCGTCCAGGCGAAGCATCCGCGTGAGCCGGCGCTTCGCCTCGGCCTGCTCGGGGCGGGAGAGCGTGCGGTCGAAGGTGACCTTCAGCGGCGCCCCGCGGCGCTTGCCGGGCACCTTGGGCTGGGTAATGACCGCTGCGGCCGGGCCCTCGCCCAACTCGAGCACCCGCATCAGCGTGCGGGTCTTCGGGTCCCAGTGGTTCGGCGCGAGCACAAAGTACCCGTACGAGCAGACGTCGCGCGCCAGGTCGTAGTCGGTCGGCGGCGTGATGGTCAGCCGTGTGCCCGCCACGCCCGCTCCCTCAGACTGCTGTCAGCTCGTCGAAGTTGAATGCGAGCGTCGCGAGGTTCACGCACACCCGATCGGCCAGGCGGCTGAACATCTCGCCGTGCGCCTCGAGCTGCGCCCGCGCCTCCTCGGCGCTCACGCCCGCGGCTTCAAACTCTGACCCCGCCGACCCGATCAGCCCGTCGATCGCTTCAAGGTCAAACTCGAAGTGGTGCTGGAACCCGTACGTCCGATGCCCAGCGCGGAACGCTTGCACCTTGCACCCGGCGCTGGACGCGAGCACCGCGGCGCCCGGCGGCGCCTTGGTCACCTCGGACCCGTGCAGCTGGAACTGCCAGCTCTTCCAAGCAACGCCCGAGAGGATCGTGTCGTTGCGCCCGTCGTGGGTCATCTCGACCTCGACGAACCCCACCTCGGGCTCCTCCATCTTCGCGACCTCGCCGCCCAGCGCCTGCGCGAGGATCTGGTGCCCCAGGCAGATGCCGATGACGGGCAAGCCGCGCCCGTGCGCCTCGGCGAGGATCTCCCGTTCGCGCGCGAGCCAATCGTGCGATTCGTCGCAGTCTTGCGTGCCCCCCAGCGAGACGACGCCGTGGACGTTGTCCAGGTCCGGCGGCAACGGGCGCCCCTCGGGGTCGCTCGGGGTGCGGATATCCAGGCGGAACCCGTGGTCGCGGAGCGTCGCGCCCAGCCTGCCCGGGCCCTGGCTCTTCATATGTTGGATGACGAGGATGGTTGCCATGGTCGCGATGATACCCGCCCCGCCCGCTACCATCGGCATGCCCGGGCGGGCGTCGCGCCGGGCCCAACGCCCCCGCGCCCGGAGCCGCCATGCGTTATCTGCTCGCCCTCGTCGTCGCCCTCCTTGCTCTGCCCGCGCCCGCGTGGGCCCAGGCGGACGGGTCCCCGTCCGTGCGAGACTCGGTCGTCAAGGTCTACGCGACCTACCGCGGCCCGAGCTTCGAACGCCCCTGGACCAAGGAATCGCCTGAAGAGTTCACCGGGTCGGGCTTCGTCATCGACGGCAACCGCATCGTCACGAACGCACACGTCGTCGAGCAGGCGTCGCAGGTCTTCGTCCAGCCGCCCAACAGCTCGGACCGGATGCGGGCCGAGGTCATCGCGATCAGCCAGGACATCGACCTCGCGATCCTCGAGCTGCGCAACGACTCTGAACGCGACGCGTTCTTCTCCAAGCACCCCGCGGTCACCTTCCGCGACGAGCTGCCCCCCATCGGCTCGACGGTCCAGGCGATCGGGTACCCCGTGGGTGGAGACCAGCAGTCCGTCACCGAGGGCGTCGTGTCGCGGATCGAGTTCGCCGACTACTCGCAGACCCTCGCGGGCCTGCGTGTGCAGGTGGACGCGGCCCTCAACCCGGGCAACTCGGGCGGGCCCATGGTCCTCGGCGGCGAGGTCATCGGCGTCACGTTCTCCGGCATCGAGTACGCCGAGAACATCGGGTACGTCATCCCCGTTGAAGAGGTGAACCTCTTCCTCGACGACGTGAAGGACGGCACCTGGAACGGCAAGCCCCGCCTCCATGCCAGCGGCTTCCAAACCACCGAGAACCCCGCGCTGCGCAGCCGCCTCGGGCTCGCGTACGAGCAGACGGGGCTCGTCTACACCGCGCAGACCGCGATCGACGAGATCCCGCTGCAGAAGTGGGACCTGCTCGACGCCGTCGGGGGGTTCGATGTGGACAACGCCGGGCTCATCACCATCGAGGACGGGCTCCGCGTGCTCTGGCCCGTTCTGCTGCAGCGCCTCGGGCAGGGCGGCTCGGTGCCCGTCACCGTCGTCCGCGACGGCTCGCCCGTCGAGCTCACGCTCCCGCTCGATTTCATCGACCGCGACGTCGTGCAGGCGCTGGGCAACGCGTACCCCGAGTACTTCGTCTACGGCCCGCTCGTCTTCACCAAGGGCTACTCCGAGATGGGGTGGTGGATCCTCTACAACCCGGACTCCCCCATCGCCCGCCGCGGCGACCCGCACCGCCAGTTCGAGGGCGAGGAGCTCGTCGTCGTGTCGAGCCAACTCCTCCCGCACCCCATCACCAAGGGGTACGAGATCGCGGGGCGCCCCATCCTCAAGTCCGTCAACGGGACGAAGATCAAGAACCTGGCCCACCTCGTCGAGACCCTCCGCGACGCCGAGGGCGAGTACCTCGAGTTCGTCTTCTACGACCGCCAGCAGGAGATCCTGATCTTCTCGCGCGACGAGCTCAATGACTCGATCGAAGAGCTCCTCGACGACAACGGCATCCGCAAGCAGATGTCCGACGCCATGCGCCCGCACTGGCGCGACTGATCCAGTCGCCAGCCAACCCGTGATACACAACGACGCTGCCCGCAGAACGCGGGCGGCGTCGTTTGCATGGGAGAGAATGCTGTCCGCGGCTCAGCGTCGGCGGCGCCGGGCAATCAGCCCCGAGCCCGCCGCCCCGAGCAGCAGCACCCCGCCGGGCGCGGGGACCGGGTCGGCCGTCTCGACCGTGATGTCGCGGATGATCGTCTGCATGCCCGAGATCTCGATCGAGGTCAGCTCGCCGAGCGAGGCCATCGGGGCCTGGTAGCTCTCGGCGGTGACCATCACCGAGCTCTGCACCGAGTGCGTGCCCAGCGTCCCGCGGAACGTCACGAGCGTCTGCCCGATCGCCCGCAGCTCCTGAGCGCGGATCGTGACACCCAGGATCTCTTCGCCCGGGTCGGTGTTGAACGAGATCACAACCCGCTCGGGGCTCAGCAACAGCGAGCCGATGAAGAGATTGTGCGCGTCGCCCGAATCGAAGTCGCGGGAGCCGCCGAAGTCGTAGTCAAAGAACGGGTCGTACCCGGGGCTCAGCCCGTCGGGGCCCGTGAAGTCCTCGACGACGATGCGGGCGTGGGCGGGGTTGCCCATCACGATCCCGCAGACCGCCGCGGCGCCGATCAGATAAGCCTTGTTCATCGCGGGGTCCTCCCGTGTGTGCGCCCGCGTCTGTGCGGGCAATCGTGTTTCGTGCCGCCGGCGGCGTGCCGGTCGGGGTGTGTCGGTTCTGCGGATCGCACGGACGACAACGGTCGTCGCGGTCGAACCTACCCCACGGTTTGTGACGGTCCACCGGATTGCGCGGGTTGTGCGGCGCACGCCGATGGCGCGGGCCCACGCCCGGTGTTATGAGCCCCGCGGGCGCCCGGGCGTGGATATACGGACGCGGGCGCACGCCGACGGCGCGTGCCGGCACGTCACGCCGGGCGACGCATCGCGATCGACGCGTCCAGCGCCCCGAGGTAGTCCCGCCGGTATCGGACGTCCGGGCACCGCCCGAGCGCCCACGCGAGCAGGGCGTCGCTGTTGAACCGCACGGCCGGATCCCCCGGCACGCGGGCGGGAGCGTTGCGCCTTTGGCAGAGGAAGTTGAACGCGAGCACGCCGCCAGGCGCGATCGCGTCCCAGAAACGCCCAAGCACACCCACCGCTGCCTCTTGCTCGAGCGTGTTGAGCGCCCCGGAGAACACGACCGCCGTCACGCCGTGCTCG
>BQJQ01000206.1 GCA_021604785.1 Phycisphaeraceae bacterium
GCCGCAGGCTCGCTCGCCCTCGAAGGGCTCGTGGCCCCGTTCGCGGCGACCGCCGAGCTCGCCCTGCTCCCGGTCTCCCTGATCGTCGAGCCGCCCTTCAAGCACACCCAGAGCCCGCGAGAGCTGCACAAGCGCTCGCGGCAGGGCGGATGGTCCAGCGCCCCGGGTCAGGCCCGATGAGCGGCGCCCCCGGCTCACCCCCACTCCGCGAGGGGCTCGAAGTCTCCTCCGCCGACGCCGCCGAGATGCTCCGCTCGGGCACGGCCCCGCTCGTCGACATCCGCCGTGCCGACGAGCTCGAACGTGCGCGCATCGACGGCGCCGAATGGATCCCCATGGGCGACCTGCTCGACCGCATCGACGAGCTCGACGTGGAGCCCGACGCCCCGATCGCCGTGCTCTGTCACCACGGCGTCCGCTCGCTCAAGATGACCCTCGCGCTGCATGCCATTGGGTACACCGGCGCCCGCTCGGTCGCCGGCGGTATCGAGGCCTGGTCCCACAGCGTGGACCCCACCGTCCCCCGCTACTCCTGAGCACCCGGACCAAATCACACGCGCCTTCCTCCCTCTCCCCTCCAGGGAGAGGGCCGGGGTGAGGGGTCTTGCTGGACCCCCTCGCCACGCAAGGGTGATTGCTCCGCACCCGACCGCGGCGCGCAAAAAGAACACCCGGGCCACAAGGGCCCGGGTGTCTTGGGTCAGATCTCCGATCGGCTCACGCCGAGCGGATGTTGGACAACATCACCCGATTACGGGCAACCGCCGAGGAACGACGCGACGAAGC
The DNA here is from genome assembly GCA_021604785.1 of Phycisphaeraceae bacterium. GTDB lineage: Bacteria > Planctomycetota > Phycisphaerae > Phycisphaerales > UBA1924 > BQJQ01. The sequence continues at coordinate 787 of BQJQ01000206.1, forward strand.
AGTCAATGTCGTCCACGTTCAGCGTCAGGTTGCCGTCGCAGTCGGCACCGACCAGGTCGCCGCCCAGGAAGGCCGCGACGAAGCAATCGATGTCGTCCACGTTGAGCATGCCGTTGCCATCGCAGTCGGCAAACGTGCAGCCGGTGGGCGCTGCGGCACCGCTGAGCGCCATGAACATCGAGGACCACGGGCGACCGTCCGGAACGGTGTCACCATCGTCGTCGATCTGGCAGTTCAGGTCACCGTAGAAGGTGCCGTCCGGCGGGTGCGTGGCACCCCAACCGAAGGTGTCGCCGTTGGGCAGACCCGCACAGGAGAGCGGGCTGATCGGCGGCGGGCCGGCCGGGTCGGGCGACTCGCCGAGCGACGCGAAGAACAGGCTGAAGCGACCCAGCGTGCTGGGAACCGCGAGCAGACCCGAGGTGAACGGGAACGAACCACGGCCCATGGGGGCCTGGATCGAGCTGAGCACGATGCGCGACTGCGACCACTGCAGGGGCGGCGTGCCGTCCGTGCGGTTGCCGTAATCGATGACGCCGTCGTCAGCGCCGACCGGGCCCGAGATCGGGGCACCGGTGCCCGCGTCGATCACACCGGGGGTGCCGGGCGCGCCAGGGGCGGCCAGCTGGTACCCGATGAGGCCTTCGCCCGCGTTCGGGGCGGTCGGCTGAATCGCCTGGACCGACCAGGAGATATCGATCTGACCGTTCGAGTCGGTGTCAGCGCTGGTCGCTTCGAAACCGTTCGAGGTGTCAGAGTCGGTATCGATGTCGTTCGCCGCGATCATCGAGTTGAAGAAACCCGAAGCCGGGCCAACGCCGTCGGTGTCAGCCAGCTCGAACTCCGAGCCGCCCGAGAGGTCGAACGTCAGGACGAAGCCCGAGAGGTAGTTGGCGATCGGGGCCGTCAGCGGACCCGGGAGGTTCGTCGCGCTGAGCGTGACGACGGGGGTACGGGTCAGGCCCGGGCCACCGGCGGACGCGCAGAAGCACGAGACCTTGCCGAAGAAGTCTTCCTTGTCGTAGAACGTCAGGCTGAAGCCGTGACCACGGGTGTTGCCGTCAGCGACGCTGTCGCTGTTGGTGTCCGTGTCAAGGATGTCAGTCCAGTGCGAGTAGATCAGCGTCTCGACGAGCAGGTCGGTCCCGCCGTCAACGATCTGACCCTTGTAGAGGTGGTAGTCACCCTGCGTGGTCTCGTTGTCGACCGCCGCGATGTTGTTGTTGGGCGTGGTCACCGAGCCGAGGGGGCACGGGTCGCCGTTGGTGTTGATCCAGACGTCGCCGAATCCGTCGCCGTTGATGTCGTCGCCGACAGCGCCGCGCGTGAAGGACTGCCCGGCCTTGTTCGCCAGGTACTCCTTCGCGGGGGTGAAGACCATCTCACCCGTCGCGACCTTGATGTAGTAATGCCCAACCAGACCCGCAGACTTGAACTGCTTGGAGTCCACGCCGATGGCGGGGACGTCCGGGGTGGTAATGTCAGCCGTGGCGGTCGAACAAACGCCGGCGGCCAAGGCAAGCGTCAAAGCACTCTTCGCCTTCATGGATCGCTCCTCTGGAAATGAACCACACTTGAGACGGGCCAAACCTGGCCCCTGAGAACACAGCAAAACAGAAACGCATCCGACGGCGCTTTCACGCCGCAACGCGACCAACAAATCCCGGTGTGACTGTCCGAATCACGAATACCCCAGGGCGTCCTGCCGATTCTTCGGCCCCCCACGAGAGATAGGGAGGTCATTGACCAGGACTACACACCACGACGGGCTGGCACCTCTCCCTCCGAGCGCCACGTTGCCCGAAACACATCACCCCCCGCTGTGAGAGCGGGCGGACTATTCCGAATATACCGGGGGCTTCACCGCGTGCAAGACCCCCCCGGCGGTTTTGATGACAATTCGGACCGCCACCCCCATACCGGACTCCATTCCCGCACGAACACGACAGATCGCAAACTCAAAAATCCTAACGAAAAACTAACGAGATGCCGCCGCTGGGCGCATCGCCGCCACGAACGCGTCGAAGATCCCCTCAGAATCGTGCGGCCCAGGCGACGCCTCCGGGTGAAACTGCACCGAGAAAACAGGCTTGCCGGCCATCCGAAACCCCGCCACCGTGCCGTCGTTCAGGTGCACGTGCGTCACCACGCCCCCCGCCGCCTCGAGCGATCCCGCCTCCACCGCGAACCCGTGGTTCTGGCTCGTGATCTCCACCCGCCCGGACAGCTCCGACCGCACCGGCTGGTTCGCCCCCCGGTGCCCAAACGGGAGCTTGTACGTCTTGGCCCCCGTCGCCAGCGCTAAGAGCTGATGGCCCAGGCAGATGCCGAAGGTCGGGATCGCCGGCTCGCCCGCGATCAGCTCCCGCAGCGTCTCGACCGTCGCCCCCACCGCCGCCGGGTCGCCCGGCCCGTTCGAGATGAAGACCCCGTGGATCTCGTCGCGCTCGAACCTCGCCCGGATCTCCGCCGCCGGCGTGTCGTGCGCCGCCGCGATCACCCGGCACCCTCGGCGCGTCAGGTTCCGATAGATGTTCGACTTCGCCCCGCAGTCCAGCGCGAGCACCACCAGCCCCTCGCCCGGCGTCTCGCCCTCGGGCCCCCACGCCGTGGGTTTGCCCTCCCACAGGCTCTCGCCCGTGCACCCGGCCCCCGCCGCCAGGTTCTGCCCCTCCATCGACGGCGCCAGCTGCGCCCGGGCCACCAGGTCCGCGTCCTCGATCGACGCGTCGTCCGTGATCGCCCCGGCCATCACCCCGCCCGAGCGGAGCACCCGCGTCAGGGCCCGGGTATCCACGCCCTCGATCCCCAGCACGCCCGAGCGTGCCAGATACGCCGGCAGGTCCTCGCTCGCCCGGTAGTTCGAGTGTCGCCGCGCCAGCTCGTGGACCACGACCCCCGCGACGCGGACCCCGCCCGACTCCTCGTCGGCTGGGTTCGCCCCGGTGTTGCCGATCATCGGCGTCGTCTGCACCAGGATCTGCCCGGAGTACGACGGGTCCGTCAAAGACTCCTGATACCCCGTCAGGGCCGTGTTGAACACGACCTCGGCGACCGAGCACAGGCCCCGCCCCGTGGCGCCAAAACAACGCCCCCGCCAGACCGTTCCGTCCGCGAGCGCGAGCCGTCCAAGTGGTTCTGTATGCACGGTGTAGAGTGTATCCCCATGGCACGCGCGGGCTTGTTCGAAGACGACGCTCCCCCCGCCGACGCGCCCACGTCGTTCGTCCGCGTCGCCGTCGAACGCTCGCTCGACCTCTCCGACGGGCTAACGTACGCCGGCCCGGAGTCCGAGCAGGCCCTCAGCGTCGGCCAACGCGTCACCGTCCCCCTCGGCCGCGGCGACACCGCCGCCCAGGGCTACGTCGTCTCCGTCGGAGGCCCCGAGCTCCTGGGCGACCTCGACCCCCGCAAGGTCAAACGCGTCCGCGCCGCCTCGTCCACCCGCCTGCCCGAGCCCCTCGTCGAGCTCGCCCGCTGGATGAGCACCTATTACATCTGCCCGTTGGGCATGGTGATGGCGAACATGGTCCCCGCCGCCGTCAAGGCCGGCGTCGGCCGTCGCACCCAGACCCGCCTGGACCTCGTCCCCGAGCCCAACCGACCGGCCGACTTCGACCCCGAGGGTCTCACCCCCACCGCCCGCGCCGCGTGGGACGCGATCGTCGCCCTCGACGCCGCCGAC
>BQJQ01000207.1 GCA_021604785.1 Phycisphaeraceae bacterium
CGGCGAACCCACGCCCGGCTTGGGCTCGGCGAGCGAGTCGGTCCCGCGTGCGGCGGCGCGGACACCCTCGGCGGGCGAGGCGCCGATCGGCTTGGGCTCGGCGATCTGCGAGCCCAGCGTGCCCAGCACGCGGTGCGCATCGTCGATGTACCCGAGCGCCCGGGCGACCAGTTCGCCCCGGCTCGACGCGTCGAGCTTGCGGTGCAGACTCTTGACGTGGTCGTGCACCGTGTGCGGCGAGCGACCGATCTCGTCGGCGATCTCCCGTACCGAGTGCCCCAGCGCCAGGCGCTCGAGCACGGCCTGCTCGCGGTCGGTCAGCCAGCGCCCCGACCCGGAGACCCTCGGGCCGATGGCGAGCAACGCGCGCCGGGCGAGGGCGGGCATGACGGCGTTCATGAGCTCGGTGGCTCGGCGCGACTCGGGCGAGCCTTGCTCACCCGGGCCGACAATGCCGACGCCCGCGATGAGGTAGCGTTCGAGGTCCGGGTCGCCCAGGGGGTGGGCGGAGATGATCAGCGTGTGGCAGGCGCCGGCGGGCCAGGCGCTGCCCATGCCTCGGCGCGACCACGCGGGCCCGATCAGCTCGTCGGCGGTCGCGGTGTGCCCGCTGGGGCGCGGCGGCTCGAACCCGAGCTCGCTCAGGCGTTCAACGGTGCTGCGGAGGGTCAGCGCGAGCGACGTGTCGGTCGTGACGCCCCGGCCCGCGGCGGCTCCGGCGGTCTCGAGGTGCTCGATCGCGCCCGTCGGCTTGATCTGCCCGACGAAGACGCACGCGAGCGAGCGGTCTGCAACGAGGGTGAGGACCTGGGCGGCCTGATCTGCCCAAGGCGGGACCGCCACCGCGGGAAGGCGGCATACCCCCTCGGTCAGTGCCACGGCCCGGTCCAACACGCCAGCGGGACTGCTGGGGATGGTCATGCTCGGCCTCCTCGTGCGGGCCGCGAGGGGGGTCGGCTGCCCGCACATGTTCAGGTTCGTTCTCGGACCCGCCGCGCTCCTGAGCCGGGAGCGATAGCGGGGGTCTGCACGTAACAGGATCTAGGGTACCCAATCCGGCTGTGTCAGGGTGTCAAAACCCTCCCGGAGCGCATCGGCTTGCCGTTTGTTTGGTATCTCGGGGCGTGGTCCGGGGGGTGTTCTCACCCGCATAAGCGCCAAAATCGGCACATTCTGCCTCTTGTGGTGGCTTCCCCTCGGTTGTGAGGCACATTGACGGTGCCGGCACGGATGGGGTGACGGCCGCGGTTTGCAAGGGTGACGCCAGATCGAGGCGTCCGGGCTGCCGACGGAGTGGGGCTTTCAGCAGGCTGGGGCACAATGCGGGTTGTTTCTCGTCAGGCCGACGCGGTGTTCGAAGGCCAGGGATGGCTGCCAGAGATGGTGAGCGCCCTCGACACCCACCATCTTGTCGCTTGGTCAGAGTTGACCAGGCGCCGGAACGCATTCGTGGGCGAGGTGCGCTCGTTCCTCGCCGCGCAGCAGGACACCGACGCGTGTCTTGTGCACGGGCGATCCGTCTTCACCCTCGATGACCTCTGCCATCAACTCGAACGCCTGGTGCCCGTGCCCGAGCTGCACCGGCGGCTCGACGGGCCCGACGGCGTGACCGAGCTGCTGCGGGGCCGAAACACAACGCCCGGACGCCGGGCCCCCCGCGTCCGGTGCTGGATCTGGTCGGACGCGGACGTGCTGCTGCGGTCGGACCCCGAGCTGTTCAGCTCGGTGGTGGATTGCATGCTGGGCGTTTCGGCCGAGTCCGAGTTCGGCACGCTCGACGGCGGGCCGATCCAGCGGGTGCTGTTCGTCGGCGGGCCGATGCTCGAGGCGTACGCCCGTGACCGGAGCGGTCAGTTCCGGAGCTGGGCCGCCGAAGGCGATTCCGAACCATTCTGGAAACTCGTATCGGGGTTGGAGCGCCCGCCTGTGGTCGCCCGCCCCGTTGATCTGCTTATGAGACCGCCACGCCGCATGGGCGCGTGAGCGGATTCACCCTGGCTGCATCTTGGGTGAGAGAGTGGCTGCCCCGTCGCAAGGCGGGGCAGTCATATTTTTGGGCTGGCCCGATTTGAAATGGCCCGGGTCTGGGCGCCCGCCGGCGCGGGTCGTCCGGGCGTGCGGGGTACGCTTGGACCATGCGGATCATCGGCGGCAACCTCAAACGACGCAAACTCGAGAGCCCCCCCGAGGGCTCGACCACGCGCCCCATGCCCGACATGGTCCGCGAAGCGATCTTCAACCTGCTCCGCGGGCACGTCGAGGACCAGGCGGTGCTCGACTGCTTCTGCGGCTCGGGGACGATGGGGCTCGAGGCGGTCAGCCGGGGGGCGGACCGGGTCGTGCTCGTCGAGCGCGACCGGCGCGTGGTGCGCGCGCTCGAGCGGAACATCGAGCACCTGGACGTCGCGGACCGGTGCGACGTGGTCTCGGGCGACGCGCTGGGCATGGCGGCGTGGTCGGCGTGCCCCAAGCCGGTGCACCTGATCTTCTTCGACCCGCCGTACGCGATGGTCCGAGATCCCGAGGAGTGGGAGCGGGTGAAGACCGCGTTCGCGCGCCTGGTGGGGCTGCTCGATCCCGAGGGGTACGCGGTGCTGCGCACGCCGTGGCCGTTCGTGCACGGCGGGGACCTGGTGCGTGTGAACGAGGAGGGCGACGACGCCGAGGACGCGAGCGCCGTCGAGGGCCAGAACGCGGGCGAGGAAGTCGCGCGGGCGCAGGGGATCAAGACGCCGGCGGTGGATGTCGATCTGGCGATGCCCGGGGCGCTGGGGCCCGAGACGCACCCGTACGGGACCACGGCGGTGCACCTGTACATGCGTGACCCGGAGGCGCGGGAGAAGATCTCGTGACGCTCAACGACCCGCAACGGCGGGCGGTGGAGCACGAGGGCCCGCCGTTGATCGTGCTCGCGGGCCCGGGCACGGGCAAGACGCGGGTGATCACGCAGCGCGTGGCTCACCTGATCGAGCGCGGTGCGGACCCGGAGACGGTGGTCGCGCTGACGTTCACGAACAAGGCGGCGGGGGAGCTGCGCGAGCGGCTGGCGGCGCTGGTCGGGCTGGGGGTCGCCGAGCGGATCCAGGCGTCCACGTTCCACGCGCTGGGGCTGCGGCTTTTGCAGCGGTTCGGGGACCGGGCGGGGTTGGGATCGCCGGTGCGGGTGATGGACAGCGCGCAGCAGCGTCGTATGCTGCGGGAATTGGCACTGGAGCGGGGCGTGTATGGGCGCGTGCCGCGGGGCGTGGAGGGCGAGATTGACCGGGCGCGCCGGGTGATCGCGCAGCTGCGCCACGCGGCGGTTGGGCCCGGGCGGGCGCGCGCGTTCGCGGCGGAGCGTCTGTCGGCGGAACAGGACGACGCGGTGCGGGCCGAGCTCGGCGTGTTTGCGCGCGACGCGGAGCTGTACGCGCTGTTCGACGCGGCGGCCCGCGAGCGTGGGTGGGTGACCTTCGACGACGTGCTGACGCGTCCGGTCGAGCTGATCGAGTCCGACGCGCTGGCGGCGACGCTGATCCGGTCCGGGATCCGCCACGTCGTGGTGGACGAGTTCCAGGATGTGAACACGGCGCAGATCGACCTGCTGCGCGCGCTGGCGCCGCCGGCGTCCGGGCCGGACCTTGTCGTGGTGGGCGACGACGACCAGAGTATTTATGCGTTCCGCGGGGCGGACGACCGAGCGTTCGAGCGGTTCACGCGGACGTGGGAGGGCGCCGAGACGATCGCGCTGACCGAGACGTACCGGTCGCCGGCGGAGATCGTGAACCTTGCTGAGCGGGTGATCGCGCGGGCGGGGGTGCGGTTCGCGCCGGACAAGACGCTTGAGGTTGCGCCCGGGCGCGAGGGCCCGGCGGGTTTGGTCGAGGTGGTCGAGCTCGGGTCGTACGACGAGGCGGGGGAGGTGATCGGGGCAGAGATCGCGCACGACGCGGCTGAATACGAGCGCGCGTACCCGGGTGGGGATGGCGAGGGCGGCGGCGTGTGGTCGCGGTACGCCGTCATCGCGCGCAACCGGAAGGAGCTCGAGCGTGTGCGGCAGGGGCTCGAGCTGCGGGGCATCCCGGTGGAATCGGTGGACGAGGCGGGCGCGCTCGAGGACGAGGGTGTGCGCGATCTGCTGGGGTGGGTGGAGCTGATTCTGGACCCCGAGGCGGCGTGGGCGGCGCAGCGGGCGCTGGTGCGGGCGCCGATCTCGGCAGACCCGGCGGTGGTGCTCGAGTGGATGCGCGCGTACCGGGCGGCGAAGTCACGCGGCGAGCCGGGCGCGTTTGCGCCGTGGGTCGCGGAGCACGCGAAGGGTGGCGCGGGCGAGGCGGAAGCGGCGCGGTTCGCGGAGCTCGCGGGCGAGCTTGCGGGGATCGCGGCGCGGGCGCGCGCGGACGAAGCGATGGGCGAGATCGTGCGCAAGACCGGGCTGGTGCACGCG
>BQJQ01000208.1 GCA_021604785.1 Phycisphaeraceae bacterium
GGTGCTCCTTTTGATCGGTCGGTCTTGTTCCGGGGGCCCAACGCGGGCGGGCGCGGGCGATTGCATGGTCTGGGCCCGGGGGCGCAGGCTGTGCGTCTAGGATCGGTCCGGGGCGCCTCAGAAGGGGCACAACCACGGCGATATCGGCGGAATTGAGAGGACTGTGAGGCCCATGGGCGCGACGAAAGAACAGCTGACGAACGCGGCGGCGGGGGTTTCCCACCCGGACGGGGGCACGCTCGGGGCATCGGGCTCGGTGGTGAATGTTGCTGCGTGCGACGGGGTGATCTCGGCGCGAGTCTCGCTGGGCGAGACCGCCGGGCAGAAGCAGCGCCACGAGGCGGGCGAGCGGGTGATCCATGCGCTGATCACCGAGAGCCGGGCGCACGGGCAGGACGTCGAGACATGCACGATAGAGTTCGTGGACCACGACGGGGACGTGATCGACCGGGTTGTCGCGGGGAAGAAGAGCGAGGCGGAGGCGCACAGCGATGGCTCGAGCGCGCCGGCGCCGGGAGCCCCGACCAAGGGTGAGTCGCTGCCGGGCGTGAAGCACATCATCGCGGTGGGCGCGGGCAAAGGGGGCGTGGGCAAGTCGACGGTTGCCGTGAACCTCGCGGTCGGGCTGGCGCGCAAGGGGCACGCGGTCGGGCTGCTCGACGGGGACATCTACGGGCCCAGCTTGCCGACGATGCTCGGGCTCGACGCGTTGGAGCAGAGCGCGATCGAGGGTCGTCTTCAGCCGTTCTACGTGCACGGGGTGAAAGCCGTGACGATGGGCAAGCTCGTCGAGCCCGACAAGCCGTTGATTTGGCGCGGGCCGATGGCGCACGGGGCGTTCAACCAGCTGACGGCGCGGACGGACTGGGGGGAGCTGGACTATCTGATCATCGACCTGCCGCCGGGGACGGGGGACGTGCCGCTGACGATGGCGCAGTCGCTGAGCCTGGCGGGTGCGGTGATCGTGTGCACGCCGCAGAAAGTGGCGCAGGACGACGCGGCCCGGGCGGCCAAGATGTTCGCGCAGTTGGGCGTGGAGGTGTTGGGCGTCGTGGAGAACATGAGCTTCTTCATCGGCGACGACGGCACCGAGTACGACCTCTTCGGACGGGGCGGTGCGGAGAAGATGGCCCAGCGCCTGGGGCTGCCGTTCCTGGGGTCGGTGCCGATCAACACGGCGTTGCGCGTGAACGGGGACATGGGCGAGCCGCTCAAGAACTTCGACCCCGAGCACGCGGGCGGCGAACGCCTGCCCCGGGCGCTGGAGGGCATGATCCAGCAGCTCGAGTCTCAGGTGACGCTGGCGGGCATGGGGCGGCAGCGGCCGACGCTGTCGATCAGCTGAGCGTTCGGCGCCGGCGGGCCGACAGCACGCCGGCGCACGCGAGCGGCGCCCACACGCCCGGCGCGGGGACGCGCGTCGCGAGGAGGCGGATCTGCTCGGGGCGGAGGTTGCCGCCGGTGCCGCGCTGCTCGGTCAGCATGACCGCTTCGAACGCGTCGGCGCCGGTGACGCACAGGTCGCCCAGCAGGTTGATGTTCACCGAGTATTCGCTGCCGGCGTACGTCTGGAAGGCGGCGGGTACGGAGCGCCGCTGCACGCGGAAGCCGACGCGGTCCGCGTCCTCGAAGACGCCCTGGTAGTGGACGCCCGAGGACATGGTGACCCGCATCAGGTCGTCGGTGACGGCGACGGTGAGCGTGTCGGACGATTCGTCTGTGATCGCGCCGGTCTGCGGGTCGATCGACTGCACGACGACGTTCCACGTGCCGTTGAGCGATGCGTCGCCGGTCTCGCGGGACTCGATGGTGGTGAGGAAGTCGGCGTCGGTGAACGGGGCGCGCCAGATGTCGGACGTGAAATTCTGGCCCTGGAACCCGAGGGTGAAGGTCGCGCGGTTCTCGTTGGCGAAGGCGCCCGAGCCGCTGGTGGTGCCGGTGGTGTCCCAGGTGGTGGTGCCGTCGGGCGTGATGGTGCCCGCGTAGGGCACGGCGCCGCGGAGGTCGGAGAACTGGTACCGGTCGGCGCCGGGCTGATCGACGATCTGGATCCACTCGAACCCGGAGAAGGGCCCGGTGTAGTTGTGGAAGAAGACGCCGCGGGGGTCGATCTGGGCGCCGGCGGCGGGGGCGAGGCACACGGAGATCGCGGCCGCGAGGACGAGGTTCTGAGACATATCGGACTCCAGGTGGGCGCCGGCTCTGGGTCGCCGGGGTGAAGCTACCCCTTGGGAGGGGGCGGGGCTATCAGGTTCGTGCGCGGCAGGGGCTGTCGGGGGCGGTGGGCGCACGAATCGAGAAACCGGAGCCGGCGGCGGGCGTAAGGGCGGGTGATGGGCGATGGAGCGAAGAACCGCGGGGCAGGGGTTGCGGTGCGCGATGGGGGGCAGGGGTTCCGGTTCGCGGACACGCCGCTGTTGCTGCTGGGGCACCGCGCGGCGCCGGTGGACTTGCCCGGGTGGGACCAGCGGTGCGAGTCTGGTGATACGCCGATGATCGCGTTTCCGTATGCGCCGCTGCGGGTGCGGTTCGAGGCGGACGAGCCGACGATGCTGACGGCGGCGACGGTCGCGACACTCGGCGCCCGCCACGAGTACGTCCGGCGGCCCACCTGCGAGCGGGGCGAGGCGACGACGTTCTTCCGGTTCAAGGGCGACACGATGGTCGATCTCGCCGCCGAGCACGACCCGCACGCGGCCGATCGCCCGGAGCGGCCGGTGCCGTGGTGTGTGTCGCCGGTGGACCCGGTGGCGGGGGCGATGGTCCGACGCGTCGCGGCGCGAGTGTTCGAAGACGCGTGCCCGGCGGACCGGGTGTGGGTCGAGGAGTCGCTGATCGCGATCGCGCGCCGGACCATGCGCGGCGTCTTTGCCATGCGCGGTCGGGGCGTGCGCGTGGAGGAACAGCCGGATCGATTGCACGCCGAGGCGGTGCGGCACGTGTGCGCGCACGTCGCGGAGCACTACGGCGAGCCTGTCGGCGTGGGGGACCTGGCGGCGATCGCGGGGTACACGCCCGGGCATTTCTGCCGGATTTTCAAGCGGCTCACGGGCATGCCGATGCACAAGTATCTCACGATCGTCCGCGTGATGGGCGCGATCGACCGGATCCCCGAGCGGCGCGGGCACCTGGCCCGCCTGGCGCACGAGTGCGGGTTCGCGAATCACGCGCACCTGACGAGCGTGTTCGGGCGGCTGATCGGGGCGGCGCCGACGGCGATCGACACCGACGGCTTGCAGTGGGCCCGCGCGGGCCTCGGGCGGGCCATCGACGGGGCGCTCCCAGGCGCCCGCGGCGCATAAGAAGACCCCCGCGCGCCGAGAGGGGGGGCGGCACGCGGGGGCTTGGGGGTGTCGTTGTTACTGGGCTGTGAACCCGCCGTCGGCGGCGATGGTCTGGCCGGTGACGAAGCTTGATTCGTCCGAGAGCAGCCAGAGCACGGGCCCGGTGATCTCGCGCGGCTGGCCGATGCGTCCGATGGGGTGCAGCGCGGTCATATGGGCGCGGGCCTCGTCCGCGCCGCCGGAGAACCGGTCGAACATCTCGGTCTCGATGACGGCGGGCGCGATCACGTTGACGCGGACGCCCTTCGCGGAGACCTCGAGGGCGGCGGCCTTGGACAGCCCGATGACGGCGTGCTTGGTCGCGGCGTAGAGCCCGGCGTTAGGCATCGCGATGACGCCCATGGCCGAGCTGTTGTTGACGATGGAGCCGCCGCCGGCATCGCCCACCGTCGCGAGGATCGCCGGGATTTCATGCTTCATCGAAGCGGCGACGCCCCAGACGTTGATGTCGAAGACCCTGCGGTAGTTGTCGTGCGTCGCTTCGACGGACGGGCCCAGCTGGCCCTCGATGCCGGCGTTGTTGAACGCGCCGTGGAGCCCGCCGAAGACCTTGACGGTCTCTTCGACGGCGCGCTTCGTGTCGTCCTCGTTGGCGGCGTCGGCTTGGATGAACAGGGCCTTGCCGCCGGCGCTCTTGATTTCGGCTTCGAGTTCCTTGCCCCGATCGGCGCGTCGACCGGTGAAGGCGACCTTCGCGCCCCGCTGGGCGAGTGTGATCGCGGTGTCGCGGCCGATGCCGCTGGTGGCGCCGGTGACGAGGATGGTCTTGCCCGTGAAGCTGCTCATGACTTCGTTCCTGTGTGCGCGCACGGAGTGCGTGGATGACATGAAGGGGCCCGGCGGCGTGTGCCGGGCCCCAGCTGAGGAGTGATCTGCTGTGTGGTTCTCGGTGCGGGCGTGTGCCCGCGTGGTTCAGGCCGCTTCGGCCGCGGCGATCGCCTGCTCGTAGTCCCCGATCTGGCGGAGCCCGACGAGGCGCTCGACCTCCTTGCCGTCCTTGAAGACGATCACGGTCGGGATGGACGAGACGTTGA
>BQJQ01000209.1 GCA_021604785.1 Phycisphaeraceae bacterium
CTCGCGGGGCGAGGAGCGGTATCGCATCCCTGTTGGTCCCTCACCGCCGTCGCCCCGGATTGCGCCCGCCTGACGCTTCAGGCGATCGGCCTCGTCCTGCGCCTGCAGCATGCGCGTCTGCGCATCCTTCAGTTTGGCCCGCTCGTCGTCGGTGAACGACCGCTCCTCGCCATTCTCACCAACTGCGTTCTCAATGATCGCGTCGCCCTCTTCGCGTGCCTGATCGCGTCGCTCGACGGCGTCGTCGATCTGCTCCGAAATCCCCCGCACGCAACGTCCTGTTGCACTCGTCATCGTGTTGCCCTTTCGTGTGAGCCCGACCAGCCCGGTTCGTGTGCTCACTCGTCGCCGAAGGTCTCGGCGTCAACTGCGTCGATCAGTCGCTCGCCGGTCCCAGCAGCTCGCCCGTGTTGTCGTCGGTGTTCGGTCCAGGTGATCCGAGCAGTGCTCCCTCACCCTCGCTCACCGGCGCGGGCACGGGTGCGCCAAGCTGGATGCCGACGCGACGAAGCCAGTCGGTCGCGAGCTGCACGTCGATTGCAGGGCGCGAGACACGCCCGCACTCGCAACCGGGGGCGCAGATTGTCCCGATCTCCATGAGCTGGAGGAACGCCAGCACGTCGCCGCGAGCCGAGCTCAGGTCATCGGTTGCGACGCGGATCGTGGTCGGCGAACGATCCTCGGAGGGTCGTGCATCGAGCGACGCCCGGAGTTCTTCGACCGACACACCCACCTCCCGAGCGAAGAACTCGGCGTGACTCGGGTATCGCTCCGCGAGCTTTGCCGCGTCGCAGGCGCGTTCCTGCTTCCTTGCCTCGAAGAGCGCACGCTCTCGGGCGGCCAGCTCGTCCGCCGACGCTTTCCACACCCGAGCGCCGAACTTCCCGCACTTTGCGAGCCCAGCGACGCGGTAGATCATCGCCACCCCTTCGCACGTCATCGCGTCGAAGTCGAGTGCGACGGTCGTCTCAGCCGCGATGTAGGTGACGAGCCCGGGGTGCGACTCGTCGATCACATATCGCCCCCCCTGCTTCGAGACGCCGGGGATGCGTCCCGCCGCCGCGTCACGCCGCACCTGACTCACCGATTTGCCCGCCGCCACCGCCAGTTGTTCGAGGTCCATATCCGGTCTCCTGTTCAGCGATCTGCGAGTAGATTACGCATGTGATCCGCATAACACAATATGAAATGCGTGATTCACGCGTTTTTTTAGCTGATGCGCACTATCGGGCTTTTCGAGCACGTTTCATGCGTTATCGTACAGCGCCACAGGGGATAGGGGTCTCGATCTCCACGGGGCGAGACCTAGAGACCGCCGGGGTGAGCACCATGCGCGTGACCGCGAGTAACAGGGAGGGGGGTTCCCACAAGCCCTTACGCCCGGGCGACTTCGTGCGATTCACCTGGCGGGGATTCGCCTGTCACCTAGGCTACGTCCGGGCGGACCTTGGCGAGACGATTGAAATCCGGGCTCCGGGGCTCGGAGACCTCAGGATCAAGCCCGAGAATGTTGCGTTCAGAAGGAAAGCAACTGCCAAGACACGCCAAATCGTCAGCGCCTGCACAACATCCGGGGGTACATTCCCGAAGAAGTGTCCAGATGCGGTAGGTACGGAGCTTGGTAGATTGCCCCGGAAGCCGTAGTATGGACGTTCCCACGTGGTGAGACGCTTGACTGCTGTGGGATGACGAAGGGGGCAACACGGATGCGGTTTGTATGGCGAGCAATTTGCTCGATGCCCGCCAGTATGAATTGGCCTACTCCGTCAATCTCGAATGCTGACGGCTGCGATCTACTCAACTCGGCTGATGACAGTCATCGCCTTCTTGGTGACTGCCGTTTCATCGGTCACACTCGCCGTAGGACCGACAGCAGCTTCGCTGGCATCGGAAGAACGGGACTTGATAGACAAGGCGTATGTCTACCTCCTCCCGCACGTCGCGTGGCTGACACCTCTTGGGATCATCATCACTGCGGCCGGGCCGTTCATCGAGCGATCTCTCGTGCGGGTTCCGCGCCAGCGGGCCGCACTCAAGAAATGCCTCGACGAACTACGCCCTCACATCTTCATTGGCGAAATGAATCGGGCGAATACCCCCGAGCACCATTACCGACTCACGATCTTCAAGAAATGCTTGGGCAGCCGCGCGCGTATCTGGGTGCGATCAGGCATCGCCACCGAAAAATCAAAGGTGTGTTTTCGCTTCGACACTCGACGCGTCGAACGCTGCCAAGGGTTTGCGGGAACTTGCTTGGCTCACAACGTTCGCATGGGCGTTGAGAAACTGCCATGCATCACAGGGGACGCATCCGATCAAGAAATTCAGGCGTATGCATCAATGGCATTTGTCACTCCAGAGTGGGCCAAGAAACACAGGCCTAGCGGACGGTGTTTCGCCGCATATCCAATTCGGAGGAATGGGCGGCCTTGGGGTGTACTCGTCGCAGACTCACGACATCCAGAAGGTATCCAATCAGGCTGGCAACCCGCAACTACTCACAAAGAACGGCAGAGTGAGATGATCGAGATTCTCATGGCAGCGGTAATCGGAGCTGGAAGATGAATGAAACTCATCAATGGATCCGACTTGATCGCAATAAACTAAGCAAGCCAGAGAACATTCCGCTCAATGGCGTGCTTATTGGCGTACAGCTTTCGCCATGGGATGTACCCGATGGAGTCAAGGGATACCACGACAAGGAAGAGGATAGATTTCGAATCGACTTCCGCTATTCCGATAGTGAAAGTGAAAAGCGAGTCGGTAGTCGTAATGACGAAATCAATCTCCTTGTCGGTCGATATTCAGGCAAGATCATCTCGATCCTAGTAGAGACAGAAAAGACAGGCGTTGACGCTGTGATGCTGGCCGTTGAAAGGCTCAGCAAGGGCAGTTTCAACAAGCGCCGAGAGCCGTTGAACGCGCGACGGAATCGTGAGCTTGTCACTGGCGTGCTTCGTTCCAAGGGCGAAAAATTGACCCCGGTTTAGAGCGACACCCCTCTTTCCGTTTTGGGGCCGACTGCACCAATTACAATGCGGGGGAGACTTGGATTGCTCACGCTGTTCGGCTTGTATCGCTGACCGATCGTCTGACCGCTGAGCGAGCCCGGCGGTCAGCGAAGCCCCCACATTTTCGCCCCTCACGGGCTGCAACGGCGGGTGCTGACCGAGTTGACCGAATTGACCGCGTCTCAGAAGTAGAGGGGCGGGGGTTTTGCGCACGCTCAGCGCCGAGCACTCTCGACGATGGCCAGGATCGCCGCCTGCAGCTCGGGGGCGAGGGTCGGCCAACGCTCGGCAACCAGCTCGATCCCGCCCGCTTCACCGCCTTGCACACCCTCACGCGGCGTCGCGCGCTCAGGATGCGCACAACCGTCGCCGGGCGTGATCTGTAAGTCTTTGGTTTCAGAGGGGGTTGCGCAGGGCGCGTCGTAGCCAACTGAGCTATACGCCCGCGATCGCTCTCGCGGGATCGATGGTACGCCCGCTCGGGGCTCGGGTCATCGCGGACGGGCGCCCGGCGGGGGTCACTCGTGCCCGAGCCAGCGGGCTGCGGTCCAGGCGGGCTCCGACCAGGGGCCGGCGCGGGTAATGGCGACCAGGGCGTCGCGGGCATCGGCGTCGGCGGGTGGGCCCGGGGCGTGGGAATCGGTGTAGGCGTCGAGCAGGATGGCGGCCTGGCGGGCGCCTGCGGCGCGGGCCTCGCGGAGGGGTTCGTCTACCCAGTTCAGGGCCGCGGCAAACCGCTCGGGCGTGGGCATGTCATGGCCCATGTCGGGGTAGTCGTCGAGGCGGATGTCGAGACCGTCCTCGGCGAACATGCGGGTGCGCTCGCGCATCTCGAAGGCGTTGAAGTCCTGCTCGCCGGTGATGGAACAGATGCGGCGGGTCTTGAGCAGGGCGAGGCGCTCGCGGCGGGCTTGGGCGAACTGGCTGGGGATGTATTTGTCGTCGGGCAGGCGGACGACGTGCCAGGAGTTCAGGCCGACGATGGGGATGGCGCCGGTGAAGACTTCCGGGAACGAGCATTGGAGGATGGAGGAGGATCGGCCGCCGCCGGACATGCCGGTGACGTAGACGCGTTCGTCGTCGACGAAGTGCGCGCGCCGGACGGTTTCGAGGGCGTCCATCGCGACCTGGAGGCGGTCGAGGATGGGGCGTGTGTTGCCGTTGTTGGCGGCGGCGACGAGGATGAGCCCGTGCTCGTCGAGCCCGGGGCCGAAAAGGGCGTCGAGCTGGCCCATCCACGTCTCGGGGCGGGGGCTGATCCAGACGACGACGCCCGCGGGGGTCGCGGGGTCGTAGCCGGCGGGGAGGCGGACGTCGAAGTGTTCGTCGCTGAGGACGCGTTC
>BQJQ01000210.1 GCA_021604785.1 Phycisphaeraceae bacterium
GGTCGAAGGGATCGACCGGCGAGCCGAAGGCGGGCGTCTGCTTCATCAGGTCGACGAAGGCGAAGTCGCGCGACGTGCTCGAGACCGCTTGCACGTTGGCGCCGATCGAGAACTGATCCGCGCCGTGGGCGTTCACAGCCATCCCGCCCGTCATCGCGCACGCGGCCGCGATCCTCGGTGAAAACGCTCGCATTTCAACCTCCGTCCGGCGCCCGGTGCTGCTCGCGGCCCACGCGTGATGCGTGCCGCGGCAGAGCCACCCGTACGGCGCCTGTGCCAACTCCCGAACAGCAATCCCCCGTGTTCAAGATCGGCACGGAGCGAGGGGAGTCCGCCACAAGCAGCGTGCAAAATCCCAGTGCGGGCCGCCACCGGGTGTCGGTCACTGAATGTGAACGCGTCCGACGCACGCCGCCTCAAGCCCCCAGGTTGCCGCCCTCGCCTTTTCTGCCACGCCCAGAGGCCCGGACGCCCGAATCCGGTGTCCGACTGTCAGAATCATGGCCGCGCGGCGGATCCGCGGGCACTCTGAAGGCGAACCGGTAGGTGCCCGCCGTCCGCGTCGGACTGGTTCTGGGTGTTCTGCCCGTCTCGTGGGATCCGCACCTGCGGTTGCATGCGTTTGGAATTTGCTCGGCTGGCTCGCTGGTCGCGCCGGTCTCCCTGCCAGCATCCCGTGCCGGTTCGTCGATGGGTGGATGATTAGAGATTCGATGGCGCTCGCCATCATGATTCACGAGGGACACAATGCTGAGAATGAAACTGACGAGTGTGTGCGCCGCGGCGCTCGCGGCGTGCTGCGGCACCGCGATCGCCGACGCGCCGATGGACACCCCGGCGGGCCTTGCCGGCCCGGACGCGCTGTTCCAGAAGACGATCGCGCGTGAGATGATGCGTCTGCTGCCCGTCGAGGCGCAGATGGACATCCGCGCCGCCGAGGGCGTCGGGTCCGAGACCGAGCCTCTCTCCGGCGCCGGCGTGCTGGTGCTGGGCGACCGGTACGAGAAGATCGCCCAGTGGGTGAGCCCGGAGTCGTACGCCGTCATCGAAGACGGGCACCTGAACATGCTCGCGGCGATCGCCGACTCGTACGCCCAGGGCAACCCCGTGCCCGGGCTCTGCTTCGAGCCCGGGACGTCCGTGGAGACGGTCCTCGCGTTCGACCTTGCGTACAAGACGCAGCAACTCCGCTACCAGGCCACCAACCCGTGGACCTCGACCGCGACCGACGGCGCGATCGGCGGCGGGAACGGCACCCCCATCACCCTCACCTACTCGTACGTGCCCGACGGCACCACGGTCGTCGACCTGGGCATCGGGCTCGGCTCGGGCCCCTCGGCCCTGTTCGCGTGGATGAACGGCATCTACGGCAGCCCGGCGACCTGGCAGCCCCTGTTCGACGGCGTCTTCGACCGCTGGAGCCAGGTCTGCAACGTCACGTACGTCTACGAGCCCAACGACGACGGCGCGAACACCAACGGGCCCTCGGGCTCGCTCGGTGTCCGCGGCGACGTCCGCATCGCCGCCTTCAACTTCGCCAACGACGGCAACGGCGGCGTCCTCGCGTACAACAACTTCCCCAACGACGGCGACATGGTCTTCGACGCCTTCGACACTTTCTACAACAACACCGGGGGCAGCTCGCTCCGCCTCCGCAACGTCGCCGCCCACGAGCACGGGCACGGCCTGGGCATGCTCCACGTCTGCCCCGCCAACCAGACCAAGCTCATGGAGCCCTTCATCTCCACGGCCTACGACGGGCCCCAGCTCGACGACATCCTCCACGGGCAGCGCAAGTACGGCGACCTGCTCGAGCCCAACGACAACGCCGGCGAAGCCAGCCCGCTGGGCAACGTCTCCATCGGCACCATCGCCGGCACCTCGGGCACCGTCTCGATCGATGACAACTCCGACACGGACTACTACGAGATCAACGTGCTCCAGGCCGTGCGCCTGACGGTGGACGCGACGCTCGCCGCGGCATCGTACGTGCAGGGCACGCAGACCCAGGCCTGCAACACCGGCACGCTGACCGACTACAACGCGATGCACGACCTGCAGATCCTGCTCTACAGCTCGGACGGCACGACGCTCGTTGATTCTTCAAACTCCACCGGGGAGGGCAGCGACGAGCAGCTCGTCTCTGACATCGCCAGCGCCGGCACGTACTACATCCGCATCCTGGGCGACACGACCAATGACATCCAGGCGTACAACCTGCTGCTCAACGCGACAACGCCCCCGTTCATCGGGCCGTCCATCCTCGCGACGCTCATCCCCACCGAGATGATGCCCGGCGTCGCGTACGACGTCCAGGCGAACATCAACCCCAACCAGGACACCTTGGTGGGCACGCCCGACCTCTTCTACCGCTATGACGGCGGCGCTTTCCTGAGCACCGCGATGACCAACATCGGCGGCAACAACTGGGAAGGCACTCTCCCGGGCGCCAGCTGCGGCGACACCCCCGAGTTCTACATCGAGGCCGTCGGCTCGACCGCCGGCTCCGTCTTCGACCCGCCCGCCGGTGCCGCGGGCCCCTACACCGCGACCGTCGGCACCACCGTCGTTGTCTTCGACGACAACTTCGAGGCCGACATGGGCTGGACCGTCAACAACAGCGCCGGGCTCACCGACGGCGCCTGGGTCCGCACCACGCCCACCCAGGGCGGCGATGCCCGCGTTGCCGACCCCCCGTCCGACGCGGACGGCTCGGGACAGTGCTTCATCACCGACAACGGCGCGGACAACTCCGACGTTGACGGCGGCAGCACCACGCTCCTCTCGCCCGTCTTCGACGTCTCGGGTGATCCCGAGGCGACCGTGTCTTACTACCGCTGGTACGACAACAACGAGGACGGCTCGGCTGGTAACCCCTTCACCGAGACCTTCGAGATCGAGATCTCAGACAACGGCGGCGGGAGCTGGACCTCCCTCGAGACCGTCGGACCCGCCGGTGGCGAGGTCTCGGGCGGCTGGTTCTACAAGACCTTCCTCATCGCTGACTTCGTCGGCACCACGGCCAACGTCCGTGTCCGGTTCATCGCGAGCGACGACGTCGCGACGGTGGTCGAGGCCGGCGTGGACGGGTTCTCCATCTCCAGCACCGAGTGCGAGGATGCGGACCCGTGCATCTGCGACTGCGACGGCAACGGCGTCCTCAACGTCGACGACGTGGACTGCTTCGTTGCGGCATTCGTCGGGGGCGACCTCGCCCTGGGCGACTGCGACGGCAACGGCTCGCTGAACGTGGACGACGTGGACTGCTTCGTCGCCTGCTTCATCGCCGGGTGCCCGTAAGCCCCGGCCCGGCACCCGCCGGGCGGAGTTGAGGCTTGCACATCTCACGAGGCCGCGTCCCACCGGGGGCGCGGCCTTTTTCATGGGCATACGGCGCGAACAAGCGACCCCCCCACGGACTAGAGTCCGTGCCGATGCCCTCCCGATTCCTCGAACAACTCGCCAAGCGTGTGCTCGTCTTCGACGGCGCGATGGGCACCGCCACGCACGAACTCGACCTGGACATCGAGCGCGACTTCTGGGGGCGCGAGAACTGCCCCGAGGTACTCGTGCTCTCGCGCCCCGAGGCGATCCGCGACATCCACGCCGGGCACTTGGCTGCGGGCGCGGACTGCGTCGAGACCGACACCTTCGGTGGCATGGCCCATGTGCTGGCCGAGTTCGACCTCGCGGACCGGTGCGAGGAGATCTGCAAGCGCGCCGCCGAGGTCGCCCGCGAAGCCGCCGGCGCGGCCTCGACGCCCGACCGCCCGCGGTTCGTCGTCGGCTCGCTCGGCCCGGGCACCAAGCTCGGCTCGCTCGGGCAGATCACCTGGCAGGAGCTGCACGACTCGTACGCGCGTGCCGCGGACGGGCTGGTGCAGGGCGGGGCGGACGCGCTGATCATCGAGACCTGCCAGGACCCGATGCAGGTGAAGGCCGTGCTCAACGGGTGCCTGCACGCGATCGCCAACAACGGCAAGACGCCCGGCGACGTGCCGATCCTCGTCTCGCTGACAATCGAGACGATGGGAACGATGCTCGTCGGCGCCTCGATCGAAGCCGCGTGCGCCATCCTCCGCGGCATGCCCATCGCCGGGCTCTCGCTCAACTGCGCCACCGGCCCGACCGAGATGGCCGAGTCGCTCGCGTACATGTCCAGGCACTGGGACGGCCCGATCGGGTGCATCCCAAACGCCGGCCTGCCCGCGCTGGTCGAGGGGCGCGCCGACTTCCCGCTGCGCCC
>BQJQ01000211.1 GCA_021604785.1 Phycisphaeraceae bacterium
ACGGGGCAGTACGTCGGGATGCCCTCGTTGAGCCCGGTCAGGTAGTCGTCGGTGCCGTGCCCGGGCGCGGTGTGGACCAGGCCCGTGCCGTCTTCGAGCGTGACGTACCCCGCGTGGACGACGGAGTAGCACTTCGAGGTATCCGCGTCCGGCTCGCCCTCGGGCTTGGGGGCCTCGTCGATGAACGGGTGGCGGTACCGCAGCCCGAGCAGCTTCGCCCCCGGCGCCTTGGCCAGCACCTCGACGTCCTCGGCACCGCCCGCCTTGAGGACCTTCTCCGCGAGCTCAGCAGCCAAGACCGTGACATTCCCGTCCACCCGCACCAGCGCGTACTCAAATTTCTCGTGCACCGCGACCGCCAGATTCGACGGCAGCGTCCAAGGCGTCGTCGTCCAGATCATAAAGCTCGGCGTCTGCGAGGGCACATCATCCCCGCGGAGCCCGAACGCCTCGTACACCTCCGCCGCGTCCTCGGCCTCGAAGTCCACGAACACGCTCAAATCCTCGCGGTCCATGTACTCCAGCTCCGCGTCCGCCAGCGCCGTCTCGTTCGCGACCGACCAGTGCACGGGTTTGAGCGCCTTGAAAACCAACTTCTGCGCGCACAACTCCGCGAGCACGTCGAGCACGGCGCCCTCGTACCCCGGGTTCATCGTCAGGTACGGGTCGTCATAATCCGCCGTGGTCAGCAGCCGCTGCATCTGCCCCGCCTGCAGCTTGATCTGCTTCTGGGCGTACGTCTTGCACTCCTTGCGCACCGCCATCCGGCGCGCGCCTTCTTCGAGCGTCTGCAGCTTCTCCGCCTTGCCCTTCTCGACGAGGTCCGTCATTACCCGGTGCTCGATGGGCAGCCCGTGGCAGTCCCACCCGGGGACGTAGGGGACCTCAAAGCCCATCATCGTCCGCGAGCGCACGACGAAGTCCTTGAGGCACTTGTTGAGCAGGTGCCCGAGGTGGATCGATCCGTTCGCGTACGGCGGACCGTCGTGGAAGACGAACCGATCGCGCCCTGCGCGCGCCTGAAGCATGGACTTGTACAGCCCCTCGCCCCCGCCGAGCTTGGCCCAACGCTTGAGCGTCGCGGGCTCGTTCTGCACCAGGTTCGCCTTCATGGGGAAAGACGTCTTGGGCAGGTTCAGGGTCTTCTTGTAGTTCGGCTTCTCAGCGGTGTCGGACATCGCGCGGCCCTTCGGCGGGGGTGGAGATCGCCCCGGGCGCAGCAACGCCTGCGGGACGGGATCGTATCGGTCTCGAACGGATGGCTTGAAGAAGACGGGCGTGGCGGGAGGCCCCGAGGCTCGGGCGGGCGAAATCATCGCCCACCGGCTCAGCGGGGCCTGGTAATTCGGCGGCTCGAGACCGCCCCCTGGATCGCACGCGTCGCGTTCATCACCCCGAGTCTATCGGCCGGCCGGCCCCGGGACCAAAGCCGCTCTACCGAGACGGACGCTTTGCCTCGCCCAGGCCGCGGAAATACACCGCGTCGGCCCACATCAGCCGCCCGTCGGGGTCGTTGTTCGTCTCGTAGAACTGGAACAGCCCAAACCCCATCTCCCGCAGCAGCCCGTCGAGCTCGGCGAACGGGGACGCCCCCTCGTACAGCGGCTCGAACAACGCCTCGATGTGCACCGCCCGCGCCTGCTCCCGCAGCGACCGCTCGGCACCCAGGATCGCGTCCCGCTCGTTCCCCTGAAGGTCGAGCTTCACGATCTCGGGCACGAACCCCTTCGCTTCGCACAGCGCGTCCAGCGAGGTC
Source organism: Phycisphaeraceae bacterium (assembly GCA_021604785.1). Lineage (GTDB taxonomy): Bacteria > Planctomycetota > Phycisphaerae > Phycisphaerales > UBA1924 > BQJQ01. The sequence goes on from BQJQ01000211.1 coordinate 1,757, forward strand.
ACCTCGACCTCTTCCACCGCCTTGACGTTGATCTCCACCCGCCCGTCCCGGTTCGACAAAGGGGGGAGCAGCGACGCCCCGTTCGGGTCCTCCGTCCGATGGAACGACAGCCGCCCCGGCTCGCGCCCCAGCGCGACCGGGCAGTACTCCACGTTCGCCAGCGAGGCCTCGAGGCGCTGAAGATCGTCGCGCCGGTCCGGGTTCGGGTCGATCGCGAGGATCGGGGTGTCCGGGAAGCGTGACGCGAACAGCCGCGAGACGGACCCGCGGGCCGCCCCGGCGTCGATGATCCCGCGGACCGGTCGGTCGCCCAGCTTGCGTGCGAGGTCATCGAACGGATTGGCCAGCGATGCGAGCGCCCCCTGGCGCCGGCGCACCGCGTCCTCGGCCATACCCCGCCACCATTTCGACAGCTTGCTCATAGGGGGAAGCGTATCGCAGACATCGGCCCGGCGTGCCGGGCCGTGGGGCTCAGGCGTGCTCGAACAGCGACTGCGTCCGCAGCACGATCCCGCCGCGGGCGATCATGTGGTACGCCTGGACGTGGACTTCCTTGTCGTACCGCTGGATGTCGAGCATCGAGAGGCACGGGCCGCCGTCGTCCCAGGTGTGGCTCAGCCCGTCCACCTCGCGCCCGAAGTCGCGGAGTTCGTCGTACGTCGCGGCGTACAGGTTGTCGCCGAGCTGCTCGGTCTGGACCGAGGTCATGTACGTGATGCCGTCGGACTGGAACTGCTTCTCGAAGTCTCGCTCGCCGGCGCAGAAGAACGTCTCGGCGGCCCCCTCGGGCAGGCCCTGCTCCCGATCGGTCACCAGCTCGGTGTAGCACGCCCGCCCGAACCCGAACCGAATGACGTGGGCGTTGGGCAGGATCCACGCCTCGAGCTCGTACGCCCCCTGCGTGACGACGCGGCGCCCGCACAGATCGAACAGCTCCGGGTGCAGTGCTTTGGGAAACAGGTGAAGCTGCAGTGCTTGCAGCGTGGTTGATCTGGTGGTCGAGTTCATGGAGTCCTTCCCCCGGTGCTGGTCCGCGCCCCGTGCCCAGGGCCCGCCAGTCCGACTCAGCCGTGCGTTGTCCGTCCCTGTGCTCCCGCGAGCCGTCGGCTCGGGGTCCAAGGGCGGACAAACCGATGAGTGTAGGCGTGAACGAGAGCGTGTCCTAACAAAGCTTTCATGATTGGCCCGTCCTAACCCGCACAGCGATGCTGCACAAGATATACCAGAATGACGTGGCTCGTCCACAACAGATAGGATGTTTCGATGCCGCGCGTGCCGACAAATGACGTTTGGAATAAGTTAGGTTTCGGGCGGCGCCGCCTGACTCCGCGCGAAGCGTTGGACCGGCTGCCGGCGCGCCTCCGCGTCGCGGCGCTGGGCGAGACCCTCCGCCTCGCGCCGCCCCCCGAGGCTCCGGATCTGGTCCTCATGCTCCTCGACGACGCGCACGCGCCGGGTGGCTCGGGCCCGGCGTGGCCCGGGGCGTTGGAACGCGTTCGTGTGGGACTCGAAAGCCCACGCCGGCGCGCCGCGGACGAGGCGTTGGTCGCATTGGCAAGCTCGTGGAACCGCGTGCCGGCGGACCTTCGCGGACCGACGCTCGCCGTCGGGCGAGGGCGCTGGTCGGGCGCGATCGCGCGCGCGGCTCGTTCGACCGACGCCGGCGTGCGCGAATCCGCGGCGGCGCTGATCCACGACGCGCGCGACCTGCGCAGCGCGGGCGTTGCTGGGAAACTGCTGCTCGACGAGGACCGGGGCGTCTCGCGCGCTGCTGACCGGGCGATGCTCACGCTCGCGCTGAGCGTGTGCGGGATCGACCCGGCGATGCTCGGACGTGAGCTCGATACCCGCCGGGGCGAAAGCGTTGAAGCGCCCGAGCAGGCGGGTGAAGTCACGCGCCACATCGCCGAGGGCGCATGGGCGTACGGCGACGCGCACCGCGGGCGGGACACGCTGCTCGCGGTGCTGCTCCTGGCGCCGATGCACGGGGACCCGCGCACGCCGACGGCGGCCGAGCTCCGGCTCGCGGCGTTGCTTGAGACGCCCGGGCACGACGCGGTGGGGGCGCTGCGGACGCTGATCCGCACAACGCCGGCGCCGGAGATGCGCGCCCGGGCGTGGCGATGGATGGGCGGCGGGCCGATGGCCGCGGCGGCGCTCGAACGCGTTTCCAAGGCGAAGACCGACGAAGAACACGCGGCCGTCCTCTCGCTGGGGCACCTGGCGTTGCGCCCGTCACGCCGGACGGCACTCAGCGCGATCGGCGTCAAGCTCCGCACCGGGTCGTCGGCGCTGGGCGAGGGCGGGGTGTTGCCAACACCGGGGTTCTGGGCGAGGCTCGAGCCGCGGGCGCGGCGCGGGGCGGTGCTGATGTCGACGTGCATGAGCGTGCCGCGCCCCGTGGTACGAGCGGTGTTTGCGCCGACGCTGGGCGACCCGGACGCGATCGTCCGCCACCGGGCGGCGCGGGCGTGCGAC
>BQJQ01000212.1 GCA_021604785.1 Phycisphaeraceae bacterium
CCCAGAATCAGCCCCCGAGCCCCCGGCACCCCAGTCCGGCAGGACCCGGATGGGACGCGAACAATCACCCATGCCCCCCGTCCGGACCATCCTCCATGTCGATATGGACGCCTTCTTCGCCTCGGTCGAGCAGCTCGACCACCCCGAGCTGCGGGGCAAGCCCGTCCTCGTCGGGGGCACCGGCCCGCGGGGTGTGGTCGCCGCCGCCTCCTACGAAGCCCGCGTCTTTGGCTGCCACAGCGCCCAGCCGACCGCCGTCGCCCGCCGCCTCTGCCCCCACGCCGTCATCGTGAAGGGCAGCTTCCATAGGTACAAGGAGCTGAGCGCCCAGGTCTTCGCCATCTTGGAATCATTCACACCTTTGGTCCAGCCCATCTCCATCGACGAGGCGTTCATGGACGTCACCGGGTCCGCCGCCCTCTTCGGCGACGGCCGCGCCATCGCCACCGCCGCCCGCGAGCGCGTGAAAACCGACACCGGACTCACCTGCTCCGTCGGCGTCGCCCCCAACAAGTTCCTCGCCAAGCTCGCGAGCGACCTCGACAAGCCCGACGGCCTCGTCGTCCTCGAGCCCGAGACTTTTCAATCTGTGCTGGACCCCCTCCCCGTCACACGGATCTGGGGCGTCGGCCCGAGCGCGGAAAAATCCCTCGCCCGCCTCGGCGTCCGCACCATCGCCGACCTCCGCGCCCGCGATGCCGAGTCCCTCCGCGCCCGCTTCGGCGACTTCGGCGACCACCTCCACCGCCTCGCCCACGGGCTCGACGACCGCCCCGTCCACACCGACCGCCAGGCCAAGTCCATCTCCCACGAGCAGACGTTTGCCCAGAACCTCGAAGACCCCGACGAGGTCCGAGCCGTCTTGAGCGCCCAGTCCGAGCAGGTCGCCCGGCGCCTCCGCCACGCCGCCCGGTTCGCGCGCACCGTTACCGTCAAGATCCGCTTCGGCGACTTCGAGACCGTCACCCGCTCGCGCACGCTCGACGACGCGACCGACCGCACCGACGCGATCGCGCGCGCCGCCCGCGACCTCTTCGACACATGGGCGACGTCCTTCCGCCCCGTCCGCCTCATCGGCGCCGGCGTCTCCCAGCTCACCGAATCTCCCGGCGCCGGCTCGCTCTTCGAGCGCGAAGCCGACGAGCACGGCCGCGCCCTCGACGCCGCTTCCGATGCCATCGCCGAGCGCTTCGGCACCGACGCCGTCCGCCGGGCCATCTCCCTCCGTGCCCCCGACCGCCACGGCGCGCACGGGCCCGGCTCCAACACGCCCTCGGACACCCCCACCCAGGAGAACCCATGAGCAGCTCACACTGGCGCGCCACGAGCGACAACGACTGGGCCAAGCGGTATGGCTACTGCCGCGCCGTACGCGCGGGCCACCTCGCCGTCACCACCGGCACCGTCCCGATGAACCCCGACGGCACGCCCTACACGCCCAACAACGGGTACGAGCAGGCCCTCCGCGCGTACGAGATCATCGAGAAGGCCCTCGCCGACGTCGGGGCGGCCAAGGCCGACATCGTGCGCACGCGGATGTACGTCACCGACATCGCGCTGGCCGACGACTTCGGGAGCGCGCACAAAGCGTTCTTCGCCGACCACACCCCCTGCCTGACGATGGTCGAGGTCTCCGCCCTGGTCGCGCCCGAGTTTCTGATCGAGATCGAGGCCGAGGCGTACGTCGCGTGAACCGCGCGCCCGCCGGGTCCGAACAGGACTCACGATGAAGATCCGCGAACAGACCCCGACGCGCCTCGTCCTCTCGGGCATCCCCGGCGGATGGCGGTGGATGCTCTTCGCCGCGGTGCTTGGGCTGGTGCTCACCGCCGCCGTCGTCGCGGCCGGGGTCTACGAGATCAACCGCCAGTCGTACTGGAGCCTGATCTGGATCGCCCTGGGTCTGCTCATCGCGCAGGGCATCTTCTGGGTGGGCGCCGTCACGCTTGCCGTCGGGCGCGAGCGGCTCGAGCTCGACCTCACCTCCGGGCGCGGGCGATACGGCGTGAAGTCCCCGATCGTGGAGACCGGGTCCAAGCCGTTCTCGTTCGACCTCGCCCTTGTCCACTCGATTTCGCTCGAGCGGTTCGGAGAGCGCCGGCCCGGCGGCCCGGACTCGATGGAGCGCAACGCGAAAGTCGCCCGCGCCCGCCTGCGCACCGCCAAGCCCCGGCGCGCCGTCAAGCTCGACGAGACCGAGAACGGCAGGGACGCGCGCGTTTGTGCGATCGCCGAAGCTGTTGCGGAGTTCCTTGGGCTCGAGGTGGTCGAGACCGGGGGGTGACCATCGACCGCGATCGGGGGGGCTAGGCCTTGGTTGTGTCCGCCATGCTCTGGGCGATCGCCCGGAGCAACGTGTCGCGGTCGATCGGCTTGACCTGATACCCGTCGCACCCCGCGGCGAGGCACTTTTCTCGGTCGCCCTCCATCGCGTGCGCCGTCAAAGCGATGATCGGCCCGGCGTACCCCCGCGCGCGCAGCTCGCGCGTCGCGTCGTACCCGTCGAGCACCGGCATCTGCATATCCATGAGCACAGCGTCGAACGGCTCGCCCATCTGCTTCGCATCCAACGTGAATTGCACCGCCGTCGAGCCGTCCGCGCACAGCGCGACCTCGAGCCCCGCCCGCCGCAGCATCCACGCGATCAGCCGCCGGCTGTCCTCCCCGTCCTCGGCGACGAGCACCCGCCCGTGCATCGTGACCGGGCGCGGCTCGCCCGGTTCTGACGTGTCCGAGGGTTGGGGCGTGTGCGTTTTAGCGGGCATCGCCGGCAGCTCAACCAGGAACACCGAGCCGGCCTGGCCCTCGAGCGTGAGCTCGCCCCCCATCCGGCGCACGAGCCGGCGCGCGATCGCCAGCCCGAGCCCCGCCCCGCCGTGGTTCCGCGTGTGGCTCGGGTCCGCCTGGAAGAACGGCTCGAACACCCGCTCGCGCAGCTCCCCCGCGACGCCCGGCCCCGAGTCCCAGACCCGGATTTGGACGTGCTCTTTCCCGCCGGACGCACCGATCTGAACCTTGCCCCCATCGCCGGCGAAATTCACCGCGTTGTTCAGCAGGTTCGTGATCACCTGGTGCAGGCGCAGCGGGTCGGTCCTCAGGGTGGCCCCCGGGTCGAGCTCGATGTCCGTCTCGATGCGCACGCCGTTGGCTTCGGCACGGGCGCGCACGCCGTGGACGGCGTCCTCGATCGCGCCCGTGATATCGCACTCCTCGGGCGCGATCGGCGCGCCATCCCCGCGCCCGCTGCTCACCTCGAGGGCGTCGTCCACCAGCCTCAGGAGGCGCTGCCCGTTGCGGCTGATCGCATCGAGTGCCTGCTGGCTGTCCGCGTCGAGCGCGGCTTGGCGGTCTCCGAGCAGCGCGGCGTCGCCGAGCACCGACGTCAGCGGCGTGCGCAACTCGTGGCTCATGTTCGCGAGGAACAGACTCTTCGCGTCGCTCGCCGCCCCCGCTTGCTCGGCCAGGAGGCGGACCTGCGCTTCGCTCTCGGCGTACGACGCGGTCATCTTCGTCGCCAACGCTCGGGCGCGGTCGCGCGTCCGTGTCAGGCTCCACACCAGCGTCATGATGATGATCGTCAGCGAGCTCCCGGCGGCGAGCACGATCCACGCCTCGGCCCGTTCGCCCGCGAGTACCGCCCCGCCGCTGGGCGCACTTTCGAACGTCCACACCCGTCCGCCTACGAGCACCGGAAGCGAGATCAGCGGGCCGGTGGGTTCGGCGCCCCCGCTCTGGTACAGAATCTCTCCGCTGGCGTTGGGATCCGAGACGCGGACCCATGCGCCGCGCCATCGTGTTCCAACCGCAGCGGTGAACGCGTCGTTCACCAACACCGGCGCCGCGACCCACCCGACAACCTCGCGATCGGGCGAACGGACGGGCAGGGCCATCACGACGCCGCGTGCGTCCGGGTCCGGCAGCTGATACAGGTGAAACCCACGCGACACGCGGACGGCGTCGCTAAACCGGGACGCGTCGTACGCCTCGAGGTTGATCGGGTCCGTCGTGACATCGAGCCCCCACGCGGCACGGTTTGCCTCGGCGGGCTCGTGGTAGAACACGATGTAGTGGGGCTCGCCCAGCGGGACCAAGTTAACGCCATGGTGCGCGTGGATTGTGAAATCCGGGGCGCCGTCGAGGCGTGCGAGTTCGACGAACTCGCTGAGCTCCTCGGAGGGAACGATCGCGATGTAGGACAAGCCGAGCACGCCCGCG
>BQJQ01000213.1 GCA_021604785.1 Phycisphaeraceae bacterium
GCCGACCGCGTGATGGCAGCGGGGGGGCTCCCGGTCATCGTCCCGCCGCTGGTCGAGTACATCCCTGACCTGCTCGCCCGGTTCGACGCCTTCGTCCTTACGGGTGGAGACGACCCCCGCACCGAGCCCTTCGGCGTGCCCACCGACCCCCGCGTCACGCCCATCCACCCGGACCGCCAGGCCTTCGCGACCGACCTCATTCGCGCGCTCCGCGACGAAGCCCCGGCCAAGCCCGTCCTCGGCGTCTGCCTGGGCATGCAGCTCATGGCCCTCGGCGCCACCGGCTCGCTCGCCCAGCACATGCCCGAGTCGCACCCCGACTCCCACGCCGACCATTGGGAACGCGAGCACGCCATTTCGCCCGACATCCCCGACGCCATGCCCGCCGGCACCGTGCACTCCAAGCACCGCCAGTGCGTCGATTCACCGGGCTCACTCCGCGTCACCGCGCGAGCCCACGACGGCGTTATCGAAGCGATCGACAACCCCGCGCGCCCGTTCTACGTCGGCGTGCAGTGGCACCCCGAGCGGACGCCTTTCGCCCCGCTCGGTCAGCACCTCTTCGATCAGCTCATCGCCGCGACCCGCTGACAGATTCCTCCCTCTCCCCTCCGGGGAGAGGGCCGGGGTGAGGGATCTTCTTCGCGCCAGCGCGTGCTGGTCAGATCCGCAGATCCCCCGAGTGCCGCACGCCGAGTGTGCGGTAGATCTCCCGCGTCGCCGTCGATTTATTGAGCGTGTAGAAGTGAATACCCGCCACCCCCCGGTCGAGCAAATCCCGGCACTGCTCGGTCGCCCAGTGCACGCCCACGCGGCTGATCGCTTCGTCCGACCCGTCCGTCCGCCGCACCATCCGCAGCAAGGGCGCCGGGAACCGCGCCCCCAGCGCCAGGTCCGCCATCCGCCGGATCCCGTTCAGGCTCGTCACAGGCATGATCCCCGCGATGATCGGCACGTTGATCCCCGCCAGCTCGCACCGCTCGCGGAAGTCGTACAGGTCCCGGTTGTCGAAGAACAGCTGCGTGACGATGTAGTCCGCCCCCGCGTCCACCTTCGCCTTGAGGTGGTCCATCTCCTCGAGCCGGTTCGGCGTCGCCGGGTGCCCCTCGGGGAAGCCCGCAACGCCGATGCCGAAGCCCCGTGGGTCCGGGTGGGCGCGCTCGTCGTTGAACTTGCGCACGTACTCGACCAGCGACGCCGCCTGCTGGAACCGGTCCTTGCCCGGCTCGTACCCGTCCATCCCCTTGGGCGCGTCGCCGCGGAGTGCCAGGATGTTCCCGATCCCAGCCGCGGCGTACCGCTCAAGGATGTCGCGGATCTCGCCCTCCTCGTGGCACACGCACGTCAGGTGCGGCGTCGGATCGAGCTCCGTCTCCTTCTTGAGCCGCAACACCAGCTCGTTGGTCACCTCGCGCGTCGACCCGCCCGCCCCGTACGTCACCGACACAAACGTCGGCTTGAGCGGCTCAAGCTCGGCGATGTTGTCGAACAGCCCGGCCGCGCCCTTGTCCGTCTTGGGCGGGAAGAACTCGAACGAGAACGTCGTCCCGTCGCGTTTGATGTGGTCGGCGATGTGCATGGCTCGGCTGCGCTCGTCCCTACGCCCGTCCTGGATCCTGTCGAGACTCTGATCGGCGATCCCGCCGTCCCCGCCCCGGCACATCCGGGGATCCCGTCAAAAAGCCCGGGGGGCGAAAAACCCCCCGGGCCCGTGTTATCGCGTCATCGGGCCTGACCCATCGCGGAGTTCTCCGCCGATCAGTACCGGTAATGCTCGGGCTTGTACGGCCCATCGACCGGCACGCCCAGGTAGTCCGCCTGCTCCTGGCTCAGCTTGGTGAGCTTCACGCCCAGCTTGTCCAGGTGCAGCTTGGCCACCATCTCGTCGAGGTGCTTGGGCAGCACGTACACCTGGTTCTTGTAGGTGTCGTTGTTCTCGTGCAGTTCGATCTGCGCAATCACCTGGTTGGTGAAGCTCGCCGACATCACGAAGCTCGGGTGCCCCGTCGCGCACCCGAGGTTCAGCAGCCGACCCTCTGCCAGCACGAGGATGGACTTGTCCATGCTCTTGAACCGGAACTCGTCGTACTGCGGCTTGATGTTGATCCGCTCAACATCCGCGTCCTTCATCAACGGCTCCATCTGGATCTCGTTGTCGAAGTGCCCGATGTTGCCAACGATCGCCTTGTCCTTCATCCGCTTCATGCTCGCAAGCGTGATGATGTCCTTGTTGCCCGTGGTGGTGACGAAGATGTCCGCCGACTCGACGTAGTCCTCGAGCGTCTTGACCTCGTACCCCTCCATCGCAGCCTGCAGTGCGCAGATCGGATCGACCTCCGTCACGATCACCCGGCACCCCTGCCCCTTGAGCGACTGGCAGCACCCCTTGCCCACGTCGCCGTACCCGCACACGACCGCGACCTTGCCCGAGAGCATCACGTCCGACGCACGGTTCAGCCCGTCGATCAGCGAGTGACGGCACCCGTACACGTTGTCGAACTTGCTCTTGGTCACCGAGTCGTTCACGTTGATCGCCGGGAACTCAAGCACGCCCTGCTCAGCGAACTGGTAGAGGCGGTGCACGCCCGTGGTCGTCTCTTCCGAGACGCCGCGGATGCCCGCGGAGATCTTCGCCCAAAGACCCGGGAACTCCTTCTCCTGCTCGACGAGCTGGCGCAGGAACGCGCCGATCTCTTCGGGGTCCTTGTCGGGGTTGAACGCCGGGATCTTGCCGGCCTTCTCGTACTCGAGCCCCTTGATCACCATCATCGTGGCGTCGCCGCCGTCGTCGAGGATCAGGTTCGGGCCCTCGCCGTTGCCCCAGTTGAGGATCTGGCGGGCGCACCACCAGTACTCATCCAGCGTCTCGCCCTTCCACGCGAAGACCGGCACGCCCTGCGGGTTGTCGGGCGTCCCGTTCGGGCCCACCGCGACGGCCGCCGCCGCCTCGTCCTGCGTGCTGAAGATGTTGCACGACGCCCACCGGACCTCGGCGCCCAGCGCCGTCAGCGTCTCGATCAGCACCGCCGTCTGCACCGTCATGTGCAGCGAGCCCGCGATCTTCGCGCCCTTGAGCGGCTGCGATTTCCCGTACCGCTCACGCAGCGCCATCAGCCCCGGCATCTCATGCTCGGCGAGCCGCAACTGCTTGCGCCCGTCCTCAGCCAGATTGATGTCCCGAACCTTGAATTCCAGACCGGCGGCGCGTTCCGACGTCATCATCGTCGTCATCCTTGTCTCCCAGATTTGGTGGAGCGTCGGGACCCGGACTCGGGCCGCCCGCGACTTGGGCCACGGCACAACCGCCGCGACAGCACATGATAGATCGTGCTGCGCCCGGTTTCTCGGTGAACAAACGCTATTTTTCACACCCGCCCGTTCGGGCGGGCCGGCTCAATCGATCGCCGTCGGCTCGAGCGCGAACGTCGGCCCAGGGATCTCGCCCAGATCACGCAGCCGCCCGTTCGCCTCCGGGTCGTTCTCGTCGAACGACAACACCACACGCAGCCGCTCGACCTCCGACCGCGAGTCGCCCACCGACCGGTAGAACCGGGCCAACCCCCGATGCGGCTCGGGTGAGTCCATCCCGCCCAGCGCCACCGCACGCTTGTACGCGCCCTCGGCCTCATCAATGAACCCCGCCTCGCGGGCGTAATACCCCAGCGTCATGAACCCCTCGTAGTTCATGTTCCCCTCGGCAGAGTCCTGCAGGAACTGCATCGCCTCGGCGCGCGACCCCGACAGCAGGATCGAACGCGCCAGCACGTCGATGTACTGCTGATTCCCAGGGTCCAGATCGTGCGCAATCTTCAAGTGCTCGCGCGCCCGCGTGGGTTCCCCCATCGCCAGAAGCGTCCGCCCCATCTGATACTCGACCGCCGCTTCCTGCGGCCGCCGATCCAGGTACGCCCCGTAATACTCGGCGGCCTGAGCGTACTGCCCCGTCGCGAATGCCTCGTTGCCCTTGGCACGAAGGTCCCCCAACTCGTACGACTGCGTCATCAGGTGCCCGGGCTTGGTGTTGCACCCGCCCGCGAGCCCCGCCGCCAGAACCACTCCGATACACCCTGCCGCGAGCGCGCCCGAACGGGCCCTCCGAGCAACAACATTCCCTCGAGTCTGCATCGATCGCACCCTTCCG
>BQJQ01000214.1 GCA_021604785.1 Phycisphaeraceae bacterium
CCGAGGCCCGCCTGCGCCGGGCCCTGCCCACCTGCCGGATCGCCCCGACGCGCCTCGTGTAGCGCGTACACTGGCCCTCACCCGACCGATCGGAGCCCGATGACCCCCGACGACGCGAAGCTGGACATCCCGCCCTCCGGGCTCACGGTGGGCGTCGACCTGGGCGGCACCAACATCCAGATCGGCGTGCTCGACCCCGCGGGCACCGTGCTGGGCAGGGCCAAGCGCAAAACGCAGGCCGACGAGGGGCGCGAAGCGATCCTCAATCGCATCGCCGAGGGCATCGAGGAAGCCGCGGGCGAGGCGGGCGTCAAAGTCTCCGACCTGCCCGCGATCGGCATCGGAGCCCCCGGCGCCGTCGATCCGCGCGAGGGCGTGGTGATCGAAGCGCCGAATCTCCGCTGGAACCGCGTGCCCCTCGCCGCCGACCTCACCAAGATGCTCGGCCCGCAGGTGTTCCTGGACAACGACGTGAACGCCGCCGTCTTTGGCGAGTCCCGCCTGGGCGCGGGCGTGGGCGCGACAGACATGGTCGGCGTCTGGGTCGGCACGGGCGTGGGCGCCGGGCTCATCCTCGACGGCAAGATCTTCTACGGCGCCGGGCACACCGCCGGCGAGATCGGGCACATGATCCTCATGCCCGGCAACGCACCCGGCTCGCGCTCCATCGAGCACAACTGCTCGCGTACCACCGTCGTCAACCGGCTCGTCCAGCTCATCCGCGCCAACCGCACATCGATCGTCCCCGAGCTCGTCGACGGCAAGCTCGAGAAGATCAAGTCCAAGGTCATCGCCCAGGCGTACGACGCGGGCGACGAGCTGACGCGCGAGGTCGTCCGCGACGCCGCCACCCGCCTTGGCACCGCCCTGGCCGGAGTCGTCACGCTGCTCAGCCTCGAACGCGTCATCCTGGGCGGCGGGCTCACCGAGGCGCTGGGCAAGGCCTACGTCAACCTCGTCCGCGACGCCGTCAAACGCGATGCCTTCCCCGCGACGATCGCCAAAGAAGTCGAAGTCCGAGCGTCCGAGCTCGAGGACGACGCGGGCGTGGTCGGGGCCGGGCTCATTGCGCTGCACCGGCTGGGCGTCTGATCCGCCCGAACCACCGACCCGCGCGGTGCGAACAGACGCGCAACACCCGCCGCGCAAGAAAAACGGCCCGCCGGCGCCAGAAGCGCCCCGCGGGCCGTGGAGTGGGTTCCGGTCAGCCGCTCGCGATGCACCGCCCGATCCGGGCGGGCACGGGTCGAGCGAGCCCTTAGCTCAGATCTTCGAGGAGCCCGTCGATGGCCCCGTTCTCACGCTCGTCGGTCAGGTACTGCTCGCTCTTGATCAGGCCGCGGACCTCGGCGACCAGCCCCTCGCGGACCTCGCCCTCGCCGCGGAGCGTCGAGAGCAGCGACGCGAGGTGGTCCAGATCCGTCGGGCCCGAGCTCGCGCCCAATCGCTCACGCGCCGCGTCGGTCGCCCGGAGTTTGTTCAACAGCCGCGCGGTGTCGGAGACCTCGACGCGGTCCGAACCGCGCCGGCGTGCGGGCTCGGCGTCCGAACCGGGGCGGTCCGCGGACCGACGTGTCTCGACCCGCCCAACATTGGGCTCAGAGCCCAGAGGCGTCACTTCGCTCATAATCGGTACCCTTCCTCGCACCCAGGCGAGCAGCCTTGCATCACCCGAGCCCGTGTCCTGTTCCGTTAGGATGGGATCCTTCCCGCACAAGATGTATCGGTGCCCCTCCGAACGCGACTACAAAATCGCCGATCCTCAAGCCATGGACCGCAAGATGTTGTTGTATATTCCCTTACAATCGATAACCAAAGAGCGGACGCACAGGATCTTTGCACCCGCCAGGGCCCGATGGAGCGCGTTCTGCGCGTTCAAAACGCCCCCTGAACGAGTGGGTGTTTCCCGCGGGCTCGCGCTCACACTGGGCGTGCTCGCCGCGGGCGTCGTGCTCACGGGCTGCGACAAATCCAAGACCCGCGACGGCAGCGAAAAAGAACTCGCCGACTACCGCGAGACCGCCGGCTCCCTCTTCGGCCCGGGCACGCCGAACACCCCCCCGCCCGACTTCGACAACGAGGACGACGGCTCGGCAACACCCCCCGCCCGAGACCGCGGCCCCGATCCGTTCGCGACCGGAGCCCAGGACGGGTGGTCCATCGTGCTGGGCAACGTGCCCGGCTCGGACCGGGTGATCGCCGAGCAGATGCTCGCGGGCGTGCGCTCCGAGGGGGGCATCCCCTCGGCCTTCGTCGCCGAGCGCGGCGGGAAGCTCTTCATCGCGACCGGGCAATTCCCCGACCCCACCTCTCGCGACGCCCAACGCGAGCTCGAACGCGTCCGCGGGCTCACCCTCCGCGGCGGCAGGCCGTACGGGTTCGCGTTCCTCGCCCCGCCCGCGTCCGAGCCCAGCGCCACGGAATCCGCGCACGATCTGCGCAACGCCGCCAAGGCGTTCGGCACCGACGCGCTCTACACGCTCCAGATCGGCGTCTACGGCTACACCGATGGGCGCCCGCCCTCGCCCGAGGACCTCGCGCTCTTCCGCAAGACCGCCGAGCAAGCCGTCCGTGATTTGCGCGCCCAGGGCGAGCTCGCGTTCTATTACCACGACCGCACGCGGAGCACGGTCACCGTCGGCATCTTCGGGCCCGAGGACCACGACCCGTCGGTCCGCCCGCCCTTCGAGAGCCCGCGGCTCGTCCAGACCCGCCGACGCCACGAGTTCAGCCTGCTCAACGGGCAGGGCGTGAACCAGATCGTCCGCGGCACCGATGGCCGCCAGCGTCGGGTGCTCCAAAAAAGTTTCCTCGTCGCCGTGCCCAAGTAGCTGTCCGGCAAGCGCTTAGCCGCCCGGATTCGGCACGCCCAGGATCCACAGCGGCTCGATCCGCGTCGCCCGCCACCCGTGCGCCGGGTCCTCCGGGTCGGCGCTTGCGTCCCGCTGCCAGTCCACCCGCCACCAGCTGTTGGGCGGGGCGACGTCGGACTCCACCCGCACGCGGACCTGCGTCGTCGCGAGATCGCCCGCGGTCAGCGCCGCGTTGACCTCCAGCACACGCGCCGAGCTGATGGCCGCGCCGGGAAGGCGCCTGCGGACGAAATCGACCACCGGGCCCGAGCCGTGGGCGGATCCGAACCGTGTGGTGGCGCGCACATCGGGGTGCAGGATCAGATCCAGACGCTCGGGCGCGATCGCCGCCGTCGCGTCCACCAGCTCGCGGCAGGCATCGGCGACCCGCTCGCGATCCGTCGTCACCACCAACCCCGTGATGACCACACCCGCGGCCACCAACAGCCCGCCCAGCGCCGTCCACGCGGCAGGGCGCCCCTTGCCCGACCGGTTCAGGGCGTACGCGACAGCGACCGCGCCGAGCGCGATCAGGATCGCCGTCGGCCACGGGGTCTCAAAGAGGTACCGCTCGAGCGCCGGAGGCTCGGGCAACGGGGGCAGGTTCGGGGCCAGGTCGCCCACGCCCTGCGCCCACGCGAGCGAGGCCGCGACGGCCAGCGTGCCCACACCGACCGTCACCATGCGCCCAAAGCCCGCCATCCTGCAGTCTGTAGGGCCGCAAGGCCGATCTGGTTGCATAGGGGATGGGTACGCGCGCTCGTCCGCCGGCGGAGCCAGCGAGACAGGAATGACATGGACCTGCTGAACATGACCCCCCAGGGTGGGGGTCAGGACAACCCGACCCTCGACGCCAACCTCCGCGCCCTCGCCCGGTTCAGCCCCGAGACCGCCGCGTTGATCCGCCAGGCGATCCCGCGCGCCGATGTTGCGTTCCACGACGCCGACGACGGCGGGGTGGGGCTGAGTGCCGGCGGGCGCACGATCGCGAGCAAACGCCGCCCGCTCGACGAGGGCGAACGCCTCGCGGGCTCGGTGGACGCGGGCGAGAACGCCGTCGCGTGCGTGCTCGGGTTCGGTGCCGGGCACCACTGCCGATCGCTGGGCGCGGCGTTGGGCGGCGCCGGGCTGATCGTCTGCTTCGAGCCCGACGTCGGGCTGCTGCGGGCGGTGTTCGAGCGGATCGACCATTCCGAGTGGCTGAGCAACGCGGGTGTGTCCGACGCGCGGTTCGTGCTTTTGACCAACGCCGATGACCGGGCCGCGATCGGG
>BQJQ01000215.1 GCA_021604785.1 Phycisphaeraceae bacterium
GGGGCGCGTGTGCTCGGCCCGCCTTGGGCTTCGTCGGCCAGCGATGGGGTCCGGTTGACCGAACCCCCGGTGCTGGCGGGCTCGGCGGGGGCACAAGGGAGGCATACCCCCTAAATTGGCGTATCGCCACCCGAGGGTGCCCGGGAACCCCCCGCGAGTGGGCTGTGGGCGCCGGATGGACCGATATCCGCGGCGTATGCCTGATCCAAACGAACGAGGGGGGGCTTCCCCCAAGGTGATGACTCTGGACGCCCTGCGGGGGGTCCGCGAGCAGGCCCGCGCCCAGGGGCTGCGGGTGGTGCAGTGCCACGGGTGCTTTGACATCGTGCACCCCGGGCACATCCGCCACCTGCGGTTCGCCAAGGCGCAGGGGGACATCCTGCTGGTCTCGCTGACGGGTGACGGGCAGATCACCAAGGGGGACGGCAGGCCGTTGATCCCGCAGGAACTGCGGGCGGACAACCTGGCGGCCCTCGATTTCGTGGACTGGGTGCACGTAACCGACGAGCCTACGGCGCTGGGCGTGCTCGGCGCGGTGCAGCCAGACGTGTACATCAAGGGACGCGAGTACGAGTCGAACCACGACGCGCGGTTCATGGCCGAGCGCGACGCGGTGGAGAACGCCGGCGGGCGGGTCGTGTTCAGCTCGGGCGACGTGGTCTTCAGCTCGACGGCGTTGATCGAGGCGGTCGAGCGGTCGGTGGATCCGACGCACGGCAGGCTGCGCACGCTGATGGAAGATCCGGAGCTGAGCGCGCCGCGGCTGGACGACCAGATCGGGTCGTTCCGCGGCAAGCGGGTGATCGTGATCGGCGAGCCGATCGTGGACACGTACGTGTTCTGTGATAAGCCGGACGTCGCGGGCGAGAGCCCGGTGCTGACGCTTCGCCCGATGGAGCGGCGGCAGTACGAGGGCGGGGCGGCGATCGCGGCGCGCCACCTGGCGGCGATGGGCGCCTCGCCGATCTTCGTGACGGCCATGCCTGATGACAGTGTCGCCGACGCGATACGGCGCAAGCTGGTTGCGGAGGGCGTGGAGGTCCGCGCGGTGCGCACGCAGACGGCGTTGCCCGAGAAGCAGCGGTACCTCGTGGGCGCGCAGAAGGTGACCAAGATCGACCTGGTCGATCCGATCGTGCTCGACGCGGCGGCTCAGGACGAGCTGGTGCGGACCGCGGTCGGCGCGGCGGGCGAGATCCACACGGACGCGGCAATCGTGCTGGATTTCGGGCTCGGGCTGCTCTCGCCGGCGGTGCTGCGCCGGCTGGTGCCGCGGCTGCGCGACCGGGTGGCGATCCTCGCGGGCGACGTGTCCGGGCGCCGCTCGTCGCTCGCATCGATGAAGGGGTTCGACCTTGTGTGCCCGACCGAGTCCGAGCTGCGCGACGCGTCGCGGAACCATCAGGACGGGCTGGGCGCGCTCGTGTGGCAGTTGCTCAACCAGACGGGGACGGCGGCGGCGATCGTGACCATGGGGGCCGAGGGGCTCGTCGGGTTCACGCGCCTGCCCGAGCCGGTGGACAAGGACGATCGTTGGACCACGCGGCTGCGCGGCGAGCACGTGCCTGCGCTCGGTTCGCACCCGGTGGACCCACTTGGATGTGGCGACGCGATGATCACCGCCGCGACGCTGACGCTCGCGGCGGGGGGGTCCGTGCTCGCGGCGAGCGTGCTGGGCGCGGCGGCGGCGTGCGTCGAAGGACGCCGCTTGGGCAACGTGCCCGTGTCCGCGGCGGATCTGCGCAAGGAAATCGCCCGCGTACACGGCGCGAAGCTCGCGTTCGACGGGGCGAATGACTCGGGCGCCGCGGCGCGTGCTGAATTGAGGACCGCTTCATGATTGCGTACGTGATCCCGACCCGCGACCGACCCGATGAGCTGGCGCGCACGCTGACGGCGATCGGCCAGATCCCCGAGCACGCCAAGGGGGGCACGCCGGCGGAAGTCGTGGTGGTGGACAACGCGTCGCGCGAGCCCGCGTCGGCGCCGAACTGGCTTGCGAACGGCGTGCCCGTGCGGGTGGTGCACCGGCACTCGAACGAGGGCGCGGCGGCACGCAACGCGGGCGTTTTGCGCTCAAGCGCGGACGCCGAGTGGATCGTGATGCTCGACGACGACTCGGCGCCGATCGACGGCGGGTTTGTGCGCACGCTCGATGAGCACCCGGTCGACGTGGGCGCGGTCTCGGCGGATATTTTCCTGAATGACGGCTCGCGCGAGCGCGGCGGGCTGCCCGAGGTCTTCATCGGGTGCGGCGTCGCGGTGCGCCGGTGGGCGTTTCTCGCGGCGGGCGGGTACGACCCGAGCTTCGGGTACTACGCCGAGGAGTACGACCTGGCGGCGAAGCTGATGATGGGCGGGCGGCGCGTCGCGTTCGACCCGCGGTTCCGCGTGGAGCACCGCAAAGTCGCCGGCGGGCGGGACATGGATTTGATTCTGGGGCGGCTGGTGCGCAACAACGGGTGGGTGCTCCAGCGGTACACGCCCGATGACGAACTGGGCGAGCGGCTGGGAGAGAACGAGGCGCGGTACCGGGCGATCGCCGAGAAGGAGCGCGCGGTCGGGGGTTTCGAGGCGGGGCTGCACGAGCTGCACGCGACGATCGCGGATCAGAAGCGGACGCCGATGGAGCGGGCGGTGTGGGACCGGTTTACGGGGCTGACGCACGCGCGGGCGGCGCTGCGTGCGGCGATGGAACAAGAGTCGTTTGCGAGCGCGCAGATCGTGTCGCCCGGGAAGAACGCGTGGGCGGTCGAGCAGGCGCTCGCGGAGCTCGGCGTGCGGGTGATCGAGTCGGACGCGGACGTGCGGGTGATCGGGACGATGAGCCCGGGGCCGATGCTTGATGCGGCGGGTGAGCGCGGGCGCGTCATCGTGCCCTGGGTTGTGCCCGGGGTCGCGGGTGCGGCTCGCGCGGCGGCGTAACGAAACATCTGGGTGGCATGGTCTGAGCGGAGCGAAGGCCATGGGCGCGAGTCGTGGCCTTCGCGTTGCTCAGACCGCGGCGCCCGACTCCTGTCGGAGCCCTGAGCGTGAGCGATGGGGCGGGATGGATATCACAGAAGAAGAGGCCGGTCGCTTCCGCTCGCGGCCCTTTCTTGTGAAGACCCCTCACCCCGACCCTCTCCCCAGAGGGGAGAGGGAGGGCGCCGGCGCGATCGCGCGGCGGAGGATCTCGGCTTTAACCAGCGTCTCGTCCCACTCGGCCTGCGGGTCGGAGTCGGCGACGATGCCGGCGCCGACGGGGTAGTCGAGGGTGCCGGTCGTGATGTCGTCGAGCGCGCGCGGGCCGGGTGTGCCGGTGACGGTCGCGGTGCGGATCGCGACGTTGAGCATCGCGTGCCCGGTGTCGGCGATGAAGCCGGCGGTGCCGCAGTAGGGGCCGCGGGCGGTGGGTTCGAGCTCGTCGATGAGCTGCATGGCGCGGATTTTGGGGGCGCCGGTGACCGAGCCCGCGGGGAAGGCGGCGGCGATCGCGTCGGCGAGGGTCAGGCCCTTGCGCAGCGTCGCGGAGATCGTCGCGGTCGCCTGGTGGACCGAGTCGGCGTGGGTCTCGATGGCGCGCGCGGTTTCGACGCGGACGGAGCCGAACTCGGCGACGCGGCCGAGGTCGTTGCGCATGAGGTCCACGATCATCGCGAGCTCGGCGCGGTCCTTGGGGGCGGCGTGGAGCTCGTCTGGCGTGGCGGAGATCGGGCGGGTGCCCTTCATGGGGCGGGTGGTGAGTCGGCGGGTTGTCGGGTCGTACGAGAGAAAGAGCTCGGGGCTCGCTGAGCAGAAGGCGCGGCGGATGGTGTCTTCATCGGACTCGAGGTAGAGGCCGTGCCAGGGGTCGGCGGCGTGGGCGAGGGCGGCGAAGAGGGCGCGGGCCGAGCCCTCGAAAGCGCCGGTGAGGCGGTGGGTGAGGTTGACCTGATACACGTCGCCGGCGTGGATGAGGTCGATCGCGCGCGCGACGGCGTCCGTGTACGCCCGCTCGCCCGTGCCCGAGCGTGGGTCGGAAGCGGTGAACGCGGGAGCGGAGTGGGGGGCGGCCTGGATGAGTTCGCGCGGATCGGGCAGCGATCGGGTGTTGCCCAGGG
>BQJQ01000216.1 GCA_021604785.1 Phycisphaeraceae bacterium
CTCAGTCACGCCCGACACCAACACCGGCTCAACGGGCGCAGCAGCGGCAAGAGCGGGCGTCGCTCTCTCGCGCGCCGGAGCTTGCGAACACCCCAAAGAAACGCCCGGTCGCGGAAACCCCCGCCCCGTCGCGGCGCCCAGGCGCTGTCTCGTCGCGCGGAGACGCCGCCGAGCGGACAATGCCGGCACCCGCGGGTCAGCTCGGCACCCTGTCGTCGCTGCGCGGCTTGTCGCGAGCCGAACTCCGCCGGGCGATCATCCTGACCGAGGTCCTCGCGCCCCCCGTCAGCGAGCGCCCGCAGTCCGCCTGAGGGATCGGGCCTGGCTCGCGGGCTTTGGGGCGGGTGGCACGCCGTGTGCTACCATTTCAGGATGCTCTGTGTCATCCCTCGTCCCCGCGCCGTGCTCCCCGCTGCGGCCCTCGCCGCGCTGGTCGCGGGCGGGTGCAGCGCCTTCGACTCGATCCCCCGTGGTGCCGAGTCGGTCACGCAGGTCTTCTCCGGGCCCACGCCGGCCGAGGCGGCCGAGATGGCCCTGGACGAGTACAACCCCGACAACCGGTTCCGCGGCGTCCAGCTGCTCTCGAACGCGGACTTCGGCGGCAACGAACCGTACATGCGCCTGTATGTCGATGCCGTCACCGACGCCGACGCGGGCGTCCGGTGGGCCGGCGTCCGAGCACTCGGGCGCCACGGCAACCCGGAGCACGTCGAGATGATTGTCGGGCGCCTCAACGACAAGGACACGCTCGTCCGCGCCGAGGCCGCCCGGGCGCTCCAGCGCCTGCACGATCCCGCGGCGGTGGACGCGCTGATCCGCTCCACCGAGCCCGACATCGAGCCCGAGCCGAGCGTCCGCGCCGAAGCGGCACACGCGCTGGGTCAGTACGCCCAGACGCGCGTGGTCCAGGCGCTCATCGAGCGGCTCGACGACCCGAGCCTCGCCGTCAACCGCAACACGCTCGAGGCGCTGACGACGCTGACCGGACAGGATTTCAAGTACGACCGCCGGGCCTGGCTCGACTGGGCCGACGGCGCGGGCAACTTGTTCGCAGCCAAGCGGCCGTACACCTACCCGGTCTTCGCGCGGGACAAGAACCTGCTCGAGTGGCTGCCGTTCATGTCGCCGCCGCCCAACGAGGCCGAGTCCACGCCCGTGGGCATGATGCCCGACGGCGCGAGCTGAGCGGGCGTTTCTTCGACATCTCGGACCATGAACGCCCCCGCCGATCATCCGCGGGGCAGGGCACGCCGATTGCACCGGCACGCCGGCGTGTGTCGTGATGCGGGCTGCCGGCTGCCCGAAACCCCAGGCCAAATCAGCCCGAAACACCCCCGGGGCCCCAGCGCCCCGGAGGGAGCGAGGCGTGCGCGCAGTCCGATACGACGGCCAATCCGTGTACGTGGATCAGGGCTCGCCCGACCCGACCCCGGGCGACGCCGATGCGTTGATCCGCCCGACACTCAGCGCTGTGGACGCGATCGACCTGTCGATCGTCCGCGGCGAACTCCGGTACGAGGGCATCATCGGCCGCCGATTCGTCGGCGTCGTCGAGGACGCCCCGGGCCCGCGCGGCGCGAGCTGGATCGGCCGGCGCGTCGTCGCGACGCCCTCGATCGTCGATGCCGACTCCGAATACGCCCGGCGCGGCATCGGCGCGCACGACCCGGACCGACGCATGGTCGGCGCCCACGGGCACGACGGCGCGATGGCCGACCGGATCGTTGTGCCCGTCAACACGCTGACCGCGGTGCCCGACGAGCTCGAAGACGAGCGGGCGGTCTTCGTCATCCCCGTCGCCCGGGCCCTGCACGCGGCCCGGCTCGTCCGCGTCGAGGGGCGCGCGTTTATCACCGTGCTCGGTGACACGCCCGACGCGCTCATCTGCGCGCAGGTCATGTCCCGGCTCAACGCCTCGGTCCGCGTCTTGGGCACCGACCACGCCGCCCTGGCCCTGTGCGAGCGGTGGGGCGTCAAGCACCGCCCGCAGCACGAAGCCGGGCGCCGACAGGACCAGGACGTCGTCGTCGATGGCGTCTGCACGCCCGAGTCGGTCGAGCTGGCGTGCGCCCTGTGCCGACCGCGGGGGAGCGTGATCCTCAAGCCCGAATCGCCGCCTTTCCCCGGCTCGCCGCACCCGGCGCTGGCGGGGGTGGACCTCTCGCCCGCGCTCATCAACGAGATCGAGCTGATCCCCGCGCTCGCGCACTCGGTCGCCGAGGCGGTCGCGCTGCTCGCGTCCGGCGCGATCGACACGGGCCCGCTGGTCGGGCGCCGGTTCGCGTTGGTCGATGCGGTGGGGGCGCTGCGGGCAGCCTCGGACCCAGGCGCGATGACGATGCTCGTCGCGGCCTGAGCGCGGGCCGCCCTGGGCGCCGGTGTAGACTGCCCCGATGAGCCAGCATCCCCAGCCAACCGTCATCATCCAGCAGGCCCCGTCGAACGGGCTGGGCACCGCCGGGTTCGTCTTCTCGCTGCTCGGGCTGCTCACCTGCGGGCTGCTCGGGCCGATCGGCCTGCTGCTCTCGTTCATCGGGCTGTTTAGGAAACCGAACGGTCTCGCGATCGCCGGGTTCATCATCGGGCTGATCGCGTCGGCGTGGGTGCTGATCCTCGTGTTCGTCGTAGGGATCGCGGGCGTGGCGGCGGCGGTGGGCGCCGAGGGGTTCGAAGCTTCGTTTGAGATGGGCGTGATCAGCGCGCACGTGGACGAGTACCAGCGTGCCAACGGCCACTACCCCAGCGCGCTCACCAACCTCAGCCTCGACCTGGAAACCCTCGACGACCCGTGGGGACGCACGTACCGCTACGCCCCGACCATCGATGGCCTGTCGTACACGCTCAGCTCCGACGGCCCGGACAGCGCGCAGGGCACCGCCGACGACGTCATTTATAAAGATTGATGGTTACCACAGGATCCGCGTGCGGATCGACCCGGGCAGGGCATCCAGCGCGTCCTTGAGCGCCGCCCCGTCGGACGGATCGACATCCAGCACGACGTACCCGATCGCCCCGGCGGTCTCCAGGTGCTGCGAAGCGACGTTCGCGCCCGCGTCGGCCAACGCCCCGTTGAGCCGGTTGAGGAACCCCGGCTCGTTGCGGTGAAAGTTCAAGATCCGATGCCGCCGCGCGCGCCCGTCGCCCTGAGTGCCTTGCTGACCGGGCAGGTCCACGCCCGGCACGTTCACAGCACCCACCGTTGAGCCGTTGTTGATGAACCGCGCCAGCTTGCCCGCGACTTCCTCGGCGATCGCCGCCTGTGCCTCGACGGTGCTCCCCCCGATGTGCGGCGTCAATATCACGTTCGCAAGCCCACGCAGGGGCGACTCAAACCCGTCGCCGCTGCTGGCCGGCTCGTCGGGAAAGACGTCCACCGCCGCCCCGCGCAGGTGACCCGACGTGATCGCGCTCGCCAGCGCGTTCACGTCGACCACAGACCCGCGCGCGTTGTTGATCAGGTACGCCCCCTGCTTCATCGACGCGATCTGCGCCGCCCCGAACAGCCCCTTGGTCGCGGGCGTCGCCGGCACGTGCAGCGTCACCACGTCCGCCTCACCGAGCAGCTCGTCGAGCGACGCCGCCGCGTGCGCGTTGCCCAGCGGCAGCTTCGAGTCCACGTCGTGGTACAGCACCCGCAGCCCCAGCGCCTCGGCCAGGATCGATACCTGCGACCCGATGTGCCCGTACCCCACGATGCCAAGCGTCTTGCCCCGCACCTCGTGCGCGCCGGACGCGGACTTCTCCCACCGCCCCGCGTGCATCCCGGCGGATTTCTCCGCGAGCCGCCGGTGCAGCGCGATGATCTCGGAGATCGTCAGCTCCGCAACCGACCGCGTGTTCGTGAACGGCGCGTTGAACACGGGCACGCCTGCGCCCGCGGCCTCGTCGAGCGCCACCTGGTTCGTCCCCGCGCAGAACGCCCCGACCGCCAGCAGCCGGCGCGCGCCCGCGAGCACCCCGGGCGTGATCTGCGTCTTGGACCGCAGCCCGATCACGTGTGCCTCGGCGACGGCTTGGGCCAGCTCGGCGCCCTCGGCGGCGCCGGGCAACGCCGTCACGTCGAACCC
>BQJQ01000217.1 GCA_021604785.1 Phycisphaeraceae bacterium
GCGGATGATCAACGCCAACGACGGCGGGGCCAATGTCTCGTTCAACGCGGGCCGCACCTGGTCCACCCAGACCAACCAGCCCACGTCGCAGTTCTACCGCGTCACGACGGACAACTCCCACCCATACCGCGTCTACGGCGCCCAGCAGGACAACTCCACCGCCTCCGTTTCCTCCCGCGGGCGTCAGTTCGGCGGGTGGGAGCGCGACCTGTACTCGGTCGGCGGGTGCGAGTGCGGTTACATCGCCGTCCACCCAGACGACCCCGACATCGTCTACGCCGGCTGCTACGGCGGGTACCTCTCCATCTACGACCACGACCTGGGCGAGTCCCGCAACATCTCCATCTGGCCGGAGAACCCGATGGGCGCCGGCGCCGACGTGCTCAAGCACCGGTTCCAGTGGACCTTCCCGATCGTCATCTCCCCGCACGACCCCGAGACCGTCTACGTCGGCGCCGAACGCGTCTTCCGCACCATCGACCGCGGCCAGACCTGGGAACCCATCTCCGACGACCTCTCCACCAACGACAAGACCAAGCAGCGCTCCTCCGGCGGCCCGATCACCCAGGACAACACCTCCGTCGAGTACTACTGCACCGTCTTCACCATCGCCGAGTCCCCCGTCGAGCCCGGCGTCATCTGGGCGGGCACCGACGACGGGCTCGTCCACGTCACCTCCGACGACGCCGAGACATGGACAAACGTGACCCCCGCGGGCATGGGCGATTGGCCCATGATCAGCCTCATCGAGGCGTCCCCGCACGACGCGGACACCGCCTACGCCGCCGTCACCCGGTACAAGTCCGACGACTTCCGCCCCATGATCTACCGCACCCGCGACCGGGGGCAGACATGGGACCGGGTCGTCAAGGGCATCGACAACGACGCCTTCGTGCGATCGGTCCGCGAGGACCCGACCACGCCCGGCCTGCTTTACGCCGGCACCGAGTCGGGCGTGTACGTCTCGCACAACGCGGGCGATTCGTGGCAGCCGCTGCAGCTCAACCTCCCCCGCGTGCCCGTCACCGATGTGACGGTCAAGGACGACGACCTCGTCATCGCAACGCAGGGGCGCTCGTTCTGGATCCTCGACGACCTCGCGGTCATCCGCCAGCACGACGCCGAGCGTCCCGTGTCCGAGCCGGCGATGTTCGACCCCGCCCCGGCCTACCGCGAGGGCTGGGACCGCGCCCGCCTGCACATCTACCTCCCCGAGGAGCACAAGGGCGACACCAGGCTCACCATCCGCAACGCCGCGGGCGACGAGGTCCGCGCGTGGACCGTCGTCACCGGCGACGCCAAGGGCGGTGACGACAAGATCAAGCTCGAGCACGGCATGAACCGGTGGAACTGGAACTTCCGCTACGAGAACCCGGAGAAGGTGCCAGGCGCCGTGTCCTGGCCGCGCCACCCCCCAGGCCCGCGCGCCGTGCCGGGGTCGTACACAGCGGTGCTCTCCGTCGGCGACGACTGGTCACGCGAAGTCCCGTTCGAGATCCTCCCCGACCCGCGCCGAGAGACGACGGCTGCGGACTACGCCGCGCAGTTCGAGATGCTGACCGAGATCCACGACGCGCTCAGCTCGGCGCACGAAGCGGTCAACGACATCCGCACCGTGCGCGCGCAGATCGGCGTCGCATTGAGCAGGGCCAAGGACGCCGGGCTTGACGAGAATCTCAAGGACCCCGCCGACGAGCTCAAGAAATCGCTCAAGGAGATCGAGGAAACCATCATCCAGACCAAGAGCAAGAGCTCGCAGGATCCGCTGAACTTCCCGATCCGCCTGAACGACAAGATCGGCGCGCTCGCCTACGCCGTGGACGGCGACCACCCGCCCACAGCCCAGTCCCGCGCCGTGTTCGAGACCCTGCGCGCGCAGCTGGACGAACAGCTCGGCGCGCTCGAAACCCTGATGTCCGAGTCCGTCCCCGCGTTCAACGCCCTCGTGCTCGACACGCGCGTCCCGGCGATCTTCGTCCCCGACGAAGACACCGCCGACGACGAGCCCGAAACGGACGAGGACGAAGAAGAATCCCCAGAGTGGTGAGGCCCGCAATGAAGACGTTTTCTCTTATCGCCGGCGCCGCCCTGCTTGCGCTGCCCGTCCCCGCCCACGCGCAGGATGACACCCCCCGCACGCTCACCTCCGACGACCTGAAGGCGCTGACATGGCGCTCGGTCGGGCTCGCCAACATGGGCGGGCGGGCCTCGTCGATCGCGCTGTCCGAGTCGGACCCCAAGACTGTCTTCCTCGGGTACGCCACCGGCGGCGTCTGGAAGTCCACCAACCACGGCACCACGTTCGCGCCCGTCTTCGACGGCACCGGCATGAACGCCATCGGCGCGCTCGCGCTGAGCGATGCGCCCGCCGATTGGCCCGGGTGGGATGACGAGACAACCCCTGACGAGCGCGCCGAGCAGGGCACCGCCAAGATCCTCTGGGTCGGCACCGGCGAGGGCAACGGCCGTAACTCGTCTTCGTGGGGCAACGGCGTCTACCGCTCCACCGACGGCGGCTCCTCGTTCGACCACCTCGGGCTCGAAGAAACCCACGACATCCCCGCGATGGCGCTCGACCCGCGCGACCCGGACGTCTGCTACGTCGCCGCCCTCGGGCATCTGTGGGGCGCGAACCCCGAACGCGGCATCTACAAAACCACCGACGGCGGCGAGACCTGGGATCACGCCCTCAAAATCGACGACAACACCGGCGCCTGCGACGTGGTGATCCACTCGGAAGAGCCCGACACCGTCTTTGCCGCGATGTACGACCGGCGCCGCCAAGCGTGGAGCTTCCGTTCGGGCGGGCCCGAGGGCGGCGTCTACCGATCGACCGACGCCGGGCGCACGTGGAAGAAGCTGATCGACGGACTGCCCACTTCCACCGGGCGCATCGGCCTGCACATCTGCCCATCGAGCGCGAACATCGTCTACGCGCTCGTCGAGAGCGCGCAGGACGGGCACCTCGGCGGCTCGATCGAGGACCGCTCGCGCGGCGGCGGGCTCTTCCGCTCCGACGACGGCGGCGACACCTGGGCCCGCACCACCGACTTCATGTCCCGCCCGTTCTACTTCTCCCGCGTGCGCACGGACCCGGTCGATTGCGACCGCGTCTACCTCCCCGGGTTCCACGTCGCGGTCTCCGACGACGGCGGGCGCAACTTCTACAACGACATCCGCATGCCGCACGTCGATTACCACGCGATGGTCATCGACCCCAACGACACCGACCACCTGCTCGTGGGCAACGACGGCGGGCTCTACGCCTCGTGGGACCGGGGCAAGACCTGGGACCACTTCAACACCATGGCGGTGGGGCAGTTCTACAACGTCGCGGTGGACGATTCCGAGCCGTACCGCATCGCGGGCGGGCTGCAGGACAACGGCTCGTGGATCGGCACGGGCGAGGTTGTCCGCGAAGCGTCGTCGGGCGCGTTCATGGGACGCGGCGGCGCGCTCACCAACAAGCACTGGGACTTCATCTGGGGCGGCGACGGGTTCGCCGTCGAGTTCGACCCGACCGATCCGGACACCGTCTACGCGACGAGCCAGGGCGGGAACCTCGTGCGTGTGAACCTGCGCACGGGCCAGGCCCGCGCGCTCAAGCCCGGAGCAAAGGAGGGCGAGAAGGCCTTCCGATTCAACTGGAACGCGCCGTTCGTCGTCTCCGCGCACGACCCGACGGTGCTCTACCACGGGGGCAACCGCGTTTTCCGGCTCGACGACCGCGGCGACCGGTGGACCGCGATCAGCCCAGACCTGACCACCAACGACATCGAGCGGGTCATCACCGTCGGGTCGGACGCGGAGACCTACGGCACCATCGTCTCGCTCGCCGAGTCACCCCTCGAAGCGGGCCTGATCTGGGCGGGCACCGACGACGGGCTCATCCACGTCACGTCCGACGGCGGTGAAACGTGGGACGACGTCACCCCCGACGCCGTGGGCGGGCTGTACGTCTCGAGCATCGAGCCCTCGAAGTTCGACGCGGACGTCGCGTACGCCTCGGTGGACGGGCACCGGTCG
>BQJQ01000218.1 GCA_021604785.1 Phycisphaeraceae bacterium
GTGATCACGGACCGGATCGAGGACGCCGAGGCGTTGCTCGACGGGGACATCCGCGACCAGGTGAACTTGACGCCGGACCCGCGGACGAACTCGGTGCTGGTAAAAGCGCCGCCGGAGCTGATGGACCTGATCGTGGCGATGGTGAAGGACCTGGACGGGGAGACGCGGGGCGACCGGGTGATCGAGGCATTTCGGCTGACGAACTCGGACGCGACGCAGATGCAGCAGTTGCTGGTGGATCTGTTCAACCTGGAGCGGCGGGGCGATCGGTATGTGCTGACGCCGTACGGAGAGGTTCCGGTTGAGGGTGAGGGCGAGGGCGCCGGGGCGGGGCTGCAGGCGAGGGCGATGACGCCGATCTCGGACGAGCGGCAGGAGCTGGCGGTGACGGTGGACCGACGGACGAACACGCTCTTGGCCAGCGGGACGTCGGTGCTGATGGAGGAGGTGCGGCGGGTGGTCGAGGCGCTGGACTCGATCGAGGCGAACCAGCGCGAGCGGGAGGTCTACCACCTGAAGAACGCGCAGGCGGACGAGCTTGCGCTGACGCTGCAGGCGTATTTCGCGGGCGAGTCGGATCTGCGGAGGACGACGCTGGGGCCGCAGCTTTCGGGATCGCTGCTGCGTGAATTGGAGCAGGAGGTGACGGTCATCGGTGACCCGAACTCGAACAAACTGATTATCTCGGCGTCGCCGCGGTACATCGAGACGGTGCGTTCGATCGTGGACGAGCTGGACGCGTCGCCGCCGCAGGTGATGATCGAGGTGCTGATCGCGGAAGTGACGTTGAACGCGAGCGAGGAGTTCGGGATCGACGTGTCGATCGGGGGGACGGTCGCGACGACGACGCCGGGCGGGCTTGGCGATCAGGTCGGGGGGAGCAGCATCGGCGGGGACGGGTTCGTGTTCGACGCGCTGGCGGCGGGGACGGGCATCGCGACGGCGCTTGGCGTGCCGAACCTCGCGGTGGCGAGCAGTGACTTCGGGCTTCTGATCCGGGCGTTGCAAAGCCAGGGCAAGCTTGAGGTGCTGAGTCGCCCGCAGGTGCAGGTGAACGACAATGAGTCGGCGTTCATCAACGTGGGTGAGAACATCGCGATCACGGACGGGGTCGAGCGTCGGGACAACGTGACGACGGCGATCATCCGGCGCGAGGACATCGGCATCACGCTGGACGTGACGCCGTCGATCAGCTCGGACGGGTATGTGAGGCTGGACATCTCTCCGGAGATCTCGATCCTGTCAGACCGGACGACTCAGATCGATCAGGACTTTCAGGCGCCGATCATCACCCAGCGGCGCGTGCAGACGACGGTGACGATCAAGGACGGTGAGACGGTCGTGATTGGCGGGCTGATCCAGACGAACGACAGCATGACCAAGACGAAGGTGCCGCTGCTGGGGGACCTGCCGTTGATCGGGGGGTTGTTCCGGTCGACGGATCAGACGCAGATCAAGACGGAACTGCTGGTGATCCTGACGCCGCACGTGATCCCGGGGGACCGGAACGGCGGGACGACGGCGAAGCAGCGCGAGCTGACCGAGCGTTCGATGAACAGCCTGGAGGATCGGGAGTCGGTGGACGCGATGCTCGAGCTCGGGGAGGACCCTGAGGAGCAGCCGGAGATCTGGGAGCCGTTGTATGACCGGGAGTGGGCGGATGAATAAGACGGCGGCTGGGATCATCGCGGCGTGGGCGCTGGTGTGGGGCTCGGGGTGCGCCCTTTCGGATGGACCGCCCACGGGTTCGGCGGGGGCGTCGTCCGCGACGGGGCAACCCGCGCCGGCGGGCTCTGCCGGGGCATCGCTGCGGTCGAGAGGGATCGATCCGGTGCAGATTTTTCTGTCTCGGGGGACGCCGACGGACACGGACGCGGACGGGTACTCGGACACGATCCCGGTGATCGTGTATTTGTTCCCGCAGGCCGAGGCGTCGCAGATGCCGGTGTGGACGGAGGGGGAGTTCGAGTTCCGGCTGATCGACCACGATCAGCAGCTTGTCGCGCGGTGGATCTTCCCGGCGGACGTGGCGGCGGAGTCCCGCAAGCGCCTGCCCCCGGGCCCGGCGTACTCGTTTTTCCTCCGTTTGGGGGGGGACGACGACCGGATGGCGCGGACGAGCCTCGAGCTCTCGGGGGTGTTCCGGTCGCACACGGGGCGGACGGTCTCGAGCCAGGGGTCGGCGGCGGTGCAGTTGGGCTCGGACTGAGCCGGGCCCGGACGGGTCCTTTGCGAACTCTTCATATTCAGGAGCCCCGCGCGGGGGGGCGAATCCGCAACACTTGGGGCGCTGGCGGTGGTTGCCGCGGCGATTGAGGAGCCTCAAGATGCGATACCGAGTCGGGTTCGTGGCGCTCTCCCTGGCGGGTGTGTCGGTGTTGTTCAGCGGGCTGGCGGGCGCGGCGGGCGATGAGCCGACGGTTCGCGTGGATCGGGAGCTGCCGGCGTATGCGTCGGTGGCGGGGATCTCGGGCGACATCAAGACGGTCGGTTCGGACACGATGCTGAACTTGATGAGCACGTGGGCCGAGGAATTTGGCAGGCACTACCCGGGCGTGCGGGTGCAGGTGGAGGGCAAGGGCTCTTCGACGGCGCCGCCGGCGCTGCTCGAGGGGCAGGCGCAGTTCGGGCCCATGAGCCGCGCGATGGACCCGGAGGAGATGGACGAGTTCCGGGCTGAGTACGGGTATGAGCCGACGGAGATGCGCGTCGCGATCGACTGCGTGGCGGTCTTCGTAAACAAGGACTGCCCGGTCGAGGAGATCACGCTGGACCAGCTGATCCGCGTCTTCTCGGTCGCGGGTGATGGCTCGGTGACGTGGGGCGAGCTTGGCGCGACGGACCCGGCGTGGCGGGACCGGCCGGTGTCGGTGTACGGTCGGAACTCGGCGTCGGGGACGTACAAGTTCTTCAAGAAGACGGCGCTGGATGGGAACGACTTCAAGCCGTCGGTGAAAGAGCAGCCTGGGTCGTCGGGTGTTATCCAGGCGATCGCAAACGACGTATACGCGATGGGGTACTCGGGCGTTGGGTACTCGACGCCGGGCGTGCGGGCGCTGCGGGTGTCGCTGGGCGACGGGGAAGAGGCGTTCGCGCCGACGGCGGACTACGCGCTGAGCGGGGACTACCCGATGGCCCGGTTCCTGTACGTCTACATGAACCGCGACCCTCGGACGAAGCTGGACCCGCTGCGTGCGGAGTTTGCGCGGATGATCTTCAGCCGCGAGGGGCAGGAAGGCGTCCTCAAGGACGGCTCGTACCCTGTGACGGCGGGGATCGCTCGTGAGGAACTCGAGAACCTCGGGCTCGAGCCCGGGTTCTGAGCACGCGGGCAGAATCGGGTACAACGCGGGGGCGTCGCGTTCGGGTTCATCGGGTGGTCTGATCCGGGGTGGGCATGGAGCACGGGTCGGGCAGAAGGCGGACTGGGCGGCTGGTACGGGCGACGGACCGCCTGGCGGGCGTGGTGATCACGCTGGGCGGGCTGGCGGTGCTCGCGTCGATGCTGGCGATCTGTGTGTTCCTGGTGGGCAGCGCCGCGCCGCTGTTTGGCGGCGGGGACGCGGAGCGTGACCCCGGGGCGACCGGGCACGTCGCGGGGGCGTTGCCTCAGACGGTGATCTACGACGAAACGGGCGAGCAGGCGATGTTGCTCAACGCGTCCGGGCGGGCGGCGGTGCTGGGCGTGCGCACAGGTCGCGTTTGGGGCGAGGTCGGCGTCGTCGAAGCCGGGGCGCCGGTCGGGGCGATCGGCGTCGAGCCCGGGACCGGGGGCGTGACGGCGGGGTTCGGCGGCGGGGCGATCGGCTCTGGCGAGGTCCGCAGCGGGTATGCACTGATCGCAGAGCACGAGCCTGGCAGGGGTGAATCCGGGGTTCATGAGGTGGCCGGTGAGCGGGCCGAGGCGCTCGCGAGGCGGGCGCGTTTCGGCGCGGCCGACGAGCGTGTGGTTGGCGTCGAGGACATCGCGAGCGGGACGCGGG
>BQJQ01000219.1 GCA_021604785.1 Phycisphaeraceae bacterium
CCGAGAGACGGTCGAGGCCGACTTCGCCTCGGCAGGCCTCGACGCCCCCGTGCCCGAGTCGGTCGTCTCATTCTGGTTCGACCGCCGCAAGCACGAGCCCATCGCCGAGGTCGTCCGCGACCTCGCCACGCTGGCCGTTCCCCCCAACCAGGTCTCCCCCGGCGCGCGCACGGCGCTGGACGTCATCACCCTCCTGTTCGCCATCGCCGCCGTCAGCTGGCTCACCGTCGCCCGCGTCGTCCGCGGCCAGGTCCTCAGCCTCAAAGAGCAACCCTTCGTCGAAGCCGCCCGCGCGATGGGCGCGCCAACACGCTGGGTCTTCGTCAAGCACCTGATCCCCAACCTCGTCGGCATCATCGTCGTCTACGCCACCCTCGCCGTCCCGCAGGCCATCCTCCAGGAGAGCTTCCTCAGCTTCCTGGGCATCGGAGTCCAGCCGCCCCTGCCGAGTTGGGGCAACCTCGCCGCCGACGGGCTTGGCGAGCTGAACACCTACCGCTCGCACTGGTGGCTGCTCTTCTTCCCGTGCCTGCTGCTGGGCATCACGCTGCTCGCGCTCAACTTCGTCGGCGAAGGCCTCCGCGAAGCCTTCGACCCCAAGCGCAAGGCGGGCCGCACATGAGCGCACCGACCGCGACCAAGACCGTCCCGCGCGCCAATCCCACGCGATCCGACGCCCCCCTCATGCGCGTGCGAGACCTCGCCGTCTCCTTCGACAACGGCACCAGCCCGCGCATCCAGGCCGTCGATGGCGTCCACCTCTCCGTCTACGAAGCCCAGACCCTCGCCGTCGTCGGCGAGTCCGGGTGCGGCAAGTCCGTCACCGCAATGAGCGCCCTCCAACTCATCCCGCGCCCGCCCGCCCGCTACGACCGCGGCGAGATCCTCTTCCGCGCCGACCTCGGCGGCGGTGAAGCGGACGTCAATCTCCTCGGGCTCGGCCCGGACCACATCCGCCAGGTCCGCGGCAACGAGATCGCCATGATCTTCCAGGAGCCCATGACCTCGCTCAACCCCGTCTACACCGTGGGCGACCAGATCACCGAAGCCATCCGCCTGCACCGCAAGGCGACCAAAGCCGAAGCCATCGACATCGCCGTCGAGTCGATGGAGACCATCGGCATCAAGAACGCGCGCGCCAAAATCAAGTCCTACCCCCACGAGTTCTCAGGGGGCATGCGCCAGCGGGTCATGATCGCGATGGCCCTCGCCTGCCAGCCGCGCCTGCTCCTCGCAGACGAGCCCACGACCGCGCTGGACGTCACCATCCAGGCGCAGATCCTCGAACTCCTCGACACGCTCAAACGCGACACCGGCATGGCGATGATGCTCATCACCCACGACCTGGGCGTCGTCGCCGAGAACGCCGACGTCGTCTGCGTGATGTACGCCGGACGCGTCGTCGAGTACGCGACGGTTGAGGACCTCTTCGACAACCCGCTGCACCCCTACACGCGGGGGCTGCTCGCGAGCATCCCCAAGATCGGCGACCGCCGCGACCGCCTCGTCACCATCGACGAGGTCACCCGCGACGAGCCCGCCTTCAGCCGCCTCCCCGGCGCCCCCGCGGGGGCGCGCGCCTGGTGGCCCTGGCACGACCAGCCGGCCGATGTACCCCATACGACCCGACCCGGCGGCCCCTCGTGCCTCGTCGAGACCGAGCCCGGGCACTGGGTCGGCGTCTGGGAGACCGAATCCGTGCGCGAATCCGCGACCATCCCGACCCTGACCCACCGCCGGAGCGGGTGAGGAGGCCGAGCGTGCGCGTGCTGCTGATCGTCGATGCGCCCTTCGCCCAGCGTGAGCGCACGCTGGTCGCCCGCCTGGGCCTGTCGCTGGCTGACGAGGGCGACCGGGTGCACGTCGCGCTGCCCGAGGGCATGGGATCGCTGTCCGGGATCGAGCTGCTGGGAGACCCGCTGGGGTTCCGAGCCGAGGGGCTGATGCTGACGCGGTCGATCCGCGCGCGCCACCTGGTGCAACGCATCGAGGAACGCACGCCCGGCGAGACGCCCGACGTCGTCCACGTCTTCGGCGGCTCCCTCTGGTCGTTCGGCGTCGAGGTTGCGACCCAACTCGGAGCCGCGGCGGTGCTCGAGGTCTGGCGATCGGGGCTGTGCGACCGGGCCAAAGCGTTCCGAGCCTCGCCCGACACGCCGCTGCTCTACCTCGCGCCGGACCGCACGATTGAGCGCCGCATCCTGTCCGAGAGCCCCGGCGCATCCGTGCGTCTGGCCCGGTGGGGGGGGCACGTGCCCGGCTCGCCCGCACGCCCGCTCGCAAACCCCGCGACGCCCTCGATCATGATCCTGGGCAACGGCAACGACCCCGAGTCGTTCCGCGCCGCGTTCGAGGGCGTCGCCCGCCTCGCCGACGCGGGGCACACACCGATGATGTTCATCGACTCCGACGGCGCGCGCAAAGCGGGCATCTGGAAGCGCGCCCGTGAACTCAAGGTCCTCGACCGCGTCACGCTCATCGACAAGATGGAGGACCGGCGCGACCTTGTCCTCCGCGGCGACATCGTCGTCCACCCCGAACGCCTTCACGAGCACCGGACCATCGTCCTCGACGCGATGGGCGCCGGCGTCCCGGTCATCGCGGGGGCCGACCCGGACATCGAAGCGCTCATCGACGCGCGCACCTGCGTGGTCGTCGCCCAGCCAACCGCCGACGTATGGTCGCACGCGCTGGGCATGATGCTCGACGACCCCGAGGGCGCGCGCGCCCTGGGAGCTTCGGCACGCGAGTACATCCGCGACGGGCGCAAGTTCTCCGCGTATGCCGCCGCCGCCCACGATGCCTACGAGTGGCTCACCTCGGCCGACGCGGTGCCGTTCGCAGGGCGTGCGGTCTGACCCGACTCCGAGAACCACGCCCCGGCGTCCGGTAAGCCCGGAATTGACGCTCGGAATGCGGAATTGTGCGCCGATCCGGTGCCAAGCGTGGCGTCTGCGCCGTTTGGCGTGCATGCTCCATTTCGGCGGGTTCCACCGGTCCCGCCGGCGGGACGGCGTGTGCCGGTTTCACCGTGCAGGGTGGTCGCTCGGAACGGCGACCTCGGCACCGCTCCCCGCAGCTTGGAAGGAGAATTCCAGATGTCTATGACCGCGATCCTCATGGCCACCGCCCTCGTCGGCACCGGCCCGTACGCCGTGACGAACGTCCGCCCGATGGCCGACATCGTCGAGATCCGCCCGCAGATGATGGACACGAGCGACGTCCGCGCCGATCAGGTACGCGATGTCCACGCCTCCGCGACTGTGGTGGGCGAGCTTGATGCCGAGGGCAACGTCGCGTGGATCCCCACGCGATCCAACCAGCGTGCCCGCTACGGCGCCGACGACAGCGCGCCGAGCCTGATCTACGTCCGCGTCTTCGACGGCGTGTTCGCGATCGACCCCTTCGAGCCGCTCCCCCAGACGGGCGAGTACTCGGAGCTCTACGCCCCGGTGGACATCACCACGGCGCGCCAGCTCTTCAACGGCTCGAGCCTCGAGACCGACCGGGCGCTGTTTGACCGCCGCCGCATCGAGCGGACCGAGGAGCTCTTCCGGGCCCTCGAGCGTGCCCGCCAGGGATGGTTGCGTTCGAACGGGTACCTCGGGACGCGGACGTTCACGAACCCGAACGCCGGTGCGGGCGATGCCGAGGTGCGGGCGACGCCCGAGCCCGCGGGCTGGTTCCGCAAGCCCGCCGAGCTTCCGCTGGGCAAGCCCCGCGAGGCCGTGCAGGGCGAGCCGCTCGAGCCGGCGCAGGCCGAGTCGATCGCGTCCAACATTCTGGACGGCGCGACGCGGATCTCGACCCCGCCCGGGATGAGCGCCGCGTCGGCCCAGCGCCTGGTGGCGCACGCCGAGCCCGAGGCATCCGAGTCGGACGAGCTCGCCAGCAACGAGTGACCAACGGGTCGGCTAGTCTGGCGGCATGACCGGCAGGCTCCCGTTCGACCCCAAGCGGATGTCCGCGAAGAAATCCA
>BQJQ01000220.1 GCA_021604785.1 Phycisphaeraceae bacterium
AAGTAGGACGTGCGCCCGACGGGGGCGAGGATCTCGATGCCCGAGGCGCTCATCGCGGCGCGGTCGGCGGCGCTCAGGGGCGCGTCGAAGGTCGCGAGGAAGCGCTCGCCCGTGCCCGAGAGCCGGTTGAACTCGGCGAGCCCCGAGGCGGCGGGCTTGGCAGCCGCCGGAGACTCGGAGCGCCAGGTGATGTCCGGGGCGGCGCCCAGCGCGGGCATGCCCGCGGCGAGCGCGAGGACGAGGGCCGGGGTGATTCGGGCACGGGTCTTCGTTTGGATGGGCACGACGGGATCTCCCTCAATGGGTCAGCGACAGCAGACGGCACCGCGAACGCGGGCACTCGACACACGAGCCACAGCACAGCAGAAAACGACCCACGCTCGATGGAGTTGAGACCAGGGACCCACGCCGCGCTCCCCGGCCGCACCCGGGAGCTCACAACCGAACATACCGAACGGCGCTGCGGTTTGAAACCCCCCACGCCGGCCGAGAGTCCCTCGGCACAGCAGGTACGGGGGCGCCCGGGGCCCGGTTCCGATTTGGGGCCTGCGTGGAACGGTCTTAACGCAACGGGGCGGCCCTCGCGGACCGCCCCGTGCCGTGTTCGGGTGAAATGGGGGTTCTGGGGGGTCAGGAGCAGCCGGACATGAACCCGGTGATAAAGCACTCGATGTCGTTCACATTGAGCGAGCCGTCGCCGGTGCAGTCGGCGGCGCTGGACCCGACGACGAACCCGGTGACAAAGCACTCGATGTCATCGACGTTGAGGATGCCGTCGTTCGAGCAGTCCGAGCCGCACGACGCGATGCTGACTGTCTCGACGCACGGGGCGTAGTAGTCGAGGTACCACGCGATGTTGTCCTTGACGCGATCGTCGAACTCCATGACGAGGTTGGTCATGCCGCCCGAGCAGCCGTGGCAGTAGGACATGATGGTGCCGCCGAAGGCGCCCGAGCAGTTGCCCGAGCCGCACCCGTCGATGGGGGGGTTGTACCACCCGGTGTCGTGGGTGTGCCCGGTGCCGTGGGAGTGACCGAGTTCGTGCGCGACAACGGTGAGGTCCCAGTTGCCGGACTGGTGGTTCGCGATGGGGTCGGGGAACCAACCGTTGATGTAGGCGGAGACGCCGTACCCGGAGTAGTTGTTGCACAGGGCGCTGACGTACGCGCGCCCGCCCCAGCTGGGCGGGCTGGTGCCGGTGAGCATGTGCGCCGTGTCGCGGTCCACGGAGGACTTGGTCGCCTGCCACTCCGTGCGGAAGTGCGTCAGACGGTCGTCGGCGGGCGAGGCGGGGTAGGGGTCGTTGTTGCTGGAGAAGACGCGGGAGTACGTGAGCGAGAGGCGGACGCCGAGCTCGGCTTCGTAGATCTGGCTGACGCCCCCGATGAGGGTTTGGATGTACGCGCTCGCGGCGGACGCGTCCCCCCCGAACCGGTTGGAGACGTACTCGTAGTCGGTGTCCACCGCGATCTCGGTCTCGAGCAGGGCCGTTGTGCGCGGGCGGAGCAGGGCGTACCCCTCGGGCGCGCGGTCTCGGAGGTCGGTCGCGTTGGTCTCGGCGAGGTGTTCGGCCGAGCCGCACGTGGCTGGCGGGCGCATCTTGCCCTGGCGGATCATCGCCGCGTTGGCGACCCGGAGCCCGAGGTCGTCGGTGAGCGCGGGGTCGGCCGGGCCTGAGGTGATGGCGTAGAGCCCGAGGGGCGTGTTGACGTACCCGTGGGTGCCGTAGGGCGAGACGGAAACAAAGACCCGCGAATCGGGGTCCCCGTTTGCGGTGCCCCGGAGGAGCACGACTTCCATGGAGACGTCGTGCTCGACGCCGTCGGCGTCCACGATGATCGTCTGCGCGCCCGGGGCGAGCACGGAGAACCGCTCGAGTTCAAGATCGACCGAGCGGCGCGCATCGAGGGGGAAGTCCTCGAGGGTGACGCGTTCGCCTACCCGAACCGGGGAGAGGTCTTCGTACTCAAGCAGGTCTTGCTGCGCGAGCGCGTTGAGTGAGAGCGGGGCGGCGTGGGCCCCGGTGGTGAGGGCGGCGGCGACAATCATCGCAGCAGTACATCGCGTCATCCGTGAATGCTCCGTGTGGCGGTTCCGTGCCGCGGGCGTGCTCGAACGGGGGGGTGGGTTCGCGAGCGGTGCGTGGCAGCAGCGTTGGTTCGCTTCGTGCCGGCGTGCGGGTCCAACCTTTGGTCGGCTTGTCGCAGAAGGCAACACAACAAAACGAAGTGGGCCCCGTTATTCGCTCGGGGGTGACGGGTGATGCGTAAAAATGGGGGAATTCATAGGGTTACTACAGGGCAATACCCGCCCTGGACGAGCCACCTCGTTGCCCAGATTGACGGTGAACGTGCGCGGCCTGCGCCGGCGCGCGAAGGGCGCCCGGTTGCGCGGCGTGTGCCGGTTGCGCGTCGGGACGCGTGTCAGGTGGCGAGGAACTCGTTGCTCGCGACGGTGAGGTCGTCGGAGAGGTCGTCCGTCTGCGCGTGGGCCCGGAGGGCGCGGACGAGCGCCGCGACGTCTTCGTCGGCGGAGGTCGTGTCGGCGAGGGCCTCGATGGCGCGCTCGATGCCGAACATGTCGCCCGAGGGGTCGGGCTGCTCGACAAGACCGTCCGAGAAGAGGACGAGGCGCGAGCCGGGCGTGAACGGGTGGGTCTCGGTGCGGTAGGGCGAATCGGTATCGACGCCCAGGGGGAGCCCGCCCTCGCAGGTGACGGTGTGCGGCGGGGCGTTGGGCGGGCGGACGAGCCAGTGCCCGTGCCCGGCATCGACGAAGCGGATCTCCTGGGCGTCGGGGTCGATGACGCCCAGCCAGAGGGAGATGAACTTGCCGTCCGAGAGCATGTCGCAGATGGACTTGTTGACCTCGGCGATGACATCGGCGGGGTCGTGCGAGTGGCGCAGCGCGACGCGGAGGTGCGTCTGGACCGTCGCCATCGTGATCGCGGCGCCGACGCCCTTGCCCGTGACATCGCCAAGGAAGCAGGCGACGGGGCCGGCGGGTTCGTCGGTGAGCGCGACGACGTCGAAGAGGTCGCCCGCGACAACGCGGCCGGGGCGCATGTCGATGGCGTACGCGTGCCAGCCGCGGGTGGCGCGGGGCTCGGGCATGATGAGGCGTTGGGCCTGGCGGGCGGCTTCCAAATCAGTATCGAGCTGGATCTGGCGGCGTTCGAGGTCCTGGCGGTGCAGGTTGGACAGCGCGAGCCCGGTGAGGCGTGAGATCGCCTGGCAGAAGGCGGCGGCGTCGTGGCGGACGGTGCTCTCGGCGCCGCGGGCGTCGAGGTACATGAGGGCCTGGACGGAGTCGCCCACCATGACGGGCGCGCACAGGGCGCTGTGGATGCCGAGCTGGACGATGGACTGGCCGTAGTTCATCGCCTGGTCCGAGCCGTCGGAGCTGAGGCGGACGACCTCGCCCGAGCCGGCTGCGTCGAGGAGCGAGCGGGAGATCTCGAGCGAATCCGCGGGTTCATCACGGACGGAGCGGAAGGCGATGATCTCGGTCTGTCCGTTCGCGTCGGTGGGGCGGACCATCGCGGCGCGGGCAAAGCCGGCGGCGGCGATGACGGACTCGAGCGCGACGCCGGCGAGGTCGGAGAGGTCTTCGGCGCTGTTGATGCGCGCGGCGCAGTCGATGATGACGTCGAGGCGCTGCTGGGCGAGCGAGCGGAGCTCGGCGTCGGGGACGGGCTGGATGCGCGTCATCGCGAGCTGGTGGTCGTCGGTGATCGAGGCAAGGGAGGAGACGGTCGAGGACGAGCGGACGCCGCGGACGCGGAAGACCCAGGGGCCGACGCGGAGCTGGTCGCGGTCGTTGAGGGGGTGGGAGAAGTCGGCGTCGAGGCGGCTGCCGTTGAGGAAGGTGCCGTGGCGGGAGCCGA
>BQJQ01000221.1 GCA_021604785.1 Phycisphaeraceae bacterium
GCGTGGCGCCCGCTTGCGACCAACCGTGCCGAGGACAACCAGCCCAAGAAACCCGACCGGCTCGTGCGGGTCACCATCGAGAGCGCCAAGCAGTGCGGCCGCGCCCACCTGCTCGAACTGGGCGCCCCCGCGACGCTCGACGCCGCGATCGGGCGTCCGGGCGTGGTCGCGGCGTACCAAGGCGCCAAAGGGGCCCAGCCGCCCGAGCCCGACGCATCGGGCACGCTGATCCTGCTTGTCGGGCCCGAGGGCGGGTGGTCGGAGCCCGAGCTGCGACAACTCGCCGACGGCGCGGTACCGTTTGTGACACTCGGCCCGCACGTGCTCCGCCTGGAGACAGCGGCGGTGGTGGGGGCCGCGGCGTTGCTCGCGAATCATTCCGTACACCCAAAGGACACGCCATGACGCTGCGAACCGCGATGACCGGGCTCCTCACCCTCGCCGCCGCGTGCACCCCGGTGCTCGCGATCGACGCCGAGCACCATGCCCGCGCGCGCGACATGGCGGACAAGGCCATCGCCTACCTCCGGTCCGAGCAGGGTCCCCAGGGCGGGTGGCGCCACGCCGACGACCGCCCGAACTTCCCCGCCGTCAGCGCGCTCGCGGCGACGGGCATGCTCCTGGACCCCCGCCTCGACGAGTCCGACCCGGACATCGCGCACGCGATCGACTATGTCCTCTCCTTCCGCCATCCCGACGGCGGCATCCACGACGGCGTCCTCACCAGCTACAACACCGCGATCTGCCTGAGCATGCTCAGCGAAGTGCGCACGCCCGAGGCCATCGCCGCGATCGGGCCCACCCGCGAATTCCTGATCTCGCTCCAATACAATGAGGGCTTCAGCGGCGCGCCCGACTCCGAGGACCTCACCGAGCCCGTCTCACCCGACCACCCCTACTACGGCGGCGTCGGGTACGGGCACCACGGCCGCCCGGACCTCTCCAACGTCGGCTTCTTCGTGCAGGCGTTGCACGACACCGGGCTGAGCACCGAGGACGACGCGTACGAACGCGCCCTCGTATTCCTCTCGCGCGTGCAGATGCTCGACGAGACCAACGATTTCGATTACGCCGACGGCTCGACCCAGGGCGGGTTCATCTACGCCACGGTCCCCAACCGCGAGTCCGTGGAAGGCGTGCCCGGCCAATCACAGGCCGGCGAGATGGACGAGACCCTCGACGATGGCACGGTCGCGTCGCGATTGCGCTCGTACGGCTCCATGACCTACGTCGGGTTCAAGAGTCTGATCTACGCCGACCTGGCGCCGGACGACCCCCGGGTCGTTGCCGCGCGCCGTTGGATCGAGCA
Source organism: Phycisphaeraceae bacterium (assembly GCA_021604785.1). Classification (GTDB taxonomy): domain Bacteria; phylum Planctomycetota; class Phycisphaerae; order Phycisphaerales; family UBA1924; genus BQJQ01. The sequence continues at coordinate 1,310 of BQJQ01000221.1, forward strand.
GAACTACACGCTCAACGAGAACCCCGGGCTGGGCGACCAGGGGCGGTACTACTACTACCTCTCGCTCGCCCGCGCGCTCGACGCGTGGGGCGAGAACGAGATCGCCGGCACCGACTGGCGCGAGGCGCTCATCGACGAGCTCGCGTCGCTGCAGTCCGAGTCCGGCGCGTTCACGCCCGTGAATGACCGATGGATGGAGTCCGACCCGGTGCTCATCACGGCGTACGCCCTGATCGCGCTGCAGGTCGCGATGGGCAACGGGTGAGCGCCCAACACACGCACACGAGAGAGACACGCCGATGACCACGATCACACGCCCCAAGCACCACGACGACCTGATCGCCCACCTCCGCGAGAGCGCGACGCTCGGGTCGGTCTGCGGCTTGCTCGGGTGGGACCAGGAAACCTACATGCCCGACGGCGGCGCCGACGCGCGCGCCGAGCAGTCGTCCTTGCTCGCCGGCATCGCGCACGAGCGGGCGACAAGCGAGCGCCTCGGCGCGCTCATCGCGGCGTGCGAGGGCGACGCCGAGCTGACGGGTGACCCCGAGACCGCCGCCGAATTGCGCGAGGTTCGCCGGAGCTACGACCTGGCGACCAAGCTCCCGGGTGACCTCGTCCGCGAGATGGCCGAGTCCGGATCCAAGGCCCAGCAGGCGTGGAAGAAGGCACGCGAGAACGACGACTTCAAGGCGTTCGAGCCCTGGCTCGCGAAGATGATCGACTTGGCGCGCCGCAAGGCAGCCTGCTACGGCACGCCCGAGGGCGGCGAGGCGTACGACGCGCTGCTCGACGAGTACGAGCCCGGCGCCAAAGCCGCCGAGATCGAGGCGGTCTTCACGCCTTTGGGCGCGCGCCTCAGCGCGTTCATCAAGGACCTCGCCGACCACGGCACCCCGCCGTCCGACGCGCCGCTGAACGTCAAAGTCCCCGAAGCCGCCCAGCACGCCTTCGGGCTCGAGGTGCTCGGCGCGATGGGGTTTGACCTCGACGCCGGCCGCCTCGACACCACGGCCCACCCGTTCTGCTCCGGGTTTGCGCCCGGCGACACCCGCCTGACCACCCGCTACCGCGACGAACGGTTCACCGACGCGCTCTATGGCACCATGCACGAGGGCGGGCACGGGCTCTACGAACAAGGGCTTCCCAAGGACACCAAGTTCGGGTCACCCCTCGCGTCGTCCATCTCGCTGGGCATCCACGAGAGCCAGTCGCGGATGTGGGAGAACTTCGTCGGACGCTCGCGTCAGTTCTGGGTCTGGGCCAAGCCGATCGCGGACCGTCACTTCGAGGGCGCGCTGGACGCGTGGTCGGTCGACGACATGACCAAGGCTGTCAACACCGCCAAGCCCAGCTTCATCCGCGTCGAGGCGGACGAGGCGACGTACAACCTGCACGTCATGCTCCGGTTCGGCATCGAACGCGCGCTCCTGCGGGGCGACCTCGAGGCGTCCGATGTGCCCAACGCGTGGAACGGGCGCTTCGAAGAGCTCTTCGGCACAACCCCTCCCGACAACCGGCGCGGGTGCCTGCAGGACGTCCACTGGAGCTTCGGGCTCATCGGGTACTTCCCGACGTACACCCTCGGCAACCTGTACGCGGCTCAATTGTGGGAGACGATCCTCGACGAGGTGCCAGATCTCGAGTCGAAGATGGAGCGGGGCGAGTTCGCCGACCTGCTCGCGTGGCTCCGCGACAAGATCCACACCCACGGCATGCGCTACCGCGCGGGCGAGCTGTGCGAGATGATCACCGGCAAGCCGCTGGGCCCGGACCCGCTGTTGCGACACCTCGAGCGGCGCATCCGCCCGGCGTATGGGCTGTGATCGCAGGCACGAAAGAGCCCCGAGCGTGAGCGAGCGGGCCACGGTGCATGAAGAGTCTACCCACTCCCCGACGGTCGGGGCTCCTTCATCCACGACCGTGACTGGTCAGCGCTCTTGTGCCAATTCGACCACCAGCGCCTCGCCCAGACGCTCGTAATCCGCAAGCGTGTTGTACAACTGCGCGCTGATCCGCATCACCCGCGTCGCGACGCCCGGGAGGTCCCAGATCGGCACCTGGATGTCGTGGTTGGTGAGCAGGCGGTCCCAGAGGGCGTCGTCGAACATGACGCCGGGGATCGGGCCGTTGGGCGCGTCGGGCAGGACGACGCCGACCATCGAGCCGGTCATGCTGTCGGGGACGGGCTGGTCGAGCCCGAGGCGGTCGCAGACGATCTGCGCGCCGGCGCGGGCCATCTGGTGGTTGCGCCGGTAGAGCGTCTCCCACCCGCCGGGTAGCTGCGCGCCGAGGTGGGCGATCGCGACGGGGGCGACGAGGTTCGCCGAGTAGTCCGCGGTGCCCATGTAGTCGAAGTCGCACAGGAACGCCTTGCGGTCTGCCCGCGGCTCGTGCACGCGGCACGACAGCGCGAGCGGCTTGATCCGCTGCTGCGCGCCCGGCTCGGCGTAGAAGAACCCCGTGCCCTTGGGCGTGCACAACCATTTGTGGCACGACGCGGCGTAGTACGTCGGGTTCATCGCCGCGATGTCGATCGGCACTTG
>BQJQ01000222.1 GCA_021604785.1 Phycisphaeraceae bacterium
TGCATCCGGGCCTGCGTCGGCGTCCGCCCGCCCTTGCGCGCGTTGCACCGGACGCACGCGCACACCAGGTTCTCCCACGTGTCGGGCCCGCCCTGGCTCCGAGGCTGCACGTGGTCGATCGACAGCTCGCTCGTCGGGAACAGGTGCCCGCAGTACTGGCACCGGTTTCGGTCGCGCGCGAACAGGTTCCGCCGGTTCAGCTTCACGCCCTGCGTCGGCAGCCGGTCGTACCCCAGCAGGCGGATGATCCTCGGCACCGCGATGTCCAGCCGCACCGTCCGCACCCAGTCGTGCTTGTCGGGCTCGAACTCCCGCCGCAGCTCGGACACCTCGGTCCACGATTCGAAGTCGTAGTTCGCGTACGCCCCGTCGTCGGCGTGGATGACCTCGGCGGCTTCGCGCGCCAGCAGCGTGAACGCGTGCTTGGCGCTGATCACCCGCACCGCGACGTAGAGCTTGTTGAGCACGAGGACCTTGGCGTTGAGCCCGTCGCCCAGGTCGAGCGCCGAGGCGCTGCCGCCGATGGTGTGTGCGATTCCGGACGAGGTCGCCGGCGCCCCCGCGAGTTGCGGGACCGCGACCCCGCCCGCTGGTGGCGCGGGCTCGGGCTGCGATTGCGGGGCTCTGTTCGCCCTGGCTCGTTTGGAACGCCGTCTCATGCCAACTGGTTCTATCAGCTTTTCCAGAGGGTATCAACAGCCCCGGTGCCACCCGGGGGCGCGTAACCCCTGTCTTGACCTGATCTTGACGTTTCTTCCGGACGTTTTCTTTCGGGCCCGGGCCGGTCAGTGTCGGAAGTGTCGGATGCCGGTGGTCAGGCAGGTGACGCCGTGGGCGTCGCAGAGGGCGAAGGTGTCGCCGTCGCGTTTGGATCCGCCCGGGTGGACGATCGTCGTCGCGCCCGCCTCGATCAGCGCCCGCGGCCCGTCGTCGAAGGGGAAGAACGCGTCGGACGCCGCGATCGAGGCGCGGGCGTGCTCGCCCGCTTTCTCGACCGCGAGCCGGCACGACGCGACGCGGTCCATCTGCCCCGCACCGGCGCCGAAGAGGCGCACTCCCGAGCCGTCGCGGCCGCCCAGGCAGACGGCGTTGGATGACAACGCCCGCACGACGCACACGAGTGCGCGCGCGGCTTCGATCGTCTCGGCGCTGGGCGCCGGGCCCGCGGCGTGCGTCCAGCTTGCCGCATCGGGCACCGCGTCGTCGGCTCGCTGGGCGAGCATCCCGCCCGGGATCGACTTGAACGTGCGCGCGCCCACAGCTCTCGGTGCGCTGCCCACCGCGAGCAGGCGGCAGTTCTTCCACCGCTCGGTGAGCGTGCCCACCGCGCCCGCGTCGAACGCGGGCGCGATGACGACCTCGAAGAAACTCCCCTCGCCCGCGACGTGCGCCGCGGTGTCGGCGTCCACGAGCCCCGAGAGTGCCAGGATCCCGCCGTACGTGGCGATCGGGTCGCCCGCCATCGCCAGGCGCACGGCGTCGCCCGCGGTGTGGGCCGTCGCCGCCCCGCACGGGTTGGTGTGCTTGACGACGCACGCGCCGACCGAGGCTGACCCGCCGGCCCCCAGCTCGCCGAGCTGCTGGGCGAGCTCGAGCGCCGCGGCGGCGTCGGCCAGGTTGTTGTAGCTCAGCTGCTTGCCCGCGAGTTGCTCGCCCGCGATCACGCTCGGCCCGCGCCAGGACGTGTCGATGTAGACCGCACCGGGCTGGTGGGGGTTTTCGCCGTATCGCAGCCCGCCGCCGCGGACGCCCGCGATCGTGAGGCGGTGAGGGGTCGGGTCGTCGCGGTCGAGCCACCCTGCGATCGCCGCGTCGTACGCCGCCGTGCGCGCAAACGCGGCCACCGCAAACGCCCGTCGCAGGGCCCGCGTGGTGGACCCGCTGTGCTCGCCCAGCTCCTTCGCGATCTGCCCGTACTGCGCAGGCTCGGTGACGACCAGCACCCCGTCGTGGTTCTTCGCGGCCGACCGCACCATCGCGGGCCCGCCGATGTCGATCTGCTCGACGGCTTCGGGCTCGGTGACGCCGTCCTTGGCGACGGTCGCCTCGAACGGGTACAGGTTGATGCAGACCAGGTCGATCGGCTCGATCGCGTGCTCGCGCATCGCGGCTTCGTGGTCCACGTCGCCCCGCACGCCCAGGATCCCGCCGTGCACCTTGGGGTGGAGCGTCTTCACGCGCCCTGAGAGCATCTCGGGGAACCCGGTGACGTCGGAGACATCGCGGACATCCAGCCCCGCGTCGCGCAGCGCCTTGCTCGTCCCGCCCGTCGAGATCAATTCGACGCCGAGCCCCGCGAGCATGCGCGCAAACTCAACAAGCCCGGACTTGTCCGAGGCCGAGAGCAGCGCCCGGCGGACCCGGACGAGGTCGTTCGTTCCTGGTTCGGGCGGGTGGCTCAAGCTGATTTGTCTCACCGGGGCGTGAACCGCAGGACCTTGCCGCCCACCGAGACGGCGTACAGGTTCCCGTCGTCGAACCGGTCCGTCCGCAGCCCACGGATGCCGGGCAGCTCGACGCGGTCGATCACGTCGCCGAACTCGGGGTCCACCGTCGTCGCGTGGCGCCCGTCCCAGAAGACAATCGCCCCGTCGCGGCTGCCCACGGCCCAGGCGTTGCCCAGCTCGGGCAGGTTCCAGAGCGGCTCGCCGTCGTCGCCGTTGAGCGCGACGACGCCGTCCTCGGGCGACGCGTAGTACAGCACGTTGTCCCAGAGCACCGGCTGCGTCCGCAGCGGGCGGCTGGTGCGGTGCCGCCACAGACGCTCCCCGTTGGACGCGTCGAAGCAGTACACGCTCTGGTCCGTGCTCGCGAGGAACAGTCGGTACCCGTCGGTCACCGGCTCGTTCGCCAGCCCGCCCGAGATCCGATCACGCCCCGACGCCCGCCCGGTGACCACGTTGAGGAACAGCACCTCGCCCACCTGCGAGACGATCGCGACGGTCCGATTGTCGATCCGGGTCGGCGGCGCGTCGATCGGCCCGCCCAGGCGGTACTTCCAGACGTCCACGCCAAACGACCGGTTGTACGCGAGCACCTCGCCCGCCCCGGTGCCGAAGACCGCGAGCTGGTCGTAGATCACCGGCGGCGTGTTGACCACCTGCGTCAGCGCCCGCCGATCGAGCAGGTTGCCCGTCTCGATGTCGAGCTCGAACAGGTCCGTCTCGGTCGTCGAGAAGAGCGACCCGTCCACGCGGACGTTGCCGACCAGCCGGCTGGCCCGCCCGGGCAGGTCCGCCGACCACAGCAGCGCCCCCGAGCGCGGGTCGAGCACAGAAATCACCGAGCCCGACTCCTGCACGACGACCCGGTCGTGGTACGCGTCGATGAACTCGATCGCCCCGCCCGTCGAGAGGACCGGCGTGCCCGCCCAGTCCCACCGGTACCCGAGCTTCGCCCAGTCCGCGTGGGTGATGTCGGTGCCGTCGATGCGGGTGACCTTGCCGGCGTCGGCCGCGTCGCGCGGCGTCTGCCGCGGCGCGGGGACCTCGCGGGCCCCATCAGCACCCCGCGGTGAGGACTCGCACCCGCCCGCGACAAGGGCCAGGGTCACCACGGACGCGCCGAGCACGCCCATTCGTCGCACGGTTGGATTGAGCATCGCGATCCTTTGTCTCAGTCTGCTAGCCCCGGGGTGGGGGCGGCGGGGGACGCCGCGGAGGGGCCGGAGCGGGAGTTTCGCACCCCCCGGCACCCCCGTCAACCCGCAGGGGGCTCCGCGAGGACTTTACGGGCGGTTCCCCTTGATTCCCGGCGAGAGTCTCCCATGACTTGGGCGTGTTTACCGGCATCGTCGAGCAGATCGGGACCGTCGCGGGCGTCGAGCCCACCGCCGCGGGCGTGCGCCTGC
>BQJQ01000223.1 GCA_021604785.1 Phycisphaeraceae bacterium
CAGCCATCGCGATCGCGACCACCACGCCCAGGCTCACGCCCGCCGTCTCGTCGATCACGACCTCCGCCGCGTCCTTGCGCCCGAACCGCGTCTCCGCGTAGCGCCCCCACGCGACGCAGATCACGCACGACAGCGCCAGCACCACCCCGGTCGTCCAGAGCATCGCCCCGGCGCTCGCCCCCGCCAGCGCCATCACCCCAACAATCGCCCCCGGCGGCATGCTGCCCCACGTCCCCGGCGCGGGCCGCAGGAACCCCAGTCCCCCCGACGTCAGCAACGCCGTGGGCAGGTTGAAGGGGCGCACCGGGGCCCGGTGCCGGTTCTTGGGCGCGTCGATCACCACGACCCCTCCATCGGCGCACAGCGACAGCGCCCGCCTTCATCCATCATTTTTGTATTGTGTACGGGTGTGGCCATCAGGCCACCCACGATCACTTCGAGTTGATCGTGCGACCGATCCGACGGCGCTTGTTGATCAGCTTCCGCCCCGAACGGGTCTTCATGCGGGCCCGGAAACCCAGCTTCCGCCGGCGCTTCACGTTGCTGGTACGCCTGGGGTAGTGCATCGCCATGGCCGAGCCCTCGCATGTCCCCCGAGCACCACGCTCGCAGGGGCCGCAACTCTAGCCCGCTCCCCCGCCCGGCTCCACCCCACCCCCCACAGCCAATCCCGCCCGATCCCCTCCCCGGGGCTGGCGTCGCCCGCCAGAATCCACGATAATCCCCTGCCGGCTCGTGCCGGCGAAGGCCGCGGACCCTCGTCCGGCGTCACGGTCCCCCCTCCAGGAGAGGCGGGGGGGCATGCGGACGCTTGACGAGCGCTCGCGACCACAGAACCGGGCCGTGGGGGCCCGACTGTGCAAGCACCGGCCGAAGATCGCCGGGATTGGTGCGAGCGAATATGGATTCGGAACACGCCGCGTTGTTGGAGCGGGCTCAGGGCCTCATCGGGTATCGCTTCGCCGACCCGTCCCTGCTCACCCTCGCCCTCACACACTCCTCGCTCTCCGAGTCGCGCCTGCACTCGAACGAGCGCCTCGAGTTCCTGGGCGACGCCGTCCTGGGCATGCTCGTCTGCGCGCGCGTCTTCGAGTCCTACCCCGACCTGCTCGAAGGCGAGATGACCAAGATCAAGTCCACCGCCGTCTCCCGGCGCACCTGCGCCGAGATCGCGCGCAAGCTCGAGTTCGACACCCTCATCCGCGTCGGCAAGGGCATGCAAAGCGACGCCGACCTCCCCGCCTCCCTCTCGGCAGCCGTCCTCGAATCCATCATCGGCGCCGTCTACGAAGACGGCGGCATCGACCCCGTCGCGGCCTTCCTCGTCCCCCTCATCGATCCCATCATCGACGAAGCCGCCCGCTGCGGGCACCAGCGCAACTTCAAGTCCGTCCTCCAGCAGCACGCCCAGCAAGAGCTCGGCGCCATCCCCCTCTACCGCATCCTCGACGAGAAAGGCCCCGACCACGCCAAGGCCTTCAAGATCGTCGTCGAGATCGCCGGCAAGCGCTACGAGCCAAGCTGGGGACAGTCCAAGAAACAGTCCGAGCAGCAAGCCGCCCTCAACGCCCTCCGCGAGCTGGGCGTCATCGAGACCGACGAGAAGGGCCGCCTCCGCGTCACCGACATCGAAGGCGTCGCCTAATCCAGAGGTTTATCGCGTGATCCGCACATCCACGACCACCGGCAGGTGATCGCTCACGTTCGTGTCCCCCCGCTCGATCCCCGCCGCCTCCAACGCCGCGTCGCCCAGCCGCGCCGCATCGACCACGAACGCGCGCTCGATCGCCGCCCTCGCGTCGCCCACCACCACCCAGTCCAGCCGCCCGGGCGTGAACGAGCTCTTCGCGTCCGTCCACGTGTACGCCGACCCGTCCCCCAGTACCCGCGCCTCCGCCAGCGCCGCGTCCGACCCGTCCACGTCGATCCCACGCGCCAACAGGTCGATCGTCGGGCGAGACCCCACCAGGTTCATGTCCCCACCCACGATCACCGTGTCGGGCGTCGCCTCCGGGAACATCGCAGGCAGCGCCCCCCCGATCGCCCGCACCTCGCGCTCCCGCCGCAGGTCCTCCTTCGATCCCGCCGACCCGCAGCACTTCAGGTGCACGCTCGCGCACACAATCTCGCCCAAGGGTGTCCGCACCACAGCGCCCACACAACGCGCGGGCCACTCTCCCTCGACCGCCACCGGTCCGCCCGGCCCCTCGATCAGCGCGTGCCGCGTCACCACCCCAACGCCCGAGTCGGGCAGCGCCGCGGCGCTCCACGTCCCCGTCGACGCCGGCGCGTGCTCGTTGAACCACGCCGCCATCGCCGCCGAGTCGATGTCGTCCCACTCCTGCACCAGCACGATGTCCGGGTCCAACGCCGCGATCACGCGCCCGAACGCCGCCGGCTCCTGCCCGGGCGACCCCCGCAGCACGTTCCAACTCATCACCCGCAGACACCCGTCGGCCACCCCGGGCACCTGAACAAGCGCGGGGGCGGGCCCCATCGGCGCGCGCACGCTCGCCTCGAAGCGCGAGACCGGCGCGTGCTCTCCCGAGCCGAACGCCACGACGCCGCGCACCACGCCGCCCGCGCTGCCAAGGTCACCCATCGCCCACGCATCGCGCGCGATCCGCGCCTCATACACCCCCGCGGCATACGCCGGCGCAAAGTGAAAATCCACGTCGTGATGCGACACGTCCGTCCCATCCCCCGCGCCGTCAAACGTCCGAACCGCCGCCCCGTGCCCCTTGCCCTCGGGCGAGAGCACGATCTCAAGCTCCGCGCCCACGCCGTGCGCGCGCAACCCCGTCTCCCCGTCGTCGTCCGCATCAATCAAAATCCGCGTCGGCGTCCCCGACGCCTGCAGCGTCCGCTGCTCCCCGGGCGGCTCGAATCGCAGGTACAGATAATGATCGTCCGCTACCGCCCGGTGCCCCCGCGGCCACTCGCCCACGTCCCCGTCCACCCGGATCGCCGTCGGCCCCGGGTCGATCGCGCACGCACCCATCACCGACGCCAACCCGCACGCCCCCGCGAGCACCCACACCGCCGCACACATCGATCTCATGAGATCCCCCGTCCGGACCATCACGGCCCCGCGCGAGCCTACCCGGCGCGCCCGGGGCGGGGCAAGGCTCAATCCGAACGGCGCTCGTTCACCCTCGTGCGCGCAAACGCTCGCCCAGCCCACGCACAAACGCGTCGCTCGGGATGCCGTAGGGCCGGAATTTCTCCTCGACCCCCGTCTCGTCCGAGTGGAAGATCGCCCGGCGCAGCCCCAGCTTGGACGCCCCCGCCGACTCGATCAGCAGCGAGCTGTCCGCCGCCGACATCTGCATCAGCGCCCGCTGCTCGAATTCCCCGATCGAAGACCGGTCGAGCGATCGGTTCAGGTTCGCCGCCGTGTCGCACCAGCACACGCAGAACACGCCCACCCCCGGGCCCTCGCGCAGCACGTGGGCCAGCATCCTGTCCGCGCTCGCCGGCTTCGCCTCGTCGTCCATCGAGAACGAATAGTCGTCTTCCTTGCGCCGAAGCGAGCGGATCCGGTGCACACCGTTGATGAGCACGACCACCGCCGGCTCGGACGTCTTGTTCGCCTCCTCGCGCGCGCTCACGATGGCATCGACCTCCGTCAGCGCGTCGGCCGCCTCGCGCCACCCCGCGACGTCGCAGCGGTGGGGGAGTGCCCCCGCGATCCGCGCCAGCGTCCCCGCCGACGGGTCGTCCTCGGGCGTGCCGTCCAGGA
>BQJQ01000224.1 GCA_021604785.1 Phycisphaeraceae bacterium
GACGCGGCCGACGGGCAACGCCGGCGATGGCGTGGACGCCGAGGGCGTTGTGACGCTCGGGATTGACCTGGCGAGCGTGCATGAGCTTCGCGCTGGCACGGACGGGCGGGCGGTCACGATCGCGCGCACGCCTGGGGGCGACGGCTCGTGGATCGTCTCGTGGGGCGAGCCGAGGAGCGTGTGGGCGGCGGACGAGGAACTGACGCGGGCCGGGCTGCGGATCCTCGCGTCGGCCGAGTTGGCGACCCGGGCGGATGGCGACCTGGTTGATGCGGATTCGACTTTCGCGTGGGCCGATGGAACGGGCTCGACCACGATGCGCTGGGGTGGACAGGCACTCGGCGGGCGCGTCGCGGCTGAAATCGATCGCGACGGTGTCAACCGGGCAGTCTGGCTCGACGTGCGCCTCGCGAACGCGCTCACGGCTGAGAGCCTGATGCGGTGGCGGTCGGCGGTGCTGCTCACCCCTGGGACGCCGATTCAGTCGCTGTGGATCGAGCTGACCGACCGCGGCGTGTCGCTCGAGCGTGTCGCGGGGCGGTGGGAGTTGGCCGGCGCGCCGGAGTTGCCGGTGGACCGCGAGCGGATCGAGGGCGCTGTGCGGGCGGCGATTGAGTTGCGCGCGATGGTCTTCGCATACGAACGCTCGGAGGCATTCACGGGCACGCCGGTTGCCACGGTTCGGACGCGGGGGGTTGACGGATCCGAACGCGAGCTCGCCGTCCTTGGCGCGGCGGACGCGGCCGGGAAGCGGGTGCGTGCGGTGGCGCGTGGGAGCGCCGGTGGGCGATCGCTTGGGCCGGTCTGGGTTGAAGTCGCGGCGGGGCCGCTCGACGCGCTGAGCCCGGAGCCCTGGGCGTACCTTCGGGGCACGCCCATCGACGGGGACCGGGTGGACGTGGCGTCGGTTGAAATCCGGTCGACCGGCGCCCAGACGCCGGCGGTGCGCGTGACGCGCGCGATCGACGGGTGGCGGATGGAGGGGGGCTCCGAAGAGGTCGGCGTTGGGATCGGTTTAGATCGACCCGCCGCCCTGCTTGATCTGCTCACGACGCGCCGGGCGGGCTCGGTTCGGGCCCCGGCGGGCGAGGAAACAGTGGGCGTCTTCCGCGTCTCGGACGCCGCGCTGCCCGCGCCGATCGACGTGGAACTGGTCCGAATAGGCGACGGGTACGGGCTGCTGCTCCGGTCGGCGGCGCTCGACGTGGTGTATGAATACCCGGACGCCCAGCCGCAGGCGACGCTGGTGTGGGCCGCGTCCGTGCTGGGCGAAGACTGAACTCAGCCGGTCGTAGCGGCGGCGTGTGCGGCGATGTCGCGGCGCATCTGCTTGCCGTCGAAGTGGATCTTGTCCGCCGCGGCGTAGGCGAGGTCGCGCGCCTCGGCGAGGGAGTCGCCCAAGGCCGTGACGCTGAGCACGCGCCCGCCGGCGGTGAGCATTTTGGACCCGTGCATCGCGACGCCGGCGAGGTCGACCGTGACGCCGGCCATCGCTTCGGCGTCGCCCACGCCTGTGATCGTGTCGCCGGGGCGCGGGGCGTCGGGGTACCCGGCGCTGGCGAGCACGACGGTGACCGCGGCCTGCTCGGAGAACTTCACTTCGAGGTCGGCGAGGGTGCCCCTGGCGGCGGCGAGCATGAGTTCGAGGGCGTCGGACTCGAGCCGGGCCAGAAGCGGCTGACACTCGGGGTCGCCGAAGCGGACGTTGAACTCGAGGACTTTGGGGCCGCCCGGCGTGAGCATGATGCCGGCGTAGAGGACGCCGCGGAACTCGACATCTTCGCGGCGGAGCGCATCGATAATAGGGACGAGGACGTCGCGCTCGACCTCGGTGAGCGTCTCGTCGTCGATCGTGGGCGCGGGGCAGAAGGCCCCCATGCCGCCGGTGTTGGGGCCGGCATCGTGGTCTTTCAGGCGTTTGTGGTCCTGGCAGGGCGGGAGCGTGAGGATGGTGCGCCCGTCGCAGATCGCGAGGACGGAGACCTCGGTGCCGTTGAGTTTCTCTTCGACGAGGACGCGGTTGCCGGCGTCGCCGAAGGCGCGGTCGGTCATGATGCGCGTCACCGCGGCGATGGACTGCTCGACCGAGTGCGGCACGATCACGCCCTTGCCCTTGGCGAGCCCGGCGGCCTTGATGACGTGCGGCTCGTCGCGGGTCTCCAGGTACTCGATCGCCGCGTCGGCGCGCTCGAAGACGCGCCCCTCTGCGGTCGGGATCGAGGCGGCCCGCATGAGTTGCTTGGCCCAGGCTTTGTCCGCTTCGAGGCGGGCCCCCTCGGCGGTCGGGCCGAAGACGGCGCGGGGGGCGCCGTCGTCGATGCGAGCCGCCAGCGCGTCGGCGAAGCCGTCGGCGAGTGGGTCCTCGGGGCCGATGACCACGAGGTGGATGCTGTGGCGGTCGGCGTACTGCTGGAGCCGGTAGAGCTCCTTCTTGTTCACGGGCACATCCACGGCGGTGCCTAGCGCCGCGATGCCCGGGTTGCCCGGGTGCGTGACGTGCAGCGTGCCCAGCCTGGGCGAGCGGGCGATAGCGCGGGCGAGGGCGTGCTCGCGGCCGCCGCCGCCGATGAGGAGGACATTCACGGTCTCGGCTAACTTCATGGGCGATGGTAACCGTGCCGCGTAAGCGAGAAAGCCGGGGTCCCGGGGAGGGTCACGTACAAGAATTGGCCGTTCGGAGCTTGACACGGCTCATTAAATCGGTTCCTGTGGAAACCCGGGCGTTTCGGGGTCGAATCGTGGGCTATGACGGGCAGAACCAGGGGTTGGCCCGCGGGAAGTGAAACCATGCGAGTCGCATTCTTGGCAGCGATGGTGGCTTCAGGAGTGGGCGTTGGAGTCGGGCACGCCGGCGAGTCCTACGGGATCGCGTCGGACTTCAACACGGGCCTTATCTACGATGTGGATCTGCAGACGGGCGAATTCTCGAACCCGCGCGCAACCGGGATCTATCGGTTCGGAGGGCTCGAGTTCGCGGGAAGCGAGTTGTACGGGCTCAGCACGGACGTCGCGGCGGGCGCTCTCTACCGGATCGACCAGCAGACGGGTGCCTCAACGCTCATCGGATCGCTGGGGCAGACCCGGGTCGTCGAGGGTGACTTGGCCTACGACCCAGGCACCGGGCGTATGTTCGGATCGCAGAACGTGTACCCCAACCTGGGAAACTCCGTGTTCGAGTTGGACCTGGCGAGCGGGAAGGTGATCTTCAGCCGAATCATCCGTGACGTGGGGGATCTCGACGGGCTCGCCTTTGACGGGGGCGGCAACCTGTGGGCGATGGATGTCACGAACGACATGCTCCTGCGGCTCGACACCTCGAATATGCATGTGCTGGAGACGGTCGAACTGAGCCAGGATATCGTGACGTCATCGGGGATCGACTGGGATCCGTCCAGCCGAACGATGTACCTGATCGAGGGCAAATCAAACAGGGAGACGCTGTACACGGTCGACCTGGGGACGGGCGAGGTGGCTCATGTGGGCGACGTTCAGGTCCCGGGGCGCATGTCGGCGATCACGATCGTGCCCGCCCCAGCGAGCGTGAGTGGGGTGCTCCTGGGAGCGTCTGCGGTGCTGCGTCGCCGTCGATCATGCCGGCACGCGGGCGTTGCCGTGGGGGTTGGAGCGGCATAGACTCCCGCTCACTGATTGCGGGGTGGAGCAGCCTGGTAGCTCGTCGGGCTCATAACCCGAAGGTCGTAGGTTCAAATCCTACCCCCGCTATT
>BQJQ01000225.1 GCA_021604785.1 Phycisphaeraceae bacterium
ATGTTGCCGTGGTCGGTGACGGCGACCGAGTCCATCCCCAACTCTTTGACGCGGGCGACGAGTTTGTCGAGCCGGTTCCCGCCGTCGAGGAGGGAGTACTCCGAGTGAAGGTGCAGGTGCACGAACCGCCGGGTGTCCGCAACGGGCGCATCGTGTTGGGCCTCAGGGGTTTGCGTGTCCATCCGTGCCACCAGATCTCGGGGGGGTGCACCGGGCACCCGCAACTCGGAGTGTACCCGCGATCCGGGCGCGTCCGCGGCATCCGACAGGTCTTCCCGAGCGGGCGCCCGCGGCGCCCCATGAAAGACACGCGGGCCGGCTCCGTAGGATCAGACAGACCCCATGCGAGACTCCAACGGACCATTCCGAGTCGTCTTCACCCGGGCCGGCGGCCAAGCGGGGCGGGCGGTGCGCTTCGCGCAGGAGCAGCCGAGCTGGCTGACCAAAGCCGTGCTCTTCGCGGTGGTGTTCGCCGTCGGGGTGGTGGCGCTGTTCGTGCTGGTGCCGCTGCTGATCCTGGCGCTCGCCGCGTTCGTCGTCCTGGCCCTGGTCGGGTGGGTGCGGTCGCTCTTCGTGGGCGCCCACAAGCCCAACGGCCCGCTGGACGGCAGGCGGAACGTGCGGGTGATCCGGCCGGGCGGGTCGCGGCCGTCGGTAGACTCGCGCGGATGAGCGACCCCGTCGAATTCAACATCTCTCAGGACGACCTGATCCAGGGCGTGCGTCGGTACTGCAGGACGGGCAAGACCCTCGCCCCGGCGCGCAAGAGCCAGTTCCTGGGAGCCGCCATCGCGGTCGTCATGCTGCTGTTGGCCGCCGTCGTGCTCGTGGTCGGCACCTTCGAGCAGGCCACCGGTGCGGGCTTCTTCGTTGTGATCATGATCGTCGTGTTCGTGGTGAGCCAGCTGCCGCCCGGGCGGGCGCTGGCGAACGGCGCCGAGACAAACCTCCGCGCGCACGACGGGCGTCTCATGATCGGGCCCACGCGGCTCACGTGGATCGACGGCGGGCTGCTCGTCGAGTCTCGGTACATGGCGTCGCTCTACCGCCCGGGCTCGATCCACGCCGTCTGGGTCAGCGACGAGGACGTCATCGTCGAGCGCCCTGACCGCAGCGTGCTGGTGGTCCCCATGCGGGCCTTCGCGGGCACGCCCGAGGCCGAGGCGTTCGCCGCCGAGATCCGCGAGCGGCTGGTCAACGTGCCCGCGAGCACGCTGCCCGACGCGTCGGCCGCGATGGGCCGCCCGGCGTACCCCGCCGCGCCCCCCACGTCGCCCGAGCCACCGCACCCCCCGACCACCCCAACCGCATGAGCGGCCACCCGCTCATCTGCCCGTGGTGCCGGTACGACATCGATGGGCTCGAGCCCGACGACGGCACCATCACCTGCCCCGAGTGCGGCCGCACCTGCACGCTCCTCGAGGCCCACAGCGCCGCGCGGGCCATCGCGATGCGCCCGGGCGCGTTCACCCGCGAAGCGATCATCGGCGGCTCGGTCGGCATGCTCATCGGCGCGATGGGGGCCGTGCTCGCGTGGCGGTCGGGCACGCCCTCGCCCCTGATCTACACGCTCGTGCTCGCGGTCTGGTTCGGATCGCTGACGCTCGGCGCGGCGGGCGTGTCCGTGGCCGCGAGGCGGACGCGAGAACGCGGGTCGGCGGTGTGGGTGCTCGTCGCGGTGTCGGCGGTGCTCGGGTGGATCGCCCTGGTCCACGCGGTGGCGGCGGTGCTCGTCGTGCTCGTCGTCGCGGCGTAGGGCCGAACAGATTCGAGCATTAGAATCTGCACATGCCCGCGCCCGACGATCGCTGCCCCGCTTGCCGGTACTCCCTCGCGGGTGTGGACGGATCGGCGGCATTCCGGTGCCCAGAGTGCGGGCAGGCCTGGACGCACGCGATCGTTGCTCGGGCCAACGCCCGGGCGAGGCGGTGGTGGATCCCCGCGCTGCTCATGAGTGTCCCGCAGGCCGTGATGCTCGCGCTCGCCACGGCTTGGTACCTCGTTGATGTCATGGAATACACGGCGCTGTATTACCGAGCGGTGCTCCTTGCGTTGCTGTACACACTCGCCGCGGTGCCCGCGGCGCCGCTCACGTTTGCTTCATGGGTCACACCCGTCGGGCGGAAGCGTTACGGGGTGCGCGCGCTCGTCGCCGGGGGTGTCGCGATCGCGGTGATCACGCTCCCCGTAGTCATCCTCACGGGCAGGCTCTTTGGATCTGTGATGGCAGCGATCTAGCCGCCGGCGCCGCGAACTCGGCGCGGGTAGGGTCGGACGCTGGAGGCCTTTGCTCACGTGCCCACATTCGTCTGCCCATCCTGCGGCTACGACCTCACGGGCACCCCCCGTGCCGGCGCCAAGTTCCGCTGCCCCGAGTGCGGGCATCGGGCGCGGGCCAAGCGCGCCTACGCGTTCGCGAGGCTGGGCGACCCGGAGATCCGCGGACGGGGACGCCGAGCGTTGTTCATGATCGGCACCGTGGCGTGTCTCGCGCTGCTCGCGTGGGCAGCGGCGCCGGGGCCATGGATCAGGCTGCTGGTGGTGGTGTGCTACCCGGCGGGCGCGGCCGTCTGCTTTGTGTCCTGTTTCGCAAGGCGAAAAACACTCGCGGGGAACTGGCTTGGCAAGGCGTTCGCCGAATCGGTCGGGTGGGTGCTCGTGCTGCTCTCGGTCTTCGCGGCGATCGCGGTCACGCTGCAGTTCGGATCGTGGATCGTCACGCAACTTTTTGGGTAAGCCTCAGGCATTCACCCACGCACGCACCCGCTTGGTCACCCCCCCCACCACCCCGTCCCCGATCGCCTCGGCCTCCGCCTTCACCACCGGCAACACGCCGAAGCTCGAGTTGGTCACGAACAGCTCGTCCGCGTCGAGCAGGTCGTTCACGCCCAGCATCCGCCGTTCGACCTCGACGCCCTCCGCCTGGGCCGCCTCGATGACCGCCCGGCGGGTGATGCCGGGCAGCACGGGCGAGGGCAGCGTGCCCTTGCCGCCGACCATCTCCTCCTCGCCGCGCGCGATGGGGGTGAGCAGGCGTCCCTCCTTGACGAGGAAGACGTTGGACACGCACCCGCCGCAGAGGTGGTTGGTGACCTGCAGCACGATCGCCTCGCCCGCGCCCTTGCCCGCGGCGGCCTGGAGCTCGCGGAGCCGCCACCAGTAGTTGAGCGTCTTGTGCCCCGCGGTCGGGTCGAGCGGGTTTGCGCGCGCATCGGCGATGGTGACCGCGACGCCGCGCTCGAACATCTCGTCCGGGTACGCCGCGGCGGGTGTGGCGGCGATCAGGATCGTCGGGCGGTGCTGCGACTTGCCGCCCGTTTCGAGCAGGTTCAGATCGCCCCCGGTGACGGTCAGCCGCACGCGGGAGCGGGCGAGCCCGGACCGCTTGAGCGTCTCGATCGCCGCCTCGGCGATCGGCTCGGCGTTGAGCTCGCGGGCCAGCCCGAGCTCGCGGGCCGAGGTCGTCAGGCGTTCGAGGTGGCGTTCCAGGCGGGCGATCGCGGGCGTGCCGTCTTCTGCCGTCGTGCCCATCATGGTCTCGAAGAGCCCGACCCCGTGCTGCACCGCGGCGTCGAAGGCGCCGACGCTCGCGTCGTCGCGGTCCACGAACCGCCCGTTGAGAAAGACCTCTGCCATAGCACGAGCCTACGCGGGCCGGGGGTGCGATCTGGCGTGCGCGCGGGCACAGGCCGCGGCGCACGCACGCGGC
>BQJQ01000226.1 GCA_021604785.1 Phycisphaeraceae bacterium
CTCGACGTAGAGCGTGTCGGACATCCCGGTGACGGGCGCGGGCACGATCGTGAAGACGACGCCGTCGCTGGTGACCCACGTCCCGGCGAGCATCATCGCGGCCCGCTCGATGTCCGAGCTCGACCACGCGGGCGTGTAGAGCTCGGGGCTGACGGGGGGGGCCTCAGCCGAGGCGCTCTCGGGGTTTGCGGCATGGGCCGGGGCCATCAGCAGCCCGGCGGATCCCGCCAGGGCCAGGGCTCCGCAGATCGATCGGAATCGCATGGGGTCCTCCTCGGTGTCGGCGTGCGCCCGCCCGGGGTGTGCTGAGCACACGGACGCCGCGGCGTCCGCTCTTGCCCGTTCGGGGGAGCGGACTATAGCGACCGCACCCCGCGGCCCGATGGCATCCAAGACGCGGGCGGGGCACGGAGTGTTCGGATTCACCGCGGATTCGCCCGGTGCGATGGTACAGTCCGAGCAGGGACTGCGATCACGCCTTGACGGGGGTCGCGATGAGCGAGACACCCAACAGCAGAGACCCACACGAAACGCCCGAGGACCCGGACGCCGAGTTCGACCTGCAGGCCGACGAAGAGATCCTCGACCGGGGGATGAGCGCGACGCCCGTCCTGCGCGACGAGCCGCTGTTCGAGGAGCCGCCCCCGGGCGCCCGCGTCCATCGCCGAACCCTCGACGGAGAGCTGGTCTCGGGGTACGACGAGCCCGAGCCCGAGGACGTCCGTGCCCTCGAGGGCGAGGACCCCGAGGCGAACGTCTGGCGGATCCGCGAGCGGCGCAAGGAGATCCGCAAGCAGATCTTCAACGCGGGCAGCCAGTTCATCCTCGGGCTGGTCATCGCGTTCGTGTCGCTGGCGGTGGTGATTCTCGCGATTTTCAACCCGATACGGCCGTACCTGATCGCTGCGAGCGTGATCGCGCCGATCGGGCTCATCTTCTTCGCGCTCAGCTGGCGGAAGTGGTTGGGCAATGCGCCGTACGTCTACCGCCTGCTGACGAGCCTGGGCGAGGACGCCGAGGGCATGCTGCAGGACCAGCGCCGGCGCGAGAGCGCCCGGCGCTCTCGCCGGATGGTCTTGGCCGAGCAGAAGCGGGCGCGGAAAGTGCAGCGCAAGCACCGGCGTTGACGGCTCCCGAGCGTTGGTCAGGCCAGCTCCGGGAACATCTTGGTCACCACGCCCACAAGGTCCTCGACGTGCGAAGCGGACTCGTCGAAGAGTTTCTGCTCGGCGTCGGTGAGCTTGAACTCGACGACCTGCTCGACCCCGTCCTTGCCCAGGAGCGCCGGGACGCCCACGAACAGACCCTTGTGCCCGAACTGCCCGTCGAGGTAGACGGCCGACGGGATGATCCGCTTCTTGTCCTTGACGATCGCCTCGACCATCTGGATGGTGCCCAGCGCGGGCGCGTAGTAGGCGCTGGTGCCCATGAGCTTGACGACCTCGCCGCCGCCGGCCTTGGCCCGCTCGACGCACGCGGTGATCTGCTCGTCGGTGAGCAGGTCGGTCACGGGGATGCCGTGGACGGAGGTGCAGCGTGCGAGCGGGACCATGTCGTCGCCGTGCCCGCCGAGCAGGAGGGCGGAGACGTCCTCGACCGAGCACCCGATCTCCCACGCGATGAAGGTGCGGAAGCGGGCGACGTCGAGCGCACCGGCCTGCCCCATGATGCGGCTGGTCGGGAACCCGGTCGCCTTCCACGCGGTGTAGACCATCGCGTCGAGCGGGTTGGAGACGACGATCACGATCGAGTCGGGCGCGTACTCCTTGATGTTCTCGGAGACGCTCTTGACGATCTTGACGTTGGTCTCGATCAGGTCGTCGCGGGACATGCCGGGCTTGCGGGGGAGCCCGGCGGTGACGACGACGACGTCGGAATGCGCAATGTCCTTGTAGTCGGCGGTGCCGGTGAGGGCGCCGTCGAAGCGGTCGATCGGCCCGCAGCAGGCGAGGTCGAGCATCTTGCCCTGGGCGACGCCGACGCGGTCGGGGATGTCGAGCAGGACGATGTCGCCGAGTTCCTTCTGGGCGGCCCAGTGGGCGCAGGTGGCGCCGACGTTCCCGGCTCCGATGATGCTGATCTTGGCTCGCTTGGGCATGGTTCTCGCTCCGTCCTTGCAGCGCCGGGCACGCGACCGTCCGCCGGGTCAGCGCGCCACGCCTGGGTGGGTCTGCATCCTAGCTCGCCCCGCGGCGCGTGATCGCCGGCGTCGGTACCCTCGCCCCATGCCCCCCCCAGATTCGGCAAGCCATATCGCCCGCCGATTCCAGCCCTTCGGCACCTCGATCTTCGCGGAGATCACCGCGCGGGCGGTCGCCGCGGACGCGGTCAACCTCGGGCAGGGCATGCCCGACGCGGACGGGCCGGACTGGATCAAGGACGCAGCCGCCCGGGCCATGCGGGACCACCCGAACCAGTATGTGCCGATGCCGGGCGTGCCGGCGCTGCGGGCCGCGATCGCCGACCGGTTCGCGACCACCGGCGGCGGGCGCCGGCCCGACCCGGATGCAGAGGTCACCGTCACCAGCGGGTGCACCGAGGCCCTGGCATCGACGATGCTCGGACTGCTCAACCCCGGCGACGAGGTCATCGTCTTCGAGCCGTTCTACGACGCGTACCCGGCGGACCTGGCGATGGCCGGGGCGGTGCCGCGGTTCGTGCCGCTTCGGATGACCCGCGACGGCGGGTTCGCGTTCGACCCGGCGGAGTTGATTTCAGCGGTCACGCCGCAGACGCGGGCGATCCTCCTCAACACGCCGCACAACCCGACGGGCAAGGTGTTCGACGACGGCGAGCTGGGCGTGATCGCGGACCTGTGCCGGCAGCACGACCTGGTCGCGATCGCCGACGAGGTGTACGACCACCACGTTTATGCGGGCGAGCACGTACGGCTGGCGTCGCTCGACGGAATGGCCCACCGAACCATCACGCTCGGCTCTTTCGGGAAGATGTTCAGCATGACGGGGTGGAAGATCGGGTGGGCGGTAGCGCCGTCGAGTTTGACCAAGGCAGTGCGGGCGGCGCACCAGTTCACGACGTACTGCGTTGCCGCCCCACTCCAACGGGCGGCGGCTGAAGCCTTGCGGGCCGACGATGCGTACTACACCGACCTGCGCGCGCGGTTCACGCACCAACGGGACACGCTCGCGGCGGGGTTGCGTGAGCTCGGGTTCCGGTTCGCCGACCCGGCGGGCGGGTACTTCATCCTCGCGGACCACACGCCCGTGTCGCGCCCGCGCGGGTTCGCCGACGACGTGTCGTTCTGCCACCACCTGATCGACGCCGCCGGCGTCGCGACGATCCCGCCCAGCAACTTCTACCTCGGCTCGGACGAGGGCTCGCGCCTGCTCCGGTTCGCGTTCTGCGTCTCGGAGGACACGATCAACCTCGCGCTCGAACGCCTACACGCGTGGCGTGAAGCACCGCCCGCACGCTAACCTTCTTCGCCTGCACCGACAATCTCGACGGGCAATGCCTCGATTCGCGGCGCCTCGCGCGGGGGCAATGGCACGCTCATCGCCTCACCCCCCTCCACCGCCAGCACCAGCACCGGCTGGCCCGGGGGCAGGTCCTCGTTCATCGGGACGACGACATCCTTCACCGGCCCGCCCGCGGCGAAGTCGAACTGGCGGTACACCTGGCGCGGCAAGCCGATCCGCTCGGGC
>BQJQ01000227.1 GCA_021604785.1 Phycisphaeraceae bacterium
TGTGGCGAAGGCGAAGCCGCCGGCGCCGCCGAGGCCCGCGACATGGAAGTAGCCGTCGCCCGAGGGGGTGAGCGGGGCGTTTCCGAAATCACTGATTGAGGCCTCGGAAACGTTAAACGTGGGTCCCGCAATTGCGAAACCAGCGCTCGCGCACAGCGCAAGCAGAGCAGCAGACTTCATTGATGAATCCTCTCTTCGTTACTCTTCGCGCACCGGGCCGTGGGCACATACCACGGGGCTACGCAGCTCTCATCTCTTGTCCGGGTCGGGGCCGCCCGCATCAGCGGACGCTCTCTGCCCCTTCCCACATAACAGGCAGTGGGATCATCCCAGAAATAGGGCGTCACCGCTACCCGAACAAATCAAGAATCGTGTTTTCCTTGCGCTGCGGGCCCGGCCCAAGGGCATGGGCGCACGAAAAAAGCCCCCCGGCTGGGCCGAGGGGCTTGGCAAAGTGCGTGTGTGGCCCGTGAACGGGGGTTACTCGCTCCAGGTCTCGACCGCGGCGGACTGCATGTCGGCGTCCGAGAAGTCGTTGGCGAACTGGCTTTCGAGCGCCTTCGCGAACTGGTCGTGCGGGGGCATGTTCATCATCGCCCGGCGGGTATCGAGGTTCGAGATGTCCTCGATCGGGATCGAGGGGATGGCGCGGGCTTGGCCCTCGTCGTCCATCTCGAAGGTCATCTGGGTGCCGAAGAGCTGGGCCTGGCCCTTGAACATGCGGATGCGGTCGGTGAGCAGCGCGACGTAGGGGGCCGGGAGCTGGCTGTCGTTGACAAGGTCGACCATGAGGCCGAGGCACTTGTTCTGGAACGCGGTGTCGTGCCCGGCGTGCTGGACGACGAGGAACGCGCCCTGGGCGGCTTCGGGGCCGACGAGTTCGGCGGTGGGCCAGCCCATCTGGTCGACGATCTCGCCCAGGCGTTCGGCGTGGGCGGCGTCGGCCTCGTTGATGCGGGCCTGGACGATGCTGTCCGGGCGCTCGTTGATCGCGGCGTTGACGAGGTCGCGGTCCAGCGAGGCCATCGCCTCGAGCTCGGCGGCGATCTCGCCGACCGTCAGCTGCTCGATCGGGACCGAGTAAGTCGGGACGGTGAACAGCGGGCTCTCGCCGGGCTGCGGTCCGTCGTAGGAGACGGTCTGGGTGGAGAACGAGCCGGGGGAGCCGTTCGAAGAGGTCCTCGGCTGGGTCGTGCCGCACCCGGCAGCGAACGCGATCCCAGCGGCAGACACGACAGCGGTAATGGTGTTCGGGCGGTTCATGCTCGGAACATCGGTTGCCCGGCGGTCCTGGAGAAGCGGATCGTCAGAGTCGACGCCGACTTGGTTCGGGTCATACCGCCCGGCTTGCCCGAGCCGCACAAACCGCCGGTCCCCGGGCGTCCGAGAAACGCTCTCGCGGGCGCGTACCGTTGCCCATTCCGGGGAGCAGACGCCGTGGGAACCACCGTTCGAGACGATCGAGACAACCGGATCGCGGGGGTGACCCTGACCCAGAAAAGAGTTGCGATGCGTTCGCTCGGTGGGCGTGTGTTCACCTTCAGGACCGAGCCGATCGACGCGGCGGCCCGCTCGGCGTATCTCCGCCGCGAGGTCCGCAACTGGGCGGGGTTCCTCGCCCCGCGTCGCCTGATCGAGCTCGCGGTCGCTTTCGTGATCCTGCTGGTAGTGGCGTCGTTCTTGATCGGCAACCTGCGCCCCGTCCCGGGCGACTGGGTGCGGGGTGCGATCTGCGCGGGGGGGATCACGGGATTGGGCTTCGTGCTCGCGTGGGCGATCGCGTGGCATGTGCGACGCCGCTACCCGCGTCTGATCGCCGGGCTGCCGCTGGCGTGCCCCGCGTGCACATACGACCTCGCCGGGCTCGAGCCCGCGCCCGATGGGTGCACGGTCTGCCCCGAGTGCGGCGGCGCGTGGCGCATGCTCGCCCCCTGTGGCGACTGAGATCCCCGCGTGAGGGGAACCGAACCCCGCCTGTTGTGGTAGGGTCCTGGGACTCGCGGGGCATACAGGAGCACTGATCAATGCACACCAACTTTAACCGTACGTCCCGATCCGTTGCCCTCACGCTTGCGCTCGCGGGGGGGATGCTCGCCGCGGGTCCGCTCGCGCCCGCACACGGCGCCCAGCCCGAGGCTGAACCCGTCCCCACGATGCAGAGCGGGCAGGCGCTGTTTCAGCAGGGCAAGCGGGCCGAGGCGATCGAGGTCTTCCGCAAGCTGACCGAGGCCGATCCCTCCCAGGGCGGCGCGTGGTTCTGGCTCGGGTACACGCTGCACGCGGACGGGCAACTCGACCAGGCGATCGCGGCGCATACCAAGGCCGCGGAGTTTCCGCAGGTGGCGACGACGGCGTTGTACAACCTTGGGTGTGCGCACGCGTTGCAGGGGAACGCGGACAAGGCGTTCGCCGCGCTGCGCCGGGCGATCGACGCGGGCATGCGCAACGTGAACCACCAGTGGGACAACGACACGGACCTCGAATCCATCCGCGGCGACGCCCGCTGGGGATCGCTGATGGAGCGGATGTCGATCGCGGGGTCGATGCCGACGCTGCTGCGATTCTGGGTGGGCGACTGGGATGTCTACAGCGCCGCGTCGGGCCAGCTCAACGGGCGGAACACGCTCGAGCTGCGCGTCGGCGGGAACGCGATCCACGAGGCGTGGACGCCCGTCGGCGGCGGGTCGCCCGGCGAGAGCTGGAACTGGTACGACGCCGCGAAGGGCACGTGGAATCAGGTGTGGGTGGACGGCTCGGGCGTCTCGACCACGTTCGCGGGTTCGCCCAAGGACGGGGGCATCCTCTTCGAGGGCACGCAGGTGAACGCGTCCGGCGCCACGCAGCTGGCGCGCATGCACGTGCGTCCGATCGCGGACGGCCGCGTCCAGCAGACGGGCACACAGTCCACCGATGGCGGGGCGACGTGGACGCCGAGCTACGACCTGATCTACATCAAGTCCGGCGAGGACTTTGCCGCGGCCGATGCAGACTCAGAGACCTGATCCTGATCGCACGATGTTCTTGAAGAAGCCCGGAGCGTCAGCGACGGGTTTTTTCGTGCGCACGCTCGGAATCGGCCGGCCCGGCGTTGCCGAGCATGCTCACCAGCGCCCGCAGCGCGTCGAACGCTTCGAGCGGGGTCATCGCGTCGAGCTTGAGCTCGCGCAGGCGGTCCACCGCGGGGTGGGGCTCGGTGGTCGCGAAGAGCCCGAGCTGGGCGTTGTCCTTGGGCGAGGGCGCCGGCTTGCCCGCGGGCGGGGCGACGGGCGCCCCGTGGTGGACGCTGAGCGATTCGAGGACTTGTTCGGCGCGCGCGGTGACGGTCGCGGGGACGCCCGCGAGGCGGGCGACGTGGACGCCGTAGGACTGGTCGGCCCGCCCGGGCCCGATGCGGTGGAGGAAGGCGATCTCGCGTTCGCCGTCGGCGGCGGTGAATTCCTCGACCGCGACGCGGAGGTTGCGGACGCGATCGGGCGTCCGCTCGCTCATGTCGGTGAGCTCGTGGTAGTGGGTGGCGAAGAGGGTGCGCGGGCCGCGGGCGTCGGTGGTGGGAGTCGCGAGCGCCTCGGTGATGGCCCACGCGAGGCTGAGGCCGTCGAGGGTGGAGGTGCCGCGGCCGATCTCGTCGAGGACGACGAGCGAGCGGGCGGTGGCGTT
>BQJQ01000228.1 GCA_021604785.1 Phycisphaeraceae bacterium
GACGCCAAGGGCATCGGCGCGGACCAGCAGCACCCGCGCCAGTCCGAGGCGACCAAGCCGCTGCGTGCGCGCGACTTCTGGGGCGGCTCCGACGAGAAGGACAAGAAGTAGGCGCATGCTTCGACTCGAACGCCCAACCCGGCCGCAGTCGATCGAGGACCTGATCGACCCGCAGGTGCAGGCCCAGCTGGGCCGGCTCGATCTCGCATCGCGCAAGATCTTCTCGGGCAAGCTCAAGGGCGAGCGCCGCTCCAAGAAACGCGGCGAGTCCGTCGAGTTTGCCGACCACCGGGCGTACGTCATCGGAGACGACCTCCGCCACCTCGACTGGAACCTCTACGCCCGCCTCGACCGCTTCTTCATGAAGCTCTTTCTCGAGGAAGAAGACCTGTCGCTGCACGTGGTGATTGACGCGTCCGCGTCGGGCGACTGCGGCGAGCCGAGCAAGTTCTTGTACATGCAGAAGGTCGCCGCGGCGCTGGGGTACGTCGGGCTGGTGAACCTCAACCGCGTCGCGTGCACAGCCCTGTCCGGGCACGTCCGCACGGGCAAGGCCGAAGAAGCGGACCTCGACGTCGAGCCCGTCGAGCCGATCGGTGGGGCGATCCGCGACCTGCGGGGTCGCCGGCGTCTCCACGACCTGAGCCGGTTCCTGTGCACGCTCGAGCCCGCGGGCCCGACGGACTTTGGTGCGGCGGCCAAGCGGATCGCGCTCTCCCGGCGCGGCAAGGGCGTGATGGTCGTGCTGTCGGACTTCTTCATGAAGGAGGGGTACGAGGACGGGCTGCGGATGCTCGTCGGGCGCGGGTACGACGTGTTCGCGATCCAGGTGCTCTCGCCGCAGGAACTCGAGCCCGAGGGGCCCAACGGCGTCGCCGGCGACCTGCGCCTGCGGGACGTGGAGGACTCTGACCTCGCGGAGGTGACGATCTCGGCGCCCTTGCTGAAGAAGTACAAGCAGAACCTGAGCGCGTACTGCGCGCAGCTGCGGGACTTCTGCGCCCGGCGGGAGATCACCTGCCTGACGGTGCGGAGTGATACGCCGGTGGAGACGCTGCTGCTGGACTACCTGAGGCGGCGGGGGTTGCTGCGGTGAGTGAACACGGAAGCCAACAATCGGGCGCACCTATTGCGATCGGGGCATTCGCGATTGCGGGGATGATGCTTCTCGTCGTCGGCGTAATCGCCATTCGTTCATACTTGGCACCGCCGGTTCCAGACATCGTTGTATCGGTTGACAACAAGTCGTCCTCAACGATCACACTTGTCGTTCGTCAAGACCGAGTCGGTTCCCACCGAGTTCGCGACCTTGTGCCGGGTTCTCACCACGATGTTCCGTTGTTGTGGGCGGCTAGCCCGAGAAATGACGGTTTCCTAGATAGTTTTGAGTTGCGTGCTCTGAGTGCAGATGGGGCTGAGATCGATCGAGCATCAGGTATCGTCGGCATGGACACGGCGGGGAACTTGCGGGTCACGGTTGATGATGACAGCGTCATGTTCTGGTCATGGACAACCGCTCCGGGGAGTTTTGTGCCATGACCTGGGGCGCCCCCATGCTCGCGGCGATCGTCGCGGCGATCGCCATCCCGGCGCTCGTCATCCTGTACTTCCTCAAGCTCCGCCGCCGCACCGTGGACGTCTCCACGACGCTGCTCTGGAAGAAGGCGATCCAGGACCTGCAGGCGAACGCGCCGTTCCAGAAGCTCCGCAAGAACATCCTGCTGCTGCTGCAGCTGCTGATCCTGCTCGCGGCGATCCTCGCGCTCGCCCAGCCGCGGAGCAGCCAGCAGGCCCAGGGCGGGCGCCGGCTGGTCCTGTTCATCGACCGGTCCGCCTCGATGAGCTCCGTGGACGGCGAAGACGGGCGCACGCGTCTGGACATCGCCCGCCAGCAGGCGCTCGAGCAGATCGACGCGATGGCCGCCCCGGAGCTGTTCTCCGATCAGACCGGGGCGGACCAGGCGACGGTGATCGCGTTCGACGAGACCGCCGAGATCCTCGCGCAGTTCACCAACGACAAGGCGGCCCTGCGGGCAGCGATCGACTCGATCGTCCCGACCGACGCGCCGTCCAACCTCGCCGACGCGTTCAAGCTCGCGATGGCCAACCGCCCCAAGCAGATCATCACCGACGCGGGCCCGGGCGACGGCGGGGCCGAGTCGTTCGCCGCCGAGGGGCTCGTGGGCGGCGAGCCGTTCGAGTTCCATCTCTACTCCGACGGGCGCCTCGGCGGGCTCGAAGATGTGGACCCCGAGTCGTTCGACGCGTTCGAGTATCACAGCATCGGCGCGCCCGAAGCGACCAACATCGGGCTCATCGGCGTGCGGGCCGAGCGCGGGTACGAGGAC
This sequence comes from Phycisphaeraceae bacterium, assembly GCA_021604785.1. Taxonomy (GTDB): domain Bacteria; phylum Planctomycetota; class Phycisphaerae; order Phycisphaerales; family UBA1924; genus BQJQ01. The sequence continues at coordinate 2,349 of BQJQ01000228.1, forward strand.
CCGACGCAGGTGACGATCTACGTCGGCATCCAGTCCACCGACCCGGGCCCGCGAGCCGTGGACGTCGAGCTGGGCGTGGGCGATTCGATCGTCGCGATCAAGACCGTGAACCTGAGCGGCGCGGAGATGCCGTCCGGCGCCCCCGAGGGCACGCGGGCGACTCCGGCCCAGTCGGGCGTTGTGTTCGAGCTGACACGGGCCGAATCGTTCCTCGCGACCATCACGCTGCGCACGGGCGAGAGCATGGCCGGCGACGTGCTGCGCCGGGACAACACCGGGTGGCTCGTCGTCCCGCCCGCCCGGCAGACGAGCGTCGCGGTGGTGACGCGGGGCAACTTCTTCATCGGCAACGCGCTGAGTGGGCTGCCGCTGGCGCGGCTGGACACCATGACGCCCGGCGAGTTCGACGTGCTGCTCGAAGACGGGCGTGCGGACCGGTACGACGTCGTCGTGCTCGACGGGTGGCTGCCCGAGCCGATGCAGGCGGGCGAGCCGATGCGTGGGCGATGGCTGATCCTCAACGCCGTCCCCCCGCCCCCGTTCGGCATCGAGGACACGGGCGCGACCGGGCCGACGGCGATCCTCGACTGGTCCCGAACGCACCCGGTGCTTCGCGACGTCGTGCTCGACGGGCTGCGGATCGCGCAGGGGCGGTCGGTGACGGTGCCCGAGGGCTCGCCCGCGGTGGTGATGGCCCAGACGGCGCGCGGGCCGGCGATGCTCGAGATCGGCTCGGCCGAGTCGCGGGCGATCGTGGTGCCGTTCGACGTGGCGCAGACGAACTGGCCGTTCGACGTCGGGTTCGTGGTCTACCTCGCGAGTGCGATCGACTACCTGGGCGCGGACTCGGCCGCGGTGGTGGACCCATCCGCCGCCCGGCGCCAGTTCGAGCCCGGGCAGGTGCTCACGACGCGGCTGCCCGCGGGCGTGCCCACCGCACGTTTGCTCCCGCCGGACGGGGGCGCCGCGGTGAACCTCGTCGCGGGCGCGGACGGCTCGGTCGCGTACGGCCCGGTCCGCCGCGCGGGTGTGTATTCCGTCCGGTGGGCCGGTGACCCCGGGCCCGCGGATCTCCGCGACGGCTCGGGCGCGTCGCGACTGTTCGCGGTGAACCTGAGCGACCCGGCCGAGTCCGACGTCACCCCCGCCCAGACGCTCGCGCTGGCCGACCGAGAGAGAACGGCGTCCGGTGCCGAGCGCACCCGCGTGGTCCGCGAGTACTGGCCCTGGCTTCTGCTCGCGGCCCTCGCGGTCATGATGCTCGAGTGGTGGGTGTACAACCGCAAGGTGCACGTCTGAG
>BQJQ01000229.1 GCA_021604785.1 Phycisphaeraceae bacterium
GCGGCGGCGGCTTCCTGCTGGGCCTTGGAGATGTTGGTGCGGAGGGTCGCTTCGTTGTGGCAGATGCGCATGCCGCGCCCGCCGCCGCCGGCCGAGGCTTTGATGATGACGGGGTAGCCGATCTCCGCGGCGACCTCGACGGCCTCGTCGACCTCTTCGATCTCGCCCTCGGACCCCGGGAAGACGGGGACCTTGGCGGCCCGGGCGTAGCGCTTGGCTTCGACCTTGTCGCCCAGCTTGCCCATCGCTTCGGGGCTGGGGCCGATGAATTCGATCTTGCAGTCGCGGCAGACCTCGGAGAAGTCCGCCCGCTCCGAGAGGAAGCCGTAGCCGGGGTGGATCGCGTCCACGTCGGCCAACTCTGCGGCGGAGATGATCCGCGCGACGTTGAGGTAGCTGTCCTTGGACGGGCCGGGCCCGATGCAGATCGCGCGGTCGGCGAGCTTGAGGTAGGGCGCGTCGCGGTCGGCGGTGGAGTAGACGCAGACGGTCTCCACGCCCAGCTCGCGGCAGGCGCGCATGATGCGGAGGGCGATCTCGCCCCGGTTTGCGATGAGGACTCTTTTGAACATGCGATGGTGCCTTAGCTCGGGCGGACGAGGAACATTTTCTGCCCGAACTCGACGGCGTCGCCGTCCTTGACGAGCATCTTCTCGATCGTGCCCGAGACCTCGGATTTGATCTCGTTGAAGACTTTCATCGCCTCGACGATGCAGACCACTTTGCCGGCGCTGACGCTGTCGCCCACCGACGCGAACGCGTCGGCATCCGGGCTTGGCTTGGAGTAGAACGTGCCGACCATGGGGCTCTCGATCGCGGCGAGGTCCGGGTCGTGGTCGCCCGCGTCGCCGTTGTCAGACGGCGCCGCGGCGGGCGCGGGGGCGTGCCCCGGCGCGGGGGCTGCGGGCGCGTACTGCATCACGGGGGCGCCCTGGGGGCCGCGCCGGATGGTCACCTTCTCTTCCTGGTCTCGGAGGTCCAGCTCGGAGAGGTCGTTCTCGACCATCAGGCGGACCAGCTCTTTGAGCTTGCGTGTGTCAATCATGGCCGTCTCGCTTGCGTGTGCCGCCGCGGTGCGTCCCGCGGCGGGGGGCGTGTCAGAGCGTCGCCCACTGTCTGGATTTGGGGAGCGTGCACAGGTTGCGCGCGCCGCGTTCGGTGATGGCGTAGTCGTCTTCGATGCGGACGCCGCCGATGCCCGGGAGGTAGATGCCCGGCTCGATGGTGACGACGTGCCCGGATTTGAGCCGTTTGTCGCCCGCGAGCCGCGAGAGGCTGGGCGATTCGTGGACGTCCATGCCGATGCCGTGCCCGAGCCCGTGCCCGAACTGCTTGTCGTAGCCGGCGGCGGCGATGTGGTTGCGCGCGATCGCGTCGATGTCGCGGCACAGGGCGCCGGGCTTGAGGGCCGCGGCGGCCAGCTCGTGCGCTTCGAGCACGATGTCGTAGATCTCGGCCATTTGCTTCGACCACGTGCCGAGCGTGAACGTGCGGGTCATGTCGCCGCGGTAGCCCTGGTAGGTCCCGCCCCAGTCGATGAGCAGGGGCTTGTTTGCGGCGGTCTTAACGTTGGCGGGCGTGTAGTGGGGGTGCGACCCGCTGGCCTTGGCGGCGACGATCGGGCCGAAGGCGGGCTCGGTCGAGCCGAGCGTCTTCATCTGATACTCGAGCTCGGCGCAGATGTCCGATTCGGTCTGCCCGCTGTCGATGGTCTCGAGCGTGGCGAGCAGCGCCTTCTGCTGGATGCTCACGGCTTTGCGCATCAGCTTGAGCTCGTGTTCGTCTTTGAGTTCGCGGAGGGTGCCGACGAGCCCGGTCGTGGTGGTGACGGCGCCGATCTTGTGCTTGCGGAGCGCGGTGCGGAGGGCGACGTGGTGGGCGAGGGTCATGTGCTCGCCCTGGACGCCGACGGACGACTTGCGCCGACCCGAGAAGAGCCCCGTGTCGTGCAGCGCGTCGGCGGTCTCGGCGAGGATCGACCCGGAGCGCATCCGCGGCGTCACGAGTTTCGAGAAGCCGGCGACCTCTTCTTCGTAGCGTGAGTCTGAGATGAGGACGGGCTTGCCCGAGGGGGTGAGCAGGAGGTAGGAGTCGCCGCCGAGGAACCCGGTGAGATAGGCGACGTCTGTCGGGTTGGTGATCAGCAGCGCGTCCACCTTGGCGCGGGAGCAGGCGCGCCGGAGCGCGGTGATGCGGCGGCGGTGCGGATCGGGTTGTGACCGCTTCGTGGTCGCGCGACGGGCCATAGGGGGCGATGATACACCTGCGGGCCCGTTGCTGCGAATATCGTGGGGTGTGACGCATCGGCGAGCGAGCGAGGGGGGCGGCGCACCGCCCGAGGGTCAACGCGGCGTCTCGGCGGGCGTGATCGGCGCCACGGCGGTGCTCGCGGGCGTCGTGGCGGTCTGCATCGGCCTGCCCGGGGCTGGCGTGGCTCGTGATCTGGTCGTCGCTGTCGCGGATTCGCCCGCGGCGGTGTGGGCGGAGCTGCGGGTGCCGGGCGCGCTGATCGTGCGATCGCTCGCGACGGCGGCGGGGATCGGGGTGCTCGCGACGGCGCTGGCCTGGGGCGCGGCGCGGGTGCTCGCGGGGCGGGGCGGGCGCTGGTGGGCGCCGGTGGTCGCGGCGCCGATGCTGCTGCCGATGTATCTGGCGTACAGCGCGTGGGGGCAGCTGCGGGCGCCCGGGACGTGGCTTGGCAACTGGCTCGCGGGGGTGGCCGACGGCGGGCACCGGTGGGCGCCGGTCCTCGCGGGCAAGGCGCTGGCGGTCGGGGGGCTGGCGTTGTGGGGGGCGCCGATCGCGGCAGTGGTGCTCGCGGTCGGAATGGCGCGCCGGGACCGGTCGCTCGACGAGGCGCGCCGGCTCGAGGGCGGGGGCGTGCTGGCGCGTGCCTCGCACGCGATGGGCGCGCACCGTGGGGCGATCGCGTGCGCGATCGGCGCGGTGGCGGTGGTGATGCTCGGATCGGCGGTGCCGATGCACCTGGCGCAGCTGGAGACGGCGGCGATCGTCGCGTGGCGCCGCTTGGGCGAGTCCGGGCCCGACGAGTGGTGGCGGGCGTGGGCCGGGTCGTGGGTTTCGCTGGGGATTGCGGTGATTGTCGGGTGGATCGTCGGCGGGCGACTGGTGCGCGCGGCGGCGGATGTGCGCCCGACGGGCGCGCCGGAGGTGACGCACGCGACCCCGGCCCGCCGGTGGGGCGCCGCGGCGCTGGGTGTGTGGGCGCTGGGTGTGGGCGTGCCGTTCGGGCTGTTTGTGTGGGCGGCGGGGAGCTGGGCGCGTGTGGGCGAGTTCTTCGTGCTCGAGGGCGACGCCCTGCGGGCGAGCCTGGGCACGGCGTGCCTGCTCGGGGCGATCGTCGGCACGCTGGCGGCGTGCACCGCGGCGGCGGTGAGTGCCGGGGATCGGCGCCTGAACGCGGCGGTCTCCCTGTCGGCCCGGCTCGCGTTGATCGCGGGGCTGGCGCCGGGCGTGCTGATCGGGGCGGCGGTGGCGCGGTCGGCGCTGGATGGGTACCCGGCGCTGGTCGCGGCTCATGTCGCCCGGTTCGCGTTCGTGGGCATCGGGATCGGGTGCTGGGCGGCGGCGGGCGAGCCCCCCGAAC
>BQJQ01000230.1 GCA_021604785.1 Phycisphaeraceae bacterium
GACATCGTCGCGGGCGACCCAAAGAACAAGCGCTTCCGCCCGTGCCTGCTCGCGTCGATCGGGCAGTGCACCGCCCCGTGCAACGAGTCGATCTCGCCCGAGGCGTACCGCAAGGACATCGACCGGTTCGTGCGGTTCCTCGGGTCGCGCCGTTCACAGATGCTCCGGGAACTGCGCGCGGAGATGGACGCCGCGGCGGCCGCGCGTGACTTCGAGCAGGCCGCCGTCATCCGCGACCAGGTCCGCGCGATCGAGAAGCTTGAGGAACGCGCCACCACCCGCGACCAGTGGCAGCCCGAAGCCGAGCTCGAGTACCGCGACCCGCTCAAGGCAACCCGCTCGCTCGCCAAAACGCTCGGGCTCGAAAAGCCGGTCCGGTGTATCGAGGGCATCGACATCGCGCACCTGCAAGGCGGCGAAACGGTCGGGTCCAAGGTCTGCTTCGTCGACGGGCGCCCGTTCAAGGACGAGTACCGGCGGTTCCGCATCCAGTCGTTCCAGAACCTCCCCGGCGGGCGCGCCAACGACGACTACGCCTCCATTCGCGAGGTCGTTTCCCGGCGCTACCGCGAGGCGGGCGCGGGCGAAGAGCTTTACCCGGACGTCATCCTTATCGACGGCGGGCTCGGGCAGCTCCACGCGGCCCTCGAAGCGTTCGACACGCTCGACGTGCAGCCGCCGATGGTCATCTCGCTGGCGAAGAAGGAAGAGCTGATCTACGTGCAACAGCGGGCCGAGCCGATCCGGCTGGCGCGGTCGAACCCCGGGCTGCGCCTCTGCCAGCAGGTGCGCGACGAGGCACACCGGTTCGCGCAGCACTACCACCATCTGCTGCGCAAGAAGAAGACGATCGGGGAGTGAGGTCGCCCGGGGTGCCCGTTACGGCCCCTCTTCGGCCGCCCCCGCTTCAGTCGCCGCTTCGCTCGATTCGAGCAGTGCATCGAACCTTTCCCGCGTCATTTGTTCCGCGTGCCCGTCGTGGAACCCGGCGATCACGTCGCCGCTGCGCAGGTGGGCGGGGTCCTCGTACACCAGCACCCGGTCCATCTCGAAGGTGAATTCTGCGGCCGGGACGTAGATGTAGTCGTTCACGCCGTCGCCCAGGGGCGAGGTGAACAGCTCCGCGGGCACGAACCCGTCGCTGGTGAGCAGGTCCTGCCACGCGTCCGCCGGCGGGAGCGCGTCGTCGTAGCTCTGCGCGTAGATGGCGAGCCCCTGCGTGATGGCGCGGACCTGCGTCTTGGCTTTGAGTTCCTGGGCCGACTCGCGCGCCTTGCCGAGTGCCGGCAGCAAGATGCCCAGCCCGAGGAACCCGCACGGGACCACCAGCAGGAAGACCACGCCCAGCACGATCAGCAGGACCACCCACCCGGGCACGCCCCGCTTCTGCTGGATCACCACGACCTGCGGAGGCGGGGGGGTCGGCGGCGTCTGCTGCGGGTCGTCCATCGGGTACCTCCGCGGGTAGCCTACAGCCAACGCAGCTTGCGGAACACCCACACCTCGACCGTCGCGATGATGAGCATGACCCCGCAGACCGCGGCGAAGGCCCAGTGGTTGCCCTCGCCCGGGATGCCGCCCACGTTGATCCCGAGCAGCCCGGTCAAGAGCGCCAGCGGCAGCGTGACCGTCGCGACGATCGTCAGCAGGTACGTCGTGCGGCTGAGCTGGGCTTCGCGGTGCGCGCGCAGCTCGTCGGTCGTCACCGCGGCCCGGTCGCGGAGCTCTTCGAGGTCCTCGACGACGCGGGCGACCTGCTCGGACGCGAGGCGCAGCTGCGCCCTATCGCGGACGCTCAGGAGGTCCGTCTCCACCACGGCGAGCCCGGCCATCGCGTCGCGCTGGGGCACCATGTACCGTCGGTACGTGATCGCCTGACGCCGGATCGTCGCGAGCGCGGACCGCTCGGCCTTCGCCGCATTGGCGTCGTCCACCAGGTCCTCCTCGACGGTGTCGAGCATCTCGTCGAGGTTCTCGACGACCGGGGCGAGCCGCCCGGCCAGCCCGCGGGCTATCGACGCGAGGAACGCCCCGGGCGTCGCCGGCCCGCGCCCCTCCATCGACGCCAGGCGCAGGTCCGTGATCGTGCGGAACCGGAACGACCGCGTCGTGATGATCCGCGTCGGCTCGATCCACATCTGCAGCGCGATCAGGTCGTCGGGCTCGGCCCCGGGGTTCATGTTCACGCCCCGGAAGATCGCAAGCAAGCCCTTGTCATTCGCGGCGAACCGCGGGCGCGTCTCCTTGGCCAGCAGCGACTCGACGACGAACTCATCGAGCCCGGACTGTTCGCGCACCCACGCGCGGGCGCGGTCTTGTTGATGGTTCAGGTGGATCCACAGCGGCGCCTCGCGCGTGCCCGCGCCCAGCGATGCCCAGGCGTTCTCCGGGTCACGATCAAAATCGGTCGCCCGCCCGGGCAGGGCCGTCGCGAACAGCAGCCCGCCCTCGGCGTCGATGGGGATCAGCTCACTCATTGGCCCAGCCTACCCGCCCGCTTCGAGCTCGTGCTGGTAGCACGCCATCACCTTGGTCCGCGTGATCAGCGCCCGCGGCTTGCCCGTCGCCGGGTCCACCACCGTCAGGCTCGACGCGTCGTGGCGGGCGAACTTGTCCAAAACAGTATCCAGGCTCTCGCTCGGCTCGATCACGGGCAGGTCGCCCCGCACCAGCTCGGCGACCAGCAGCAGCGGGATCGCCTCGCGGTCGATAAGGGCCGTCCGCATGTCGCCGCCGGTGACCATGCCGATGTACCGCCCGTCGGCGTCAACCACCGGGAAGTCGGGCACGTTGTGGTGCGCGTGCAGCGTGATCAGCTTGCTCAAGGGGTCCGACGCGTAGACCGGCTCGCGCGGCAGGCTCGTCGCGTCCACCCGGCTCACGGGCACGCGGCGCAGCAGCGTCAGGTCGCGGTCGGTGCCGATCAGGAGGCCCGCCTGGCGCAGGCGGAAGGTGTAGATGGAGTCGCGCATCAGGACGCGGGCCATGGCGGTGGAGATGATCGCCGCGAGCATGATGGGCGCGAGCACGCGCGGCTCCTGGGTCATCTCGAAGAGCAGCAGGATCGCGGTCAGCGGGGCGAAGGTCGTCCCCGCGACGACCGCGGCCATCCCGACCAGGGCGTAGCTCGCCGGCGACGACCCCGCGGGGAGCAGCCCGAGAGCGTCGAGCGCGAGCCCGAAGGCCGACCCGGCGCACGCGCCCAGGAACAGGCTCGGCGCGAACACCCCGCCCGAGCCCTTGGTGCCGAGTGTGAAGGTCGTCGCGACGGCCTTGCACGCGCACAGCAGCGCGACGAGCCAGATCGCCACGAGCACCGGACGCCCGCCGATCCCCGAGCCCGCGTACTGACGCGGGTCGAGCAGCGCGAGGATGGTGTCGTACCCGTTGCCGAAGAACGCGGGCGTGACGTGCGAACCCGGCGCGACCGTTGCCCCGTGCGCGCCGATGTAGGCGATGCCCAGCAGCCCGAGCAGCATCGCCCCGAGCACCGGCTTGAGGATCGGGTGGGCGGGGATCCGAGCCGCGAGGTCCTCGCCCGCGTGCAGCA
>BQJQ01000231.1 GCA_021604785.1 Phycisphaeraceae bacterium
GGCGTCGGTGGTCTTCCAGACGCCGCCGCCTGTGGCGCCCATGTAGTAGGTGTTGCGGTCGCCGATGACGCCGGCGACGGACTGGACGCGTCCGCCGCGGGCGGGGCCGATGGGGCGCCACTCGAGGGAGCCGTTCCAATCGACGTCGCCTGCGTGGGTCGTGGGTGCGATGAGGGCGGCAATGACCGCCGCGGCGTGGCGCCAGGATCGTCGGGTACGCATCGGGCTCTCCGTCTCGGGGGTCGGGCGGGGCGTCCGCCCGGGAACGCCGAGAATATCACCCATCGGATGGAATCCGAAGGGGATCCGGTGAAACCGGCGGAACGCGGCGAGGGTTCACCCGGGGGCCGGCGGGCGGATCGAGGCGTTCGGGGATGTGATGCTGGGGGGCCGCCCGCGGGTCGGGCCGGGGCGGCTGAATGGGCGTAACAGGACTCGAACCTGTGACCTCTGCTATGTGACAGCAGCGCTCTAGCCAACTGAGCTATACGCCCCAGAATTGCCAAGCTTACGCCCCTTGCCGCCGTTTGGCGTGCGAGGTTGTGAAGCTACCTGCAAATCCTTGCGAGGACTGGAAGTATCGCCGCTGGACAAGCGAAGTCCACCCCCCTCGGCCGGTCTTCGATCGGTCGCGTTTTCGTCGGTTTGCACGGCATTTCGCGGCGCGGCGCGCTCAGGATGCGCACAGTCGGTTCCTGTGGCAACCGCCTCAGCCGATACCTGTTCGGGCTCGGAGAGAGCCGCGACCGCTGGGGCGAGGTCGGTCAGAACGAGGCGGGTGTAGTGCCTGAGCGTGGTCGCCATATCCGCGTGACGGAGGAATCGCTGCGCGACCTGGGGGGCCACCCCTGCCCTCGCAAGCTGCGTCCCGATCGTCGTCCGGGTCGCGTGGAGGTCCAGCACCCCTTCACCTACCGACGCCTCGCCTGGGTCGATCCCTGCCCGCTGGAGGTCGAACTTCACGGTCTCCGGGCGAGGCACTGTCGCGAACACTCTTCCACTCGGTTTCGTTGGGCGAGGCCGGATGGATCGCAGCGCGTCGCGAGCCTCGGGGTGGAGAGGGATCACGTCATCTCGCGCCGCCTTCCCGACTCCAATTCGCACCGTCAGCGCACCAGCATCGAGATCCGCATCCCCCCACGTCAGCTTGCGCAGCTCGCCGCGTCGCAACCCGGTGAGCGCCGCGACAAGATAGAGCACTGACCGGCGTGCACCGGCTTCCGAGAGCGCGGCTGTCGATCGCACCAGGTCGCCCAGCTCTTCGGGCGTGAATGCTCGTCGCACGCGGCGGCGGTCTTTGCGTTCGTCAAGTCGCGGGATCACCTTAAGCGGGTTCTCACTGATCCTGCGCTGCTTCACACACCAGTTGAGGAATGCGTTGGCGTGTGCGCGGTGGGAGTTGATCGTTCGTGCCGACTTCCCCTCTCGCTTGAGCTGGCGAAGAAACCGCTGCACCGCGTTCGGCTCGATCTCGTCGAGCGTCGCCCCGCCCACACCCTCAATCAACGCCTCAAGCTGCACCTTCTTGTTGTGAACGTGCATCGACGCCTGCCCCGAGTGCTCAGCGTCAGCAAGGTAGTCGCTCAGATGCTCGGCGATAGGGCGACGGCGCTGCTCGATCCGATCCCGATCGGTTCGACTGACAAGCCCGCGTCGCACCTCATCGACCTCGGCGACCTTCCGGGCAAGCACTCTCTCCGCTTCGCGGCGGTTGTGCCCGATGCGCCTTGTGCGCCGCCGCCCGTCCTCGTCGGTCCAGCCGATGCGCCAGACACTCCCGCCTTCGGTCTGCTCTTCCCAGATCGCCATCGCTTACTCCCATGCGCGCCGCGCACAATCTCGGTGCCCTCTCTATCCCCCGTGAGCGGTCAGATCGGTCATTGCGGTCAGAGAGCCGTCCGACAGTGTGCTAGCTCACGCGAGCATCTGCAAATCCGTGCGAATTCGTGAAGCCGAGTGCCACCCGATTCTGACCGCGAACCCGCCTGAGTGGTCAACGAATCGGTCAGCGAGGATCTGAGCGGTCAGCGAGCAGGCTCATCGCCCTGCCCTGCCCTTCGGTCGGGCTCGGGTGCGAGCAGCGAGGCGGGTAGGTGGATCACCCGCCGCTGAGCCCCACCGACGTTCTTCCTGACGGTCGTGCGCCCCGGGTCGGTGGTCTTCAGCTTGCCCGCTTCGAGCAGACGCCGCTGGAGCGTCTGGGAGCTCACGCCGAGCGAGAGCCCGTCCCCCCGCGCGTCGCTCGCGGCGCGGCACGCCACGTCGAAAAGCAGGAACACGTCGTCGGTCTCGGGATCGACGTAGCCCACCATGCGCCCCGCGTCCGAGGTCCAGGCGTCGGCGCTGAGCACGCGCCACCCCCACCGCCCGGGCTGCGCGGGCCTGGCCCCATCGACCGCCTCCAGGTAGGCGCGACGCCCCGCGATCGCGTCAGAGAGCAGACCTAGGAACCGCTCCACCGGGTCGGTCGCTTCCTGGGCGTGCGCCTGCCGCTCGGTCGCCTGCCCCAGCGCCTGCGCACACCGCTCGGCGAGCTCGTCGGCTTCGTCGCGCTTCAGCGCTTCCTCCTCGGTCGCCTCCACTACGAAGTCCAAGAAGAGCTCGAACGCCGCGCGCAGCTCGGCGGTCATGGTGGGCGTGCGCCGGTGGGCCCCGCCGCTCTCGCCGCGCAGCGCGAGCGACCGATGCTTGAACCGGCGCACGATCTCGTCACGACTGCCCGCGATCCAGCGCACGAACGCCGCGACGGTCTCGGCGTAGCGCCCATCGCTCGCGTGCCGCTGGCACTTCGTGAGCTGCGCGGGGTCAACATCGCCCGCCGCGATCTCCAGAATGAGCTGGCGGGCGCGGCACGATTGACCACCGGGGATGTCTTCACCGGTGCTGATCGTGAGCCCGCGGGGATGCATTGTTGCCCGCGCACTCAGGTCAGCGTTGAGCCGCTGACGCCCCGAGCGATTGCCCTGCGCGCGGATGATCCGGTCGGCCTTCCGCTGGAGTGCCGCAACCTCGCTCAGCGTTCCGATCGGCGCGAAGTCATCGACCACGCAGATCGCATCCTTCGCCCGGAAGAGCAGAGCCTCGAGCGCGCCGTCGGTGCTCGACCACGACCCGGGCAGGTGCCGGGCGTCAAGCTCGGGGCCGAAGTGCTGCTGAGCGAGCCCCGCCAGCTCACTCTTGAACACACCCGACGTGCCCGAGAGGTGAACGGTGAAGTCCGCACCTCCGAGCACCGACCTGAAGACCGCCGCGACGAGAGGAAACATGATGCGCTGGGGCGCGAGCTCGATCAGCCACAGCACCGCCTGCACCGCCATCGCGAGGGCTTCGCCCTCGGGCGGGTCTGGGAGGACGAACCGCTCCAGCTCCCCCGTCAACGCCGTCTCCACGTCGGGCACCGCCCCCCGCGAGCCGACCGCACCCCCGGCATGCAGGTAGGCCCACCCCACGCCATCGAGTTGTCTCCATCCGGTGTGCGCGAACAGGTCGCGGCGCGGGATCGGCTGCGAGAGCAGTTTGATCGCCTCAGCAGCCCGGTCGCGCCTGCC
>BQJQ01000232.1 GCA_021604785.1 Phycisphaeraceae bacterium
GGGGGCTGTTGTGGCGTGGGGTGCCGAGCGGGGTGCGCAGGTGAGGACGCCCATCGGGCCGGCGGGGCCTTGCGCGTATCGCCAGGCGACCTCGCCCTCGGAGCCGACGAGCGAGGCGAGCGTGTTCGACGAGACCGAGACGGGCTGGCGGCGGAGTGCGTCGGGGAAGCGTCCGTTGAAGGGGGAGCCGGTCATGCCGGTGGAGGCGGGCTGGCCCGGGAGGCGTTGGGTGTTTTGGAAGGGGACGAGGTAGGTGCTGACGAGTTGGTCGAAGCGGGCGTGCGGGTCTTCGGGGGCGAGCGTCGCGAGGAACTGCACGGCGATGCGGCCGGGGAGTGCCGTGTCGTGTTCGTCTGCGTGGATTGGGAGGGCGAAGACCATGGCCATGAGCGGGCCGGTGACGACGGGGTCGGCCTTGGCGAGCGGGCCTTGCTTGGGGAAGGGGGTGACGCCGAGGGCTTGTTGGAGTTGGTCGAAGGCTTCGGCGCTGTCCTTGATGAGGACGGCCGCGGCGGCGTCGTTGGCGAGGGCGAGGAAGACGTGTTCGGCGATGGATGCGTTCGGCGTGCCGGGCTCGCAGCCGTCGAGCGCGAGGTCGGCGTGCCAGCCGGAGGGGACGCGCTGGGCGCTCCACGCGAGGGTGGTGTCGCCCGGGAGGTTCTCGAAGGCGTTGAGACGGGCGAAGCCGACGATCTCGCCCGGGTCGAGCCCGGCGGCAACCGGGGCGCGGGCGGCGCGCACGGGGCCTGGGTTGGCGGCGTTGATGGCGGTGGCGAGCATGTCGCCCGAGGAGGCGGGCGTGAAGACGAGGCGGGGGGAGTTTGCGTCCGGGCCGCGGACGACGGCGAGGCGGAACTTGCCGCGTTCGACGGAGAGGACGGTCGCGTTTGGGCGGGCCTGGCGGGGGGCGGCGTCGAGGCGCTCGCGGACGAGGCGCTCGGTGTCGCGGTCGACCTCGGTGATGACGGCCCAGCGGACGTCGGGGAGTTGGGTCGCGGGCCAGCGGGCGGCGGGCGGGCGCGGGACGGCGTCGAGCAGGACCGTGACGCGGCGGCCGAGGAGGCGCGCGGGGACCTCGTCGGGGTCGAGCCCCATGGCGCGGGCGACGGCGCGCCAGGCGTCGATGGTCTCGTCGAAGAGGCCCGAGTCCGCGATCGCGCGGGTGAGGGCGCGGCCCTGGGGCGCGTTGAGGTGCGCGGGGGCGTCTTCGATCACGATGGCGAGGTCGATCTCGTTGGGGAGGCTGTCGAGGGTGGACCAGGCGTGCGGGCCGGCGCAGTCGGTGGCGGCGCGGGCGGGGGCGAGCGAGAGGGCGCAGAGAGCGAGCATCGCGCCGAGGGTGTTGCCTCGTCGGGTTCGTGCTCGCCTGAGTCCTTCGGCGGGTCTTGGCACTCGCATCACGGCAGCGGGTCTGGTTCCGGGGCGGGGAGGGCCGCGGCGCCGACGGGCGCGGCAAGGAGCGTCGAGTCCCGCGATGCATCGGCGGGGACGCGGTAGACGCGGAGCGCGCCGCCCTCGGGCGCGTCGGGGTCGTAGGTCATGATGGTGTCGAAGACCGAGCCCTCGGCGCCGGAGGCGGAGAGGACCCAGGCGGTCAGCGGGGCGGGGGCTTCGGCGGCGCCGGCGAGGTCCGGGGCGTCGGCGACGACGGGGCTCAGGGCGCGGCCGGCGCGTTTGATCTCGGCGTCGAAGAAGGCTGCGGACTGGGCGGCGTCGTGCCCGACGGCGCGGGGGAAGGCGGAGAGCGGCTCGGGCTGGTTGGTCAGGGTGGTCGCGTCGGGCCAGGCGCGGTGGACCGTCGCGAGCACACCCATCGCGAGGAGCAGCCCCGCGGCGGTCGCGATGCGGCCGCGGTCCACCCAGCGGCGGACGGATGCGGGCAGGAAGCGACGCTGGCGGTCGGTTGCGGTGAGGATCTGGTCGGAGAGGTCCGGCATCTCGAAGGGACGGCGGAGCTCGTGAAGAGGCTCGGCGGCCGAGCGGAGCGCCTCCATGCCTTCGTTGGTCTGGCGGACGGCGCGGAGAAGCTCCCGCCGGCGCGGGTCGTCGGCGGGGCGGTCGAGAATCTCCTGGACGATCTCGTCGAACGCGCCGGGCTCGTTCGGGTGCTCGGGTGTCACGCTTCGACCCCCGCGAGCATGCGCGCGAGTTGGTCGGTGGACTCGAGCGTGCCCCGCAGGCGTTTGCGGCCGCGGTGCAGGTGGCTCTTGACGGTGCCCTCGGGCATGGACAGGTGCTGGGCGATGAGCGCGATGGGCCAGTCCTGCTGGTGGAACAGGATGATGATCTCTCGCTGCTCGGTGCTCAGGGTGTTAAGGGCGTCCTGGAGTGCGTCGCGGCAGACGGATTGGCGTTCGTCGTCGTAGACGGAGGATTCGGGCATGGCCCCTTTGCCGCGGGCGCTGCCGACGATGTCGGAGTCGTACGCCGGGCGGTGCTTGGCGATCGCATTGAGGTAGAGACGCCTCGCGATGGTGAAGAGCCAGGTGCTGAACCGGTAGCGGAAATCAAACCGGTGCAGGTTCGTCAGCACACGGACGAAGGCTTCCTGGACGATGTCCTCGGCGACGTCGTGTCGGCCCGAGAGGCGGAGCATGTACGCGTAGACCGACTGCTGGTGCGCCTTGATGAGGCGCTCGGCGCAGTCACGGTCGCCTTTGGTGGCGCCCTCGATCAGCTTGCGTTCAGCAGCCCGCTCCATGCCGTCTCCCGCGGAACCCCGGTGGGTGGTCTGGGCGTGGGCACCAACATCCCGCCCGGGGCCAGACCGTCCGCAACCCCCATGGTACTGACAGGTCGCGGCGAGGTTCACATCTTTTTGACCAAACATCGTGCAAACGTCGCATCCCAACCCCCCTGCCCGGGGCTGAGAGGGGGTTATGAGCTAGAGTCCGCACCCGTCCCACAGGAGTATCGGTCGTGTCGATGACCCCGCAGCAGGCGTACACGCAGGCGTTGAACCTCTTCCAGGCCGGCGAGCCGCAGGAAGCGTTGACGCTGACCATCCAACTCGCACGCCAGGGGCGGACGCACCCGCCGACGCGGTTGGTGCATGGGCTGGCGCTGGCGGGTGCCGGGCGTCCGTTCGAGGCGTCGCAGGAATTCCGGGCTGCGGGCGAGCTGATGGACCGGGCGCCGGACCAGGAGGCGACCGAGGTGCGGGCGCTGCGGACGCGTTCGCGGTGCGAGCTGAGCCGGGCGCTGACGGAGATCGGGCAGACGACCGAGGCGATCGACGAGGCGGACGCGGTGCTTGCGACGGACGAGTACCACACGCTGGCGCTGGCGGCCAAGGCGCGGGCGCAGCTGGCGGCGGGCGACGCGAAGGGCGCCGCAACGACGCTCAAGCCGATGCTGATCGGTGATGCGTCGGACCCCGAGGTGGCGCTGGCGGCCGCGGAGGTCGCGCTGCACTCGGATGCGCTGACGGCGGCGGAGGTGATCCCGAACCTTGAGCCATTGGTGAAGCAGGTCGGGCACCCGACGCGGCTGCTGCGGCCGATGCTGCGGGCGCTGG
>BQJQ01000233.1 GCA_021604785.1 Phycisphaeraceae bacterium
CCTCAAGCGCCGGAGTTGGTTGAAGTTCCAGCTCCACTACACCACCAACGGCGAGAAGGTGACCGACACCGTCCGCGTCGGGTTCAAGTTTGCCGACGAGACGCCGGAGAACAAGGTCGAGATCACGGGCGTGTTCAAGGACGACTTTGTCATCCCGCCGAACACGGACGGCGTGACGGTCGTCGCCGAGGAGCGGATCGGGCGCGACATGATGCTCGCGGGGTTCAGCCCGCACATGCACTTCCGCGGGTACTCGTATAAGTACGAGCTTGAGACGCCCGAGGGCGAGCGGACGACTTTGCTTGACGTGCCGCGGTACGACTACAACTGGCAGACGCTCTACGAGCTCGCCGAGCCGCTCGAGGTCGCCAAGGGCTCCACGCTCATCTGCACCGCGGTCTACGACAACACGGACGACAACCCGTACAACCCCGACCCGTCCCAGGAGGTCACCTTCGGCGAGCAGACCTGGGACGAGATGATGATCGGGTATTACATGTGGTGGCCCATCCGCAAGGAGATCTCGCCGGCCGGCGGCATCGGCATCGCACAGCCCGCGTCGAGCCCCATCGCCAACGGCAGCTAACCGCCCCGCACCCGCAATCGAACGACGCCCTTCCCGAACAACACACGGGAAGGGCGTTTTCATATGGACACACCGAGAGACTCCGGCGTCGCGTATCTGCTCTGGCTGCTCTGCTTCTTCGGGTTCGCCGGCGTGCACCGGTTCTACCTGGGCAGGTGGTTCACCGGGCTGATCTGGCTGTTCACGTTCGGGCTCTTCGGCATCGGGCAGGTCGTCGACCTGTTCCTGATCCCGGGCATGGCCGACCGGCAGAACCGGCGGCTGGTGCGCTCGGGCAACCTCGTCGTCGCGTACGCCTAAGCACAGACCGAGTCAGAACGGCGGCAGGTCGTCGTCGTCAAACCCCGGATGATCGTGCGCGGGCGGCTGGGACGGCGCCGTGTCCGGCGGTGGCGGACCCGCACCCGGCGGCGCCGCCGGCGGCAGCGTGCTCGCGTCACCAAGATCAAACGGGGCTTCGTCGATGTCCGGGCCGGTGTCCGAGTTCGCGTCGTGCTCGGGCCCGCCGCCGTCGCGGTGATCGGAGATCGGCCCCGTCTTGGGGCGCCCGCCGAACGCGCTGGGCGGCCCGGCGTACGTCTCGCCCTCGGGCTCGAACCGGCTCGGCGCCGTGGCCTCGGCCGGCGGAGGCGGCGCTTTGGGTGTGAACGGGTCCGCGTGCCCCCACTCGCCGCCCTGGTGCATCCCGTCGTGCGTCTTGAACCGCATGATCTTGTCGTCCCACACGAACTTGATCAGCCCCGTCGGCCCGTTCCGCTGCTTCGCGATGATCAGCTCGGCCGCGTTGATCTTGTCCGCGTTCTCGGCTTCCCAGTCCTCGTCGCCCCGGTGGTAGTACGACTCGCGGTGCAGCAGCATCACGACGTCCGCGTCCTGCTCGATCGAGCCAGACTCGCGCAGGTCGCTCATCTTCGGGCGGTTGCCCTCGCGCTGCTCGGCACCGCGGTTGAGCTGACTCAGGCACACGATCGGCACCTTGAGCTCCCGTGCCAGCGCCTTGATCGAACGTGAGATCTCGGACACCTCGACCTGCCGGCTCTCGCGCGCCGATCCGGGCGAGGAGAGCAGCTGCAGGTAGTCGATGATCAGGCACCGCACGCCGTGCCGCTGGGCCATCCTGCGCGCCCGCGCCCGCAGCTGCAGGATCGTCAGCCCCGGCGTGTCGTCGATGTGGATCGGCGCGTCCCGCAGCGCCTCGGCCGCCTCGGTGAGCGATTCCCACTCCCGCGGGCTGATCGCACCGGTTCGCATCTTGTGCGAGTCCACGCCCGAGCGCGAGCTAAGCAGCCGTTGGGCCAGTGATTCGCGCGACATCTCAAGGCTGAACACGCCCACCGGCACCGGCGTCACCTTGCCCGGCGGGCTCCACGGCGTCCGCCCGCCAAACGCGAGCTGCTCGGCGAGGTTCAGCGCAAACGCCGTCTTGCCCATCGACGGCCGCGCCGCCAGGATCAGCATCTCGCCCTGCTGCAGCCCGCTGGTCTTCTCGTCCAGGTCCTCGTACCCCGTGCCCAGCCCGGTGATGACCTTCCCGTCCGCGTTGCCGATCCGCTCGAGCTCGGCCATCAGCAGGTCGTTGAGCGATTCGGGCTCGCCGCCCACCTCTTCCTGCGCGATGTCGAAGATCCGCTTCTCGGCTTCATCGACCACGCGCCGCGCTGAGTCCGGCGCGGCTTGCCCCTCGGTGTACGCGTCGTGCAGGATCTGCCCCGCCGCGTCGATCAGGCGGCGCAGGCGGGCGCTGTCCGCCACCAGCCGCGCGTAGTGGGGGGCCGACGACGCCGAGGGCACCGCTTCGCCCAGCTCCAGCAGATACTCCGTCCCCCCGACCTGATCGAGCACGCCCCGCCCGCGCAACGACTCGGCCAGCTGCACCAGGTCGCCCGATTGATGCGCCTCGAACGTGTCCAGCAGCGCCTTGAAGATCGCCCCGTGCGCCTCCGAGTAGAACTGCTCGGGCTTGTGCACAAACTGCACGACCTCGGAGAGCACCCGCGGGTCCAGCAGGATCGACCCGAGCAGCGACCGCTCCGCGTCCGCGTTGTGCGGCGGGACCCGGTCGAACATCGCCCCAAGCTCGGGCCGCCGGTCGCGATCTCCATCCCGGCGACGCCGCGGCTTGGGCTCGGACTCGCCTTGGTAGGGGATGGTGGTCAAGGGGGAGGCATCCTTGCCGAAGCCGGGGGTTTCGGGGTGGTACCGACAGGCTATGCACGCATGCTTCAGACGTACCATGCTGCGTGAGCGAAACCCCCGAAAACTGGCGTCCCAAGGTCGAGCCCCTCCCCGAAGCCCTGCCCGCCGAGCCCTTTGCGCTCTTCGGGACGTGGTACGACCAGGCCTGGGCCGAGCGCCGCACGCCCAACGCCAACGCGATGTCGCTCGCGACCATCGACCCGGACGGCTCGCCGTCGAATCGGATCGTGCTCTGCAAATCCATCGAGCCCGACTCCGGGGCGATTGTGTTTCATACGAACTACCACGGGGCGAAGGGGCAGGCGCTCAAGGCGAACCCCGTTGCGTCGGTCTGCTTCCACTGGGATTTCTACGACCGTCAGGTGCGCATCTCGGGCCCGGTGGCGAAGGTCTCCCCCGCCGACTCGGACGCCTACTTCCGCACCCGCCACTGGACGCGCCGCGTCGGCGCGTGGGCGAGCGACCAGTCCGAGCCCATCGGCTCGCGCGACGAGATGGTCGCCAGGGTGGACGCGACGATCGAGAAACTCGGGCTCGACGTGATGGCGCTGATGCAGTCCGACGAAGGCGGCCCGCCCGTCGAGATCCCCCGCCCGCCGCACTGGGGCGGATTCCGCTTGTATGCGCGCCGCATGGAGCTCTGGTCGGGCGGCGAGGGACGCGTGCACGACCGCGCCGTCTGGACGCGCGACCTCACACCAGCCGCCGACGCCTTCACACCCGGCCCGTGGAGC
>BQJQ01000234.1 GCA_021604785.1 Phycisphaeraceae bacterium
GCCGCCTTCTCGAGCAGCTCGGCAACCTCGCGCCGCTGCCCCGCCCCGCCCTCGCGCAGCTCGCCCGTCTCGAGCTCGACGCCGAACCGCGTCTTCGCCCACCCGTGCAGCCCCGCCGAGTCGAAGTCCACCGCGACCTCCGACCCCTCGGTCGGCATGTACTCCCCGAGGGTCACGCCGATCATCGCCCGCGCGTCCTCCTTCGCGAGCCTCCGGATGACCTCCTCCATCTCGTCGGGCTCCTTGCCCCGCAGACGGTCCGGCGGGATCGAGCAATCCAGCTTCCGCTTGGCGTGCTCCGCCGCGCACTGCGCGGGGTATTCAACGTCCAGGTAATCCTCGATCGCATCGTCCACCGCGTCCGAGATGAACTCGAAGATCAGCCCCTTCACGTCGCGACCCTCGAGCACCCGCTGGCGCAGCCCGTAGAACCGCTGACGCTGGTGCTCCATCACCTCGTCGTACTCCAGGATGTTCTTGCGCACCTGGAAGTTCCTCTCCTCGACCTTCTTCTGCGCCCGCTCCACGTTCTTGGACAGCCACGGGTGCTCGATCGCGTCGCCTTCTTTCATCCCCATCCGGCTGAGCAGCTTCATCGTCGTCTCGCCGGCGAACATCTTCATCAGGTCGTCCTCGAGGCTCACGTAGAACCGGCTCGACCCGTTGTCCCCCTGGCGCCCCGACCGCCCGCGCAGCTGGTTGTCGATCCGACGCGACTCGTGCCGCTCCGTCCCGATCACGTGCAGCCCGCCCAGGTCCTCCACGTTCTCGTACCACCGCAGCCGGTGCATCAGCACCCGACCCGTCGAGTCGAGCTCTTCGAGCAGCGTCTCGCGGTCCGCCGAGTCGATCTTCGAGTCGCTCATCCACGAGTGCTCCCGCGCCCAGTGCCGCAGCAGCCGCAGCTCGAGCTCGGGGAACGCAAGTTCCTCGATGTCCCGCTTCTTAACCCCGCCCTCCTTGAGCACCGTCGACGCGATCTTGCGGAACACGTCCTCGCGCAGCTCCTCCTCGCTCATCTCCGGCTTCAGCTTGCGGCTCGCGATCCCCCGCCGCTGCCAATGCTCGATCAGGTCCTGCCGCGTGAACGACCCGAGCTTGATGTCCGTGCCGCGCCCGGCCATGTTCGTTGCGATCATCACCGCGCCGATCTGCCCCGCGCTCACGACCATCCCCGCCTCGCGCTCGTGCTGCTTCGCGTTGAGCACCTCGTGCTTGATCTGGTGCTTCGCCTGGAGCATCCGAGACAGCATCTCGGACTTCTCCACGCTCGTCGTGCCCACCAAAATCGGCCGCCCGAGGTTGTTGAACCGCTCGATCTCGTCGACGATCGCCTCCCACTTGTCCTTTTCGCGCAAGAACATCAGGTCGTCGCAGTCGTTGCGCGCGATCGGCTTGTTCGTCGGGATCGACACCACGTCGAGCTTGTAGATGTCGTGAAACTCCTGGGCCTCGGTGTCCGCCGTGCCCGTCATCCCCGCCAGCCGCTTGTACATCTTGAAGAAGTTCTGGATCGTCACCGACGCCACCGTCTGCGTCTCGGGCTTGATCGGCACCCCCTCCTTGCACTCCACCGCCTGGTGCAGCCCGTCGGACCACTGCCGCCCGATCATCGGACGCCCCGTGTTCGTGTCCACGATCACCACGCTCGGCTCGTTCCGCCCGCTTGCCCGGTCCGGCACGTCCATCACGATGTAGTCCTTGTCCCGCTGATACACCGCGTGCCCGCGCAGCGCGTTCTCCAGCAGGTGCGGCACGTCCATGTTCTCATCGACATAGAACGACCCGATCCCCGCCAGCTTCTGCGCCTCGGCGATCCCGTCGTGCGTCAGGTGCGCCTGCCGCCGGTCCATCTCAAGCTCATAATACTGCGTGTACTGATCCCGCTCGTTCTCGAGCTTGGGCAGCGACTCCTTCGCTTCCGCCAGCTCCTTCTGAAGCTCGGGCACCCGCTCCTTCTCGCGCACCTGGCGGATGTCGCCCTCGAGCCCCTTGATCTTCTCCTTGCAAGCCGTGACTTGGTCCTCGCGCTCCTGCCACGGCTTCTGCTTCTCGACCAGCTCGATCGCCAGCCGGTTGCACAGGTCGTACCGCGGCTGATCGTCGTGCGCCATGCCCGAGATGATCAGCGGCGTCCGCGCCTCGTCGATCAGCGTCGAGTCCACCTCGTCCACGATCGCGTACTGCCGCTTCCGCTGCACCTGCTGATCCACGTTCCGCTTCATGTTGTCGCGGAGGTAGTCGAACCCGAACTCGCTCGTGGTGCCATACACCACGTCGCACCGGTACATGTCCCGTTTCACGTCCTCTAGCTGCATGTGCTGCGGGTGGATCGCCCCCACCGTCAGCCCCAGCCCCCAGAAGAACGGGAACACCCAGTCTCGGTCGCGCTGCACCAGGTAGTCGTTCACCGTCACCACGTGCACCGCCTGGCGCTGCACCGCGGCCATGTACGCCGCCAACGGCGCCACGATCGTCTTCCCCTCGCCCGTCTTCATCTCGGCGATCCGCCCCTGCCCCAGCACCATCCCGCCGATCAGCTGCACATCGAACGGCCGCGCCCGGAACGGCGGCCGCGACTGCGGGTACAGCTCCCGCACCGCCTCGTACAGTTCCGGCTCGATGTCCACCTGCAGCCACACCGGCACCGCCTCGGCGCACCCCAGGTACGCGCCCACCGGGGGCGCCGGCTCCAACGCGTCCATCGCCGCCTTCGTCTGGTCGTACAGCTCCCGCGCCCGCCCGCTCAGGCGCGACGCATCGAACCCGTGCTCCGGGTTGAACACATTCCGGATGCCCACGTGCCGGTCCATCGCCTCGCGTGCCGCCGCGAAGACCTCGATCTGCAGGTCGTCCGCCGCCTCGCCCTTGTCGTGGCGACCGCGGAACTCGTCGAGCTTGCCCCGCAGCTGCGCATCGGTCAGCTTCCGCATCTCGGGCTCAAACGACGTGATCCGCTCCACCCGCGACGTGTAGCGCTTGACCACACGCTCGTTCGCCGTGCCGAAGAACTTGTTCAGGAGGGAACCAATAACTGGGATGTCCGCGCTGCTCGCCATGGCAATGCACCTTCGTGGGCCGACGCATCCCGTGGGACGCGACGCCGCCGAGAGACGCGCCGCCAACAGGCGCGCGCCTCGCTGTGTGATGTCGTCAGAATTCGATTCGGAATCAGAGAGAGGGGCCGTCGCTCACGCAACAGCCGGCGGCGGCAAATCCAACAGCCACACGCCCGCCTCGATCCCCTTCGCCGGCGACGAACCAACCCGAGCAACCACCTTCGCGAGTTCGCCCGGCGAGCCCGCGGGCCCGAACCCTGTCGCCTCGGCCCGCGCCGCATCCGGACGCCCCACGAGCGCCCAGAACGCCCACGCCACCCGCTCGCCGAGCGTGCGCGTGGTCGCGAGTTCCCGAGCCGCGTGCCCCCGAACGCCCGGCGCCAGCCGCCCGCTCGGGTCCGTGCCCAGGTTCGCCCCCAGCACCACCAGCAGCAGCACCCCGCCAA
>BQJQ01000235.1 GCA_021604785.1 Phycisphaeraceae bacterium
CGGATGTCAGCCAATTTGGCTCGTCCGTGGCGCTCGCCGGCCCCACGGCGGTCGTCGGGGCACCCGCCAACGACAACGCGAGTATCCCCGGAGCCGTCTACGTCTTCGACGCCACGACCGGGCAGCAGTTGTTCAAGCTCACCGCGGACGACGTGACGGGAACCGACGGGTTCGGGCACGCGGTTGCGCTCTCGGGCGACACGCTGCTTGTCGGCGCCCAGAAGGGCGACGGAACGGCGGCGGGGAGCGGTGCCGCGTACCTCTTCGATGTCACCACCGGGCAGCAGCTGGGCAAGCTCACCGCGGTCGACGGCGCCGCGTCCGACTTCTTCGGGGACGCGGTCGCGCTCTCAGGCACCACGGCGGTCGTCGGGGCCCGCCGAGACAACAACGACACGGGCGCGGCGTACGTGTTCGACACAACGACCGGCGGGCAGCTGTTCAAGCTCATCGGCGACGATGCCGTGACGGGCGATCAGTTCGGCATCGCCGCCGCGATCGCGGGCAACACCGCCGTCGTTGGAACCAGGTCGAACGACGGGGGTGCGGTCCGATCGGGCGCGGCGTACATCTTTGATCTCGCCACGGGCTTGCAACTGCAGAAGCTCACGCCGAACGATCCGACTATTGATGCGAGTTTCGGCAGCTCCATCGCGGTTTCCGGGACCACGGCCGTTATCGGAGCGCCCTTCGACAACGACGGGGGACATTTCTCCGGCTCGGCGTACATCTTCGATCTCGAATCAGGTTTACAGCACTCCAAAATCATCGCCGGTGACGCGTCAAGCCTCGATTTATTCGGGTTCTCGGTCTCGATCTCCGGCACGGGCGTGGTCATCGGGGCCCCGTTCAGCGACGGCGGCGCAGTCGACTCGGGCTCCGCGTACCTCTTCATGCAGTGCTTGGCTCCGTGCATCATCGCAGACTACGCCATCCCGTTTTGCGTCCTGAACATCGACGACATCGACGCGTTCATCACCGCCTTCCTCGGCGGCGACCTTCTCGCCGACTGCGATGCCAGCGGGTCCCTGAACGTGGACGACATCGACTGCTTCGTCGCCGCCTTCCTCGCCGGGTGCCCCTGAGCTGCCCAAACGGGCGGCGTGTTTCCCTTTGGGTGCCGGGCCCCGGGTCGATATCATCTGCGCCATGAAGACCCCCGCTGCTGTCGTTGTCGCCGTGTTGTGTGCTCCCTGTGTGCTCGCGGGCCCGCTGGCCTACCCCGAGGGCGAGGCGACGCCGCGGGGCCTGACGCCCGCGGAAGCGGCGTACATCGCCGAGCACCCGATCACCGCACCGAATCTGCGCGCGACGGCGCCCCCGCCCGGCGCGGTGCGGGCGGTGGCGGAGTACGAGCCGATGGAAGCGATCATCCTCGCGTGGGAGGGCAGCTCGGGGTGGCTGACGATCCTCGAGAAGATGGCCGTCGCGATCACCACGACCGGCGACGCGGACGTCTGGATCTACTGCGACACTTCGACCGAAGCAACGAACGTGCGCTCGCGGGTGGTCAACGCGGGCGCCCTGGATGCGCGCGTCTTCACGCCCGTCAAGGCGACCAACACGATCTGGTGCCGCGACTATGGGCCGCAGTACGTCTACGAGCACGGCGTCCGCGCCGCGGTGGACCACACCTACAACCGCCCGCGCCCGAGCGACAACACCATGCCCGCGGACTACGCCGCGCGGCGGGGGCATTTGTACTACGACGCCCCGCTCGTGCACGGCGGGGGCAACTACCACCTCGTCGCCGACGCGACCGGGTACGCGACGCGCCTCATCGCGGTCGAGAACGGCGGGATGACCGAGGGCGACATCATCGACGTCTGGGGCGACTACTGGGGCGTGCTGACCACGATCACCGACCCGCTGCCCGCGTCGGTGGACAGCACCCAGCACATCGACATGTGGATGCAGATGTGCGCCGACGACCACGCGGTGATTTCCGACTGGCCCGTCCAGGCTGGCACGACGCAGGACATCGTCTGTGATACGTGGGCGGCCGAGCTAATCAGCCGCGGGTTCACCGTGACGCGCATCCCCGCGCGCACCTCCGGCGGCACGCACTACACGTACACGAACGTGGTGATCTGCAACGACCTGGTGCTGGTGCCGACGTACACGAACGGGAACGTCTCGGGGTACAACGCGGGGGCGTTGGCGACGTGGGCGTCGATCTTCCCGTCCAAGACCATCGTGGCGGTTAATTGTCAGTCGATTGTGACCGCTGCGGGCGTGATGCACTGCATCAGCAAGCACGTGCCCGCGAACTCGGGCGGCGCGAACCCCGTCGCGCACCTCCGCACGCCCAACGGCGGCGGCTCGTACCTTCCCGCAGAGACGGTGGACATCGCCTGGATCTCCGACGACGACGTCGCGACCGACACCGTCGATATCGAGCTCTCGCTCAACGCGGGCGGTTCCTGGCAGGCCATCGCGCTGGGCGAGCCGGACGACGGGTCGTACACGTGGACCGTGCCCGATGTGTTCTCCGCCGACGCGCTCGTCCGGGTGACGGTCCGCGACGCGGACTCGAACACCGGCTCGGACGTGTCGGACACCGTCTTCACCATCAACGGCGCCCCCGCGTGCTTCGCGGACTGCGACGGCTCGGGCGGGCTCAACATCGACGACGTGGACTGCTTCGTCGCGGCGTTCGTCGCGGGCGACCTCGCCGGCGCGGACTGTGACGGCTCGGGCGGGCTCAATATCGACGATGTGGACTGCTTCGTCGCGTCGTTCGTGGGCGGGTGCCCGTAAACCGCCCGCGCGGGGTTTCCCTGCCGCGCGGCGACCGGACGGCGGTACCGTGGTGCGGGAGGGTCCGCCGTGTCCGAACGCGTCAACGCCCGGCATGCGCGCGCCTGCCTTGCGCTCGTCGATGAGTGCCGGTCGCTCGGCGCCGATTCGCTGGCGTGGGAGACGCACCTGATCCAGGGCTTGCGCCGGCTTGTGCGTGCCAAGGTCGGCATCGTTGGCAACATGCATCACTTCGCCTCCGGCCGGACCGAGTCGCTCCGGTCGGTCCGCGTCGGGTGGGACGACCCCGCCGAGGAACGCGTGTGGCTCGAGTATGTGGACCGGGTGCCCGTCGAGCGGACGCCCGAGTACCCGCTGTTGAGCAAGATCCCCGAGCGGTTGATCACCCGCCGGCGCGCGCAGCTCTGGCCCGAAGCGGAGTGGCGCCGCTCGCGCACGTTCAACGAGATCCACAAGCCCGCGGGGATCGACGACTACATCATCTCGATCCGTCGTCAGCCCGGGGTGTCGGTGCAGCACTCGGTCTGGGTGCACCGGGCGGTCGGGGCCGAGCCTTTCACGCGGCGGGATTGGTGGGCGGTGCATGTCGTGCACGAGGAAATCGGGCGCCGGATCGGGGGCGAGCTGGCGTCGTGCGTCGAGCCGCAGGTGCACGCGCTGACCCCGCGTCGGCGGCAGGTGCTCGACCTGCTGCTCGAC
>BQJQ01000236.1 GCA_021604785.1 Phycisphaeraceae bacterium
GAGCCCGGCGCCGGCGGGGATGCGCTTGGTCACGCGGAGCGCGACGGGCAGCTCGCGCCCGAGCTCGGCGTGGAGCGCCCGGTGCGCGCGCACGGCGAGGTCGTCATCGATCGCCCAGTCGATCGGCGAGCCGTCGGCCCACGCGATCTCGTGGCGCGAGGGCTCGCCGGGGCCGAGCCGCTCGACGCGGACCTCGTCGGCCAGCCCGATCGCGTGCATCCACGAGCAGATGGGGTGGAACCCCGCCCTCGCTTCGCCCGTTGGCATCGGCGGACCCACGGCCAGCGCGAGGTTGAGTTTCGCGTGCGCCCGGGTCTCGATGGCGTCCGTGGGTGGCACGGGGAACGGTAGCGGGGCGGGGGAATCCGCGATCGGGCACCTAGGATCGTGCTGGGAGGTGCGTCATGACCATCGCTGATCTGATCGAGGCGATCGAGGCGATCGCGCCGCCGGCTGCGGCTGAGTCGTGGGACCGCGTCGGGCTGCACGTGGGCTCACTCAAACGCGAGCTCGACGGGCCGGTGTTGCTGACGATCGACCTGACGCCCTCGGTGCTCCGCGAGGCCGTTGGCGTGGGGGCGAAGGCGATCATCGCGTACCACCCGCCGATCTGGAACCCGCTGGCCCGCGTGACCGACCAGACGGCGACGGGTCGCGTCGTGCTCGGGGCGATCGAGGCGGGCATCGCGGTCTATTCGCCGCACACCGCGCTCGACGCGGCCCGCGGCGGGCTCACCGAGTGGCTGTGCGAGGGCCTGAGCCACCCCGCCGGCGAGGGCGAGCCTGGCGTGATCGCGGGCGACTGCCGGGCGCTGGTGCCCTGGCCGGCGCGCTCGGGCGAGCGTGAAGTGAAGCTCGTGACGTTCGTGCCCGAGGGCGATCTGGAGAAGGTGCGCGCGGCGTTGGGCACGGCCGGGGCGGGGGGCATCGGGCGGTACAAGCTCTGCTCGTTCGCAGCACCCGGAACGGGGACGTTCCTGCCGGGCGCCGGCGCGAACCCGGCGGTCGGCGAGGTCGGCAAGCTCGAGCAGACGCCCGAGCACCGCCTGGAGATGGTCTGCTCGCGGAGCTCGCTGCCGCTGGCGATCGAGACGCTGCGGCAGTTTCACCCGTACGAGGAGCCGGCGTTCGACGTGATCCCGCTCGATGCCGAGCCCGAGCGGCGCGTCGGCTCGGGGCGCCGGCTGATGCTCGATCAGGCGGCGACGGTGGGTGAGCTCGCCGAGCGCCTTAAGGCGCACCTGGGGCACTGCCGCATGCACGCGGGGACGCCCTGGGACGATTCGAAGAAGATCTCGACGATCGGCGTCGTCGCGGGCGCGGGCGAGTCCATGCTCGACGACGCGGCCCGCGAGGGGTGCGAGCTGTTCGTCACGGGCGAGATGAAGCACCACGACGTGATGCGGGCATTCCGCCTGGGCATCGGCGTCATGCTCGGCGGGCACACGAACACCGAGCGCGGGTACCTGCCGATCTTCGCGGCGCGCCTGAACGAGCGCCTGCCCAAGGGCCAGTTCGTCGTGTCGCGCGAGGACCGGGATGTGTTGAAGAGAATCTGAGGCACCAGGCACCAGGCACCCGTTGCTAGTTGCCGAAGTCGATGATGCCCCCGACCGAGAGCGATGTCTTGGGTACCCGCACGTCTGAGTCGAACAGGACCTCCGCGAGCCGTCCGGGCTCGAGGTAGCTCACGGTGCCCGAGATCACGTACTCGGGCGTGCCCGCGGGCAGGGCGCGGTCGAAGGGGATGACCGCGGGCAGCTCGATGCGCTGCGTGCCGAAGCGCCGGATCGAGGCTTCGGGCGAGCGGATGCCGGTGAAGACGGGCTCGCCCGCGACGAACAGTGTGTAGTTCGCGGTCTGCAGCTGCATCGGCTCGGGGTTGTCGTTGGTCGCTTCGAGCTCGAAGACGAGCACGAGCCCCTCGTCGGTCTGCTCGCCCGAGCGGACGCCGACGGCTTCGAACCGGGGCGGGACCACGCCCGAGCACGCGGGAAGAACGGCGGCCGTCGCGGCGAGCGCGAGCAAGGCGGCGGTCCGGGTTCGGCGGGGTCGGTCGGTTTGGCTCTTGCTCATGGGACGCCGAGCGTACCGCGTCCTACGGGATCACGCGGGCCCAGGCCGGGGCGGCTTCGAGGTGCTCGGGCTCGAACTGCACCCACCGCGGGTCGAGCTCGCTCTGGAAGTCGTAGTTGACGGCGTTCGCGATCGTCACCATCTGGTGCGTCTCGCGGGCGAAGGTCACCCAGTGCACCATGAGCCACGCCAGCAGCGCGACGGCGACCCACGCCCCGAGCTCGCCCACCCGGGCGCGGCGGCTGAGCCAGAGCAGCCCGACGCACATGCCCACGGTTGCGGTCTTCCAGAGTGCGACGTCCACGGGCGAGCCCGAGTGGAGCAGGGCCCGCGCCAGCGGGTTCGCCTCGGCCATGCCCGTGGTCGAGGTGTAGAGGAGCGTCAGGTAGAGGTCGATCGCCGACAGCACCGCGATGAGCACGATGAGCAGCCCGATCCGACCGTGGCGGGTCGCGATCATCCCCATCGGGGACCGGGGAGGGCGGGGGCGTTCGCGTCGCCCGATCGCGCCGGCGAGTGCTCGCCCGGGCCAGGCCCGCCATGCCGCTGTCTGCGCCTGCGAAGGGTGCATCTGGCCCGAGATCGGGCCCGCCGCGGGGCAAGCTGACCCTCAGCGGCACGATCCTCAACCATGAGCCCCCGCACGGGCCGATCGTGAGGGTGGGGGGTTTTCCCGCCTGAGTGGGCGGGGGCCGAGAACCGGGGGCCCGCGTCGGGCGGGCCCGGGGCGGTTCGGGATCGCTTTTTCAGACGCATGACCCCAAGCCGGGTCCGGGCGGTACAGATGAACACCATGAGCATCACACCCACCACGCGCAGGGCACCCACGACGCACCGCACATGGGGCCCGGCCCGCTCGCTGGCGTGGGCGGCGGTGCTCGGGGTTGCCTGCGCGACGGCGAGTGCCCAGCCCGGCGAGCGCCAGTCCCCGGTCTTCTTCGATGACTCGACCGCCGCCCGCGAGACGCTCGCGACGCTCGACCGCCTGGTCGCGTCGGGGAACGAGCTCGAAGCCGTCCGCGCGCTGCAGCGGCTGCTCGACGACGAGCCCGAGAGCCTGGTCTCGCGCGACGAGGTTGTGTTCAACACGGTGCGCGATCGGGTGCATGAGATCCTGCTCGATTCGCCGGCGTTGCTCGAGCGGTACCGCGAGATCGCCGAGCCCGCGGCGGCGAGCCTGCTCGCGTCCGGGCGCCACGCCGACGCCGAGCGCGCGCGTTTGCTCACACCCTCGGGGTACGAAGCGACCCTCCGCGTGGCGCAGTCGGCGCTCGAGTCGGCCCGGTTCGGCTCGGCCCGCCGAACGCTCGCCCAGCTCGAGGCCCACCCGGACCGACGCAGGCGCACGCCCGGGGCCGACGCGGCCCGCCTGGCCCACGCG
>BQJQ01000237.1 GCA_021604785.1 Phycisphaeraceae bacterium
CTCGGATCTCGCAGCCGCTCGCGCGCGGACACGACAAACCCATCGCGGTCTTCCTGCGCCCATTTGCGTGCAACGATGCGGGATGTCACGCCGCGCGGTTCGGGGTATCGCTGTCGAGGACGCGGGGCGGGCGGACTCCTGGGAACCGGGCGGCGTGACATCCCGCATCGTTGCACGCAAATGGGCGCAGGAAGACCGCGATGGGTTTGTCGTGTCCGCGCGCGAGCGGCTGCGAGATCCGAGCGAGGACGCGCGAACGAGCGCGATCGGCGTGATCCGTGCCATCGGCGCGGGGGCGTTGCTCGAGCTGGAGCTGGGCGAGCTCGCGTGCGACGCCGCCATGCCCCGCGCCGCGGCGACGGCGGCCCGCGCGCTCGGGTGCGTCGATACCCCGGGCTCGCGCTCGGCGCTCACCAAAGCCGCCCGCTCATCAGACGCGCGGGTGCGTGCGAACGCTGTTGAATCGCTCGCCCGACTGAGCGGGCCCACGCCGGACACCGCGGCCGCGGCGGTCTTCATCGAGTGCAAGGCCGACCGGCACCATCGGGTCCGCGCCAGCGCGGTGCGGGCGCTGGTCGAGCGCCCGGGCGGCGCGGACCTGTCCGCGTCGCTCGCGGACGTGCGCGCCATGCTCGACGACGCGCGCGGCGAGCACCGACTCGCGGGGGTGTGGGTCGCCGAGCGGGTGCTCGGGGGCATCGGTGCCCGGGCCGGGTCCGAGGCGTGCGAGCGGTTGATGGAACGGATGACCGAACTGGCGACGGGCGACGCGTCGAGTGCCGTGCGCGCCCGTGCGACGCGGTGCGTCCGGCGGGTGCTCGTCGAGGCGTCGTACGCCGGGGGTGGGGCGTGATCGAACCCGCCGGGCTTGTCGGGTTGGTCGCGCCGCGGCTGGTGACGGGCGAGGGCGCCCCGGGCGGGCTCGAGTGGGGCTGGGTTGGGCTTGCGGTCGCCGCGGTGGGCGTGGTGTTCTTGTGTGTCCTGCTCGTCCGCCGATCGCGCGACAACACCGACTGCGCCGAACGCGCCGGGCACCGGATAGCCAAGCTGGTCGGGCTTGATGATCGCGAACGCGGGACGCTCGTCGCCCTCGCGCGCGCCTCGGGCAGCACGCCCACACCCGCGATGATGCTCTCGCGCCGCGTGTTCCGCGGTGCCAGCGCCCGGGCCGCGGAGACCAAACGCCCGCCCAAGCCCGCGGCGATCGAGTCGCTCGAACGCCGCCTGTTCGGGGCCGAGCCGGTCTCCTCGCGCCGGCGCTCCGCCATCGGGTGAACCCGCCCGCGCCCCGGGCGGTACAGTCCATCAGGGCAAGGCGTAGCAAGCACAGCCGTGGAGGTGCACCGTGGTTCGAAGGATCATCAGCGTCGGGATCGCTCTGTGCAGCGCGGGCGTCTCGCCCGCGTTCGCCGGTGGCTCGTACATCCGCAGCACCGAGGGCGAGGGCGGGTCGGCACGCCTGGAGACCGCGGCCCGCGTCTTCGAGGACGCCCGCGGGCGCCGCGTCGCGCTCGTCGGCGCGACGCACGTCGGCGACCCCGGGTATTACGACGAGCTCGAGGACCTGCTCAACGGGTACGAGCTTGTGCTCTACGAAGGCGTCGGCCCGGCGTGGCGCGATATCGGGCACGATGCGAGCGACGCCGTCCGCGTTCGGTACACGCGCGCGCGGATGCACGACGCCGGGGCCCAGCTGGCCGCGGACTACCGCCACGGCGTGCGGTCAAAGACACGCGACGAGTGGCTGGGCACGCACGCCCCCTTCCGCCGGCGCGCGTTCGAGACGGCGCTCACCGATGGCTGGGGCAACCCGGTTGCTGTAGCAATCGACACCGGCGCGAAGCGGTACACGCTGCTGAGCCTCGGCGCGGACGGCCGCGCCGGCGGCGACGGGCACGACGCCGACATCGAACGCTCCGGCTCGCTCGTGCTCGCCAACGAGCCCAACCCGGACGACGACGCGATCCAGCGGCGCCTGGCCGAGGCGGCCGGGCTCGCGTTCCAGCTCGAAGAGGTGGACTACACGCCCCGCTCGTGGCAGAACTCGGACGCGACGATCGCCGAGTTGTGGAACGTGGAGGCCGAGTCGCTGCTCTCGGACGAGCCGGGCGACGGCGAGGGCGGGAGCGACCCGCTCTTCTCGCTGCTCTCGGGCGAGTCCGGGCTCGCCAAGGTGATGGGGTCCGTGCTCGGGTTCATCGGGCGGTCGGAGCGGTCGAGTTTCCTGTTCCGCGTGATGCTCGTCGAGATGCTGGGCAACGCGGACGAAGCGATGCTCGCCGCGGGCCTGGGCGAAGAGATGGCCGAGATGCTGCTGACGCGGCGCAACGAGATCGTGATGCGCGACCTCGCCGATACGCTCGGGAGTGACGACGCGCCGGCATCGATCGCTGTCTTCTACGGCGCGGCCCACCTGCCGGACCTGCAAGAGCGGCTCGAGGCACGCGGGTTCAAGCCCGTCTCGACCACGTGGCACCCCGCGGTGACGGCGGACCCCGCCACGGTCGGCATCGCGCCCGAGCAGGCCAAGGCGTTCCGCGGGTTCGTGAGCTCGATGGTGCAGAGCCAGATGGCGACACTCCGCGCGATGCAGGAGCAGCAGAAGAACGAAGACACGTCCGAGGACGACTAGTTCCGCGGCGGCTCGCTGGGCGCGCCCAAGGGCTCTTCGCCGCGGATCCGGCGCGCCACATCCGCGATGATCCGGTCTTCGCGCGACACCATGTGGTGGCTCATCCCGACGCGTCCGGGCACCCAGATCGGCTCGGCGCCGGGCGGTGCCGACCGCGTCGCGCCCACCAGCCAGTCGTGCAGCACGGCGTAGGGCACAACGTCGTACGCGCCGGCTTCAAGATCCGCATCGAGGTGCGCGAGCATGTCCGACCCCGCGCGCATCTGGGCCGAGGCCCGGTCGATCCGGATGGAGTCCGCGAGCAGCGCGCCCCGGTGCGGCGTCGCGAGGGTGTAGAGCATGCCGATGTTCAGCCGGCGCGCACCCTCGCCCCTGTCCGAAGCGGACCAACGCGCGACGATGCCGCCCATCGAGATCGCAACGACATCGACCTCGGTCGTCCGTTCGGGGTCGTCCGTGGGCCAGCGTTCATCGACAAACGCGACGACCCGGTCGCCCAGCGGCTCGAGGTCGCCGGCCCACATGTACGACATGTGCGTGACCTGGTCCGAGTCCGCCCCGGTCAGGCGCCGGATGTCCGCCGCCAGCGCCCGCGAGGCACCCGCCGGTGAACGCCACCCCGAGAGCACGAGGATCGGACGTTCGAGCTCGACCGGATTGTCGCGCATCTCGGCCATCGCAGCGCGCACCTCGACGGCGCTCGCCGGGAACGCCGGGTTCGCGCGGGGGATGTGCACACACGAGACGCCGAACGCGGTGGTCGCGGCCAGCCCGAGCGATGCCGCGGCGCGAGCGAGCCGGCGCCGAAGTGGGCGGGGCT
>BQJQ01000238.1 GCA_021604785.1 Phycisphaeraceae bacterium
GACACGCCGCGGCGCGAGCACACGCTCGACGCGATCGCGTACCGCCCGGTTCCCGCGGGCGAGCCGGCGACGCTGGGGTACCTGATCGAGGACTACTACGCGCACCTCGACCACCACATGAAGCAGGTGCTCGGGCCGGCGTGAGCCGCAACCGGACCCCGCCCTCGGGGTTCAACCTGAACCCATGGGAGGGGCAACGATGAGAAACCGCACGATCGTGGTGACGCTGGCGAGCACGGCGACCCTGGCGCTGGGCGCCGGGTGGGGCGCCCGGGTGCTGGACCGGCAGGCGCAGGAGCGCGAGGTGCTCGAAGCCGTCGAGGGGCTGTACGGGGTGATCTCGGGCGACGCCGGGGAAGAACGCGACTGGGAGGCGTTCCGCGGGATGTTCCTGGATGACAGCGCGAGCATGACCGCTCAACGCCAGGAGGCAGTGGCGAATGGCGTCGCCTGGTCTTTCTTCTCGATGACGCCCGACCGGTATGTGGAGCAGGCGGGAGGGTGGTTCGAGAGGCGCGCGTTCTACGAACGCGGTATCGCGAACGAAATCGAGGTGTACGGCTCCCTCGCTCACGTGTGGAGTACGTATCAGGCGTTCGACACGCCCGACGCGGCGGGCCCGCCGGTCATTGAGGGCATCAACTCGATCCAGCTCGTCAAGACCGACGGCGGGTGGAAGGTGCTCTCGCTGGCGTGGGTTGATGTGAACCGCGCGGGGGAGATCCCCGAGCGGTACCGGCCCGACGACGGGTAAGCCGACTTACGCCTGCGGTGCGTCCATCTTGTTCAGGTTGACCAGCACGAGGATGCCGCAGATCAGGTTGGGCACGCTGCCCACGAGGATCGTGCAGATCTCGAGAATCGCGATGATCTGTGTGCGCCCCTTCAGGCTCGGCGGGTCCACGTCGGGCGCGTTGAGCTTGGTGAAAAGCATGAACTCGAAGACCGCGAGCGCGATCAGCGGGATCGAGATCACGATCGTCACGCAGAAAGGAAGCCACGCGAGCGCGATCAGCACGTTGAAGATCGCCGAGATCAGAATCGGGATCTTGATGATGCTCAGGTCCGGCGGGGCGCCGACCGGGGCGGGCGGGGTGTACGGGGCAGCGGGCTGATCGGTCATGGGGAATCCCTCCTGAGGGCATCATCCTACAGAACTCTCGCCCGCGTGCCACACTCGGCGTCACGGATCAGTCGATCGGCAGCGGGTCCGCCGCCCGGCCCTCGGCCCATTCCTTGAACTTGGGCCAGACGATCTCCTGGATCAGGATCTTGATGCACGCGGCGATCGGGATCGCGATGAGCAGCCCGAAGACGCCGAAGACGGCGCCGCCGGCGAGCGAGGCGAACAGGATCACGGGCGTGTCGAGCCCGGTCTGCTTGCCCTGGATGAGCGGCGTCCAGACGTAGTCGTCGAGCGACTGGCCGATGAAATACAACGCGGTGGGCGCGCCGAGGACCCACCAGATCTCGCCGCGCACGCCCGCGTGCCCCTCGAGCCAGAGCAGCCCGATCGAGACGGGCAGGCCGACGAGCGCGAGGTAAGGCACGATCGAGAGGATCGCGACGGCGGGCCCGAGGATGAACGCCGCAGGCACGCCGATCGCCCAGTAGCCGAGGGAGAAGACGATCGCCTGGATGAAGGCGATGGTGAGCCTGCCGCGGATGAACCCGGCGATGACGGCGTCGAACTTGACCGCGAGATCGACGATCCGGCCCTTGTGCTTGTCGGGCAGCAGCTTCTCGACGAAGTGCTTGAACTGCACCCACCCGGTCGCGAGGAAGAAGAAAAAGAAGATGGTGACGAAGGCCGTGAACGCGAGGGAGAAGAGCGTGAGCGCGAACCCGAGCAGCGAGCGGATCGTCTCGACCACCGCGCCCGCGGCGGCCTGCGAGATCTGCTCGGCCCGCCCCTCCTCGGAGACGTACTTGGTGATCGCGTCGAGCGCCTGGGCGATCGAGGACGTGCCCTGCGCGCCCCGCTCGCGCCGGATGGAATCGTAGATCCAGACCCAGGCGTCGCCCGACTCGGAACGGAGCTGCTCGCGGACCTCGTCGGCCGTCGGGAGGTTGCGTGGGCGCGGGGATGCGACGATCGAGGGCACGGTCGAATCCGATTGCGGATCGGACATGTCACCCTCGGCCGGGCGGGGTGGTGGCGCGAGCTCCTTGCCCAGCGCGTCGTTCAACGACCCGGTGTTTTCGACGAGGCTCGAGCCGAGCGCGACGGTCTGGGCGACGCCGTAGGTCGCCCCCACCACCGAGGGGATCCCGACGACCAGGACCAGCGCGACGATGATGCCGATGACCGCGCCGGGGCGCGACATCTTCAGCCGGCGCATCAGGAACTGAATCACCGGCTCGAACAGGTACGCCAGCAGGATCGCCAGCAGCAGCGGCACCGTGACGATGCTCGTCTTCTGCCCAAGCCAGAACAACGCCACCACGCCCAGCCCGAGCAGCACGTCGCGGATGGGCTGCATCTGCCAGAGATGCAACTTGGACCACGCGGGGCGGGTGTCGTTCACGGGCGTCGCGGTGTCGGGATCGGACGGGCCTTCGGGCATCCGGGTGAGGATACCGGAGCGCACACGGTCGCGTTACTCGGGGCGAGAAGACCGCGGGATTGGGATCCCGCGGCTTTGAGACGGCGGGCGCCGAATGTGATCGAAGACCCCTCACCTCGGCCTTCACCCCCAAGGGAGAGGGAGGAAGAGGCGTGGTCAGGGAGTGGTTGGTTGGTCAGTTCTGCGAGGTCGGCTGCGGGACGTCGAAGGCGTCCTCGAAGTCGTAGACGCCGCGGAAGTCTTCGAGGGTGTCCTCGTCGGTCTTGCGCATCAGCCCGGCCTCTACCATCGCGAAGATGATCTTGCCGAAGTCCTCGGTCTTGCTGATGCCCCAGCGTGTGAGCACGTCGCGGGCGAGGAGCCCGTAGCGCTCGACGCCGTAGTCGCGCAGCCCGAAGCAGAGCTGCTGCCCGTTGACGTGGCGGGACTCGTCGTCAGACGCGAGGTCGGCGACGGGGGCCTCCCCGCCGTGGATCATCTCGACCGTGTGGGCCAGCCCGTCGCGGATAAACGGGTAGCACGAGGGGCTGAACCCGCCTGCTTCATCCATGATCAACGCGATGTCGAGTGTCTCACCCACGGTCGTATACCTCTGTGTCCGGAGAATCGTACGTTCGGAACCCGGACGCGGTTCTTGCTTCACCCGTCGGGGGTTTGAACCCGCCACGGACGCCCGGGTATTCGTCGGCCCGAGACGTGCGGATGCTCCCAAAGAAAGTAGCGGAGATGGCGTTTGGCCCACACGCCCGAATTTTCGACGCCGATGCGGGGCGAGACCCGAACCGAACCCGAATCGATTG
>BQJQ01000239.1 GCA_021604785.1 Phycisphaeraceae bacterium
CCGGCTCGGGCACGCTCTTCGGTCCGACCGCCACACGCTGAGCGCGCCGCGGGCTGCGATCAGCCCGGGTCTTGCTCGCCGATGTCGAATCGGACCAGCGGCACCGTACCTTGTATATGCACGCGTTCGCCGCCGCCCGACCTGGCCCGCAGGTCCGAGATCACCGCGCGAAGGTCCTCGGGCACGGGCGCGCAGAAGACGGCCGGCTCGCCCGTCGCCGGGTGTTCGAACGCGAGCAGCCCGGCGTGCAGTGCTTGGCGCGCAAAGACAGGCTCGCCCCGGTCGTTCAGGTGCGCCCGCCCGCCGTACATGTCGTCGCCCACGATCGGGTACCCGAGGTGGGCCAGGTGCACGCGGATCTGGTGCGTCCGCCCGGTCTTGAGCTCGAGCTCGACGAGCGTCCGGTGCTCATCCCCCACCGCGGAGCCCCGGTCGCTGAGGCGGTAGCGCTCGCGGACGCGGCAGATCGTGATCGCGTGCTTGCCCAGGTCGTCGTGGCGGACGACCTGCTTCTCGCGCGCGCCCTTCGCCTTGCTCGGTGACGGGCCGACTGGCACCTCGATCACCTGCGCGTCCGGCTCGACCCTGCCGTGCACGAGCGCCAGATAGCGCTTATCCACCGTCCGGTGCTCGAACTGACGCCCGAGCTTCCAGTGCGTCTCGTCGTCCTTGGCAAAGACGATGCACCCGGTCGTGTTGCGATCCAGGCGGTGGACCACGCCCGGGCGCGCGAACTCGGTCCCTACTGCTGACAGCGAGCCGCCCGAGACGTTCGCGAACCGGTGCGCCAGCGCGTTGATCAGTGTGCCCGATTTCTCCGACCGGGCCGGGTGGACGATGATGTCGGCCTGCTTATTGAGCACGATCAGGCGGGCGTCCTCGAACAGCGCGTCCACCGGGATGTCCTCGGGGATGATCTCGCCCGTCGGCGGCGCCGGGAGGGTCACTTCGACGACGTCCCCCTCGCGGACCTTGACCGAGGCCTTCGCCGGGGATCCGTTGATGCGCGCATCGCCGTCGTCGATGAGCCGCTGGATCTGCGTGCGGCTCATGAACCCGATGCGGGTGGTCAGGTATTTGTCAAGTCGCGTCTGGCGGTCACGCTGGAGCACGAACCGGACGGTCGGGCGTTCGTCGTCGCCGGCGGACTCGAAGAACCGCAGGACCGCGGCCTGGTCGATCTTGCCCCCCTGCGCGATGAGGGAGCTGCCGCCGTCGTCGATCGCATCGGTGTCCGGCTCGGGCCCGTCGGGCGTCACGGCGTGTCGGAGCCGGGCTCGTCGTCGGCGCCCTCGGTCGTAGCCTCGGCGGGCGCGGGCTCGCCTTCGAGCGCCGACGCCGCGTCGTCCACTGCTTCGGCCGCCGCGTCCTCAAGCGAGTCGATGATCGAGCTCAGCGGGTCCTCGGACCCCTCGAGGATGATCGGGGGCAGTTCGTCGGGCCCGAAGAGCTTGGGCGTCTGCGCGAACTCGGAGAGGGAGTCACGCTTGCGCGCCGCGAGACGGGCTTGCAGCTCGTCGCCCTCCGCGTTGGCGAACTGCTCGATGCGGGTGTAGAGGGCGCTGGCGCCCTCCATGTCGCCGCGGGACCCGGCGACCGCGGCGCGCCCCCACATGGCGCTCAAAGCATGCACGTACCGGTCGTCCTTCTCTGCTGCGTCGAGAACCTTGCGGTACTCCTCATCCGCCGCGGCGAGGAAGTTCTCGGTGTCCTCGTCCGTCAGCGCATCCTCAGCATTCAGCAACGCGCCCGAAGGGGTGAGCTCGGCGCCGGGCTGGGTGCCCAGCCAGACGGACTCGAGGTACACCTCGGCAGCGCGCAGGCGGGCCATCGCGGCCAAGCCGGGCACGTCGGCGTACTCGTCAGCGACGCGGCGGAGCGAGTCCGGGCTCGGGTTGTCGCCGGCGATCGCGGCGTTGTACGCCCCGAACGCCTCGGCGACGTGGGCCTCTTTCATCTGCTGGAGCTTGCCGTAGCCCCACCACCCGAGCATCGCCAGCGCGAGCAGGAACAGAACCGGCGTGCTCCACTTGGAGATGAAGTCGACGAAGTCCTGGTTGATGCGGCTCTCTTCGAGCCCGGCGCCCTCTTTGATCTGGGCTTGGCGTTCGTCCATCGGGGGCGCTCCTGACGCGAAATCGCGGGGGTGATGCTAGGCGGAGGGGGCGGCAAAGCCCGTTCAGCGGGTGTTGTCGGCAGGCGGGGCCCAGAACCGCCACGGGCGGGGGTCGGCGAGCGCGGCGTCGGGCACGAGGGCCGAGCGGATCGCCCGAGCAAGCTCAGCGATGCCCACGCCGGTGCGCGCGCTGGTCGTCACATCGGCGGGGTCGGCTGGCGGGCCCAAATCCGAGCGCATCGAGACGCGCAGGGCCGGCACGCCCGGGGGGGTTGGCACCGGGGGGGCTGAGGCGTCGGAACACGAGACGATGAGATCGGCGCGGGCGGCGAGATCGCGGGCGAGGGCCGCGGCGTCGGCATCGGCGGGCTGCGGATGGGCCCCGACGCCGGGGGTGTCGACGTAGCGGACGGCGAGAGCGTCGAGTTCGAGCAGGGCGCCGACGTGGTCGCGGGTGGTGCCGGGGAGGTCGGCTTCGAGGGCGAGGGGGCGGCCGGCGAGGACGTTGAGGAGTGAGCTCTTGCCGACGTTGGGCGGGCCGACGGCGACGACGAGCGCGGGGGTGAGCAGGTGCGCGAGCGGGCGCGCGTCGGCGCACTCGGTGTTGGCGGGCGCTCGGTCGGGGTCGTCGGCGATGGGCGCCCACCGGCGGGTCTGGTCGAGGAGGAGGTCGATGGCGCGCGGGCTGGCGGCGGTGGCGAGGGCCGCGAGGGTGCGCGCTTCGAGCTCGGAGGCGGCTTCGGGGTAGGTCTCGCGCGCGGGCGTGTCGGTGGTCGGCGGGCCGAGGCGGCGGGTGAGATCATCCGCGAGCGCGCGCATGACGGCGACGCCGGCGTGGGGCATGAGGTCGGCACGGGTGGGTGACCAGCGGGCGATGACGCCGCGGTCGATGGCCGCGATCGTGCGCACGGAGAGGGCGCCCGGCGCGGGCGCGTCGCAGGCGAGGTCGGCGAGCGCGCGGTCGAGGGCTTCGGGGGTGTCGGCGGCGAGTGCGATCAGGCCGATTGCGCCGGCGCGGCCGGCGGGGGTCGTGATCGACCAGCGGGCGGTCATCCGTCGTCGTGCGCAAGCGAGCGGGCGCAGGCGGCGTGGATGCCCAGCAATTGCAGCTCGGGGACGAAGCGGTCCACGATGCCCTCGTCTTCGAGGACGCCCGCGTCGCCTCCTGTCGCGATGACGAAGGGGAAGGCGCCGAACTTCTCGGCGTCGCGCTCGACGCACCAGCGGACGAGCCCGCGGACGGCGCC
>BQJQ01000240.1 GCA_021604785.1 Phycisphaeraceae bacterium
CCGGATCCCCAAAGCGTCCGACTCGCTCTCCTGGTTCCGATCGAACGACAGCGCGTACACCCCCGCGCCCCCGATCAGCAGTTGCCCGCCCAACGCGCCGAGCTCCGACTCCGACGCCTGCGCCGCGACGCCGATCAGCGCCCCGCCGAACGCGAGCGAGTACTGCCGCGTCATCCGTTCGTCCACGTGCTGCGCCGTCACGTGCCCGATCTCGTGCCCCAGGATGCTCGCCAGCTGCGCCTCGCTCGTCAGCTTCACCGCCAGCGCCTTGGAGATAAACACCTTCCCCCCGGGCAGCGCGAACGCGTTGATCACGTCCGAGTCCAGCACCGTGAACTCCCACGGCAGCCCCGGGTTGTCCGCCTCGGTGTGCCGGGTCATCTTGTTGCCGATCGAGCGGACGTACTTGGACACGTCCTCGTTCGCGATCTTCCCGCCATACTCGCCCGTCAGCTGCGGCATCGCCCCCTCGCCCATCGCGATCTCCTGCGACCGCGACAGCAGGTTCAGCTGCGACCGCCCCGTCGCGGCGTTGGTCGTGCACCCGCTCTGAGCAGCGATCGCTCCAGCGAATCCCAAGATCGCGAGCGTCCGAATGATCCGTGACTTCACAGGGGGCCCTCCTGACTCGGCGGGGCGGCGCCCCGGCCACCCAAGCCTAGCATCCGACGCCCCATGCAAGAAGCACCGCCCGCAACCCCCGCCGCACCCGCCTGGACCGACACCGAGCTCGCCGACGTCCACGCACGCACCGACAAACACGAGCGTGTCCGCGCCATGTTCGGCTCCATCGCCGGCCGCTACGACCTCAACAACCGCGTCCACTCCATGTGGCGCGACCAAGCCTGGCGCCGCCACGCCGTCCGCGCCGCGGGCGTTCAGCCCGGCGAACGCGTCCTCGACGTCGCCTGTGGCACCGGCGACCTCACCCTCGCCTTCGCCGCCCGCTCACCCGCCGCCGAGGTGGTGGGGGTGGACTTCACCCCCGAGATGCTCGAACTCGCCCGCCCCAAAGCCGCCCGCGCCAACGCCGGCGACCGCGTCCGCTTCGCCCACGGCGACGCGATGGCCCTCGATTTCGAGGACCAATCCTTCGACGTCCTCTCCATCGCCTTCGGCATCCGAAACGTGCAGGACCCAGCCAAGGCCCTCGCCGAGTTCCTCCGCGTCCTCCGCCCCGGCGGACGCCTGGTGATCCTCGAGTTCGACACGCCCACCAACCCCGCCGCCGCCTGGTTCAACCGCGTCTACTGCCAGCGGATCATGCCCGTCACCGCCACCCTCCTCGCCGGCGACCGGTCCGGGGCGTACAAGTACCTCCCCAAGAGCGTCAGCGCCTTCGCCAACTCGCGCGACCTGGCAGCCGCCGTGGGCGATGTCGGCTTCGCCGATGTCACCACCAAGCGCCTGACGATGGGCGTCTGCGCCTGCACCCGCGCCGTCCGCCCCGCGTGACGCCCGCCCGATCCGGGGAGAAACCCGCGCCACCCCCGGCCCGATAAGTCTCCGCCCGGTTCCGAGAACATCGCCCGCCAAACGCCTCAGCACGGGGTGCGCACATTCTCGGACCCGCCCCGCACACCCGCGTCCGAGAAAACCAACGCCCACACGCCCGCACCCGCCCCGCGGATCCTGCGCCCGACGCGCCGGAACGACCCCCGAAGGTCATTGCATGCGCGCCCACCCCGCCGATACCCGCAGTCCCGACGAGGTCCGTCGCGGCCCGCGTGGGCCGGGCGTCTGGCCGGGAAGGTGAACCGTGTCTGGAGCTACTGAAATGAACGCAGATCTCGTCATCGACCGGCTGTTCGAAGCCCTGGTCGCCGGGGACCGCCCGACGTCCCGGGCCATCATCGCCGAGCAGACCCGCGCCGGGGCCGACCCCGCCACGATCCTGACCGAACTCTTCTGGCCCACCTACCAGCTCCTCGACAAGCTCTTCCGGGCCGACAAGCTCACGATCCTCTCGCACAACTACGCGACCCGCCTGCTCCGCGTGCTCGCCGACCAGACCGCCGCCGAGCTGCTCTCGACCTCCAAGGCCGAGCGCAACGGCCGCACGGTCGTCGCCGCCTGCGGCCCCTCCGAAGCCTCCGAGCTCGGCGCCCAGATCGCGATGGACATCCTCGAGTCCTCCGGCTTCACCGTCCGCTTCGCCGGCGGCGGCGTCCCCATCGACGAGATCCAGAACGCCGTCCAGCAGGACCAGCCCGAGGCCCTCGTCATGTTCTGTTCCGAGCCGGGCGACCTCCCCGACATCCGCGCCCTCATCGACACCCTCTACGAAGTGGGGGCCTGCCCGGACACCCAGATCGTCGTGGGCGGCGGCGTCTTCAACCGCGCCGAAGAACTCGCCGAAGAGATCGGCGCCGACCTCTGGGCCACCGACCCCATCGAACTCGTCGACACCATGATCCACGACGGCGAGCACCGCGCCCCGGCCGACCAGCGCACCGTCGGCCGCAAGCGCCGCATCGGCCGCGCCGCCTGACCTGTTCCACGCGGGCACGGACGCCCGCCGATTTCGCAAGGACGCGGATTCACCAGACGCCCCGGGCCCACCAGCCCGCGGGCGTCGTTTTACGCGCGGACGCTCGCCAACGGCCCCAGCCCCGACGTCATCTGCTTGATGTGCGACGCGTACGCCCCCGCATCAAGCGCCGGAGCCGCCGCCTCCGCACGCGCCGCCTCGGCGCACGCGTCGTCCCACTCCAGCCCGGCAAACTCGACGATCTTCCGCGCGGTCCCTTCGGGGTCCGACCGCAGCTCGTCAAACTCAACGTCCAGCCACGACACGCCCAACGCCTCGTCCCCCAGCACGCTCCGCCAGTGATCGATCAGCCGCGACGTCCCGTGCGCGTGCGCCGCGATCGAGACCTGATCGCACGCGTGCGGCACCCCGGGCGTCGACTCCATCGCGTACGCCTCGAAACACGCGTCCACGGGCGCTCGCCGCATGTTGATCACCCGCAGCCCGGGCACGATCAACGCAGCGATCCCCAGCAGCGGCACGTTGTCCGGGTTCGTGTCCGCGATAACTTTCGCGTCATCGCTCGAAGTCCGCTGGCGCAGGCGCATCTCGTAGACCTTCGCCGCCTCCGTGCACGACTTGCCCCGCACCGTCACCGGTGACGCGACCAGCGGGATCCCCCCCGTCGGCTTCGCATCCAGGAACCGCTCGCTCATCTGCCGCAGCGTCAGCGTCCGCCCGCCCCAACCCCCCTCGGGGTGCGCCGCGAGGATCCGCCCGACCGCGTCCGTCCGCGACCCCGCCAGCCCGACCACCACCAGCGCCGGGCTCGGCTCGGTCGGCCGCTTCACGGTCCGCATCGCC
>BQJQ01000241.1 GCA_021604785.1 Phycisphaeraceae bacterium
CGACACCACAAGCCCCAGCGCCGGGTACACCGGCGGCACCTCCGCGCCCAGCGCCGCCGCGTGCAGGTGCGCGTGCACGTGGTCCACCCCGATCAGCGGCTTGCCCAGCCCCCACGCCAGCGCCTTCGCCGCCGCCAGCCCGACCAGCAGCGACCCGATCAAACCCGGCCGGTGCCCCACCGCGATCGCGTCAAGATCCGCGAGCCTAACCCCCGCCTCATCGACGGCCTTCCGTACAACGGGCAGAATCCGCCGCTCGTGCGCGCGGCTGGCGATCTCCGGCACCACCCCGCCGTACTCCGCGTGCAGCTCATGCTGCGACGCGACCACCGACGAGCGCACACCCGCGGCCCCCTCCACCACCGCCGCCGCGGTCTCGTCGCACGAACTCTCGATGCCGAGCACAAGCACCCTCGATGCTAGCGGGGCTCGGGGTTAGACTGCGAGGATGAGCGATCGGGAGACCAGCCGGACCCTGACCGTCGTCGCGATCGTGGGCACGCTCGCGTTTGTGATCGCCGCAGGCAGCATCATCCTCGGCGTCATGGCGTACCAGGGTCACCAGGCCAAGCAGGCTGTCTTGCTCGCCGAACAGCAAGCCGCACTCGCCGAGCAGAACCGCTTGGCGAACCTCGCGGTGAGTGCGTCCAGGCTGAGGAATGACCTGATACGTTCCGGACCGCCCGGTGAACCCGAGCCGCTCTCTCCCGCCGGCCTGCAATCGCTCGCGAACGAGTTTCGTAAGCTCGTGGAGACAGCGGACACCGACGGCGACACCGCCGAAGCCCTCGGGATGTACGACCCTTGGACGACTCCGACGGGAACCCACGCCCGGATCGCCACACGACTATTCAGTGCCGATCTGGACGACGATGCAGAGTGGCATCTTGATCGTGCGATGCACGGCTTTGCGCGGGGGACTTTCAAGCCCGAACAACAGACCATCGGCATTCAACACGATGAACGGTTCGAACAAGCGGACCAGATTTGGGGTGCGCTGGTCGCGGCGGGGCGAGTCGAGGATGGCCTCGAGTTTATGGTGGTGTTCGCACGCGAAGCCGCAGCCGCGTACAAAGGAGACCCCCGCTTTTTTTACTTGTCCGGGCGCATCAAGGCGTTGGAAGCCGCGGGCCGCCAAGAAAAGGCAGACGAGCTCTACATCGCATACATCAATGATCTTTTGGAGCAATCGAGACGCCAACAGACGACCGGCATCGCCGACCACGACGCACGAAACGCGCCATATCAGTTCGGCGGTGTGCTGAGCTACACCGCGAACCGGCACATTGATCGTTTTCCCGCGCAGGAAGCACAAGTTTGGGAAGAGCTGTTCCGGCGGGGCGAGACTCTATCCGACGGACAGGATGGTCTTGCCCCACTGAACAATGCCGGCGCACTGTGGGAGCGGGCGGGTGACCACGACCGGGCCCTCGCGCTGCTCGAGCGCGGCGTGGCCGAGGCGCGTGAAGACCCCGAGGACCACGCCGTGATCCTCGAGCGCATGCTCATCCACCTCGGCTCGGTCTACACCCGGCTCGGTCGCCACGGAGAAGCCCGCGCAGCCCTCGACGAGGCCGACCGGATGAACGCCGAGTCCGCCAACGAGCGCAACCGTCGCGACATCGACGCCCGACGGGACCAGCTCGCCCAGGCCGAGTCCGAAGCAGCCAACCCGGTGCCCGTGCCCGCCGGGGATGCTCCCTGACCTACCGTTCCCCGTGCCAGAACCACGCGAACGCCAGAACATCTCCGTCAAGACCGAGCCCACGGTCCTCGCCGCCGTCCGCCTGCCGGACTCCGTCCACGACGAGCGCGACCCGTTCGGCGAGCTCCGCGAGCTCGCGCACCAGGCCGGGGCGAACGTCGTCGGCGAGATCGAGCAACGCCGCGACCGACCCGAAGCGGGCACCTACATG
The DNA here is from genome assembly GCA_021604785.1 of Phycisphaeraceae bacterium. Taxonomy (GTDB): domain Bacteria; phylum Planctomycetota; class Phycisphaerae; order Phycisphaerales; family UBA1924; genus BQJQ01. The sequence goes on from BQJQ01000241.1 coordinate 1,917, forward strand.
GGCATCGGCAAGGTCCGCGAGCTCAAGGCCCTGTGCGACACGCTCGGCGCTTCCACCGTCATCTTCGACCACGACCTCTCCCCCCGCCAACTCGCACGGATCGAAGAGATCGTCGAACGCAAAATCCTCGACCGGTCCGAGCTCATCCTCGACATCTTCGCCAGCCGCGCGACAACGCACGAAGCCAAGATCCAGGTCGAGATCGCCCAGCTCGAATACACCTACCCCCGCCTCCGCGCCATGTGGAGCCACCTCGAACGCATCACCGGCGGCTCACCCGGCGGCGTGGGCACCCGCGGTCCGGGCGAACAACAGCTCGAGCTCGACCGCCGCCTCGTCCAGCGCCGCAAGAAGCTGCTCACCGACGAACTCGCCGAGATCCAGGACCGCAAACGCCGCACCGTCGCGGCCCGCAAGCAGGATCACTTCACCGTCGGGCTCGTCGGCTACACCAACGCCGGCAAGAGCACGCTGTTCAACACCGTCACCGAGGGCGGGGCGTACGCCGACGACCGCGTCTTTGCCACCCTCATGACCCGCACCCGCCAGTGGGACATGGGCGGCGGGCTCGCCTGCATGCTCTCGGACACCGTCGGGTTCGTCCGCGACCTGCCCCACCACCTCGTAGCCTCCTTCCGCGCCACGCTCGAAGAAGCCACCCACGCCGACCTGCTGCTGATCATCCTCGACGTCTCCGACCCCGCCGCGGAGATGCACCTCAAAACGGTGCAGGACACGCTCGACGAGTTGGTGGCCGATGTCGAGAATCGCGAGCTCAAGGAGGCCGAGGCCGCCAAGCGCTCGGGCAAGGACTTCGACGCGTACACCCCGCCCGAGCGCGTCGTGCTGCTCAACAAGTCCGATCTCCTGCCCGACAACCGCGAGCTTCTCATCTGGCCGACCCGCGCCCCCGGGGCCATCGCGATCAGCGCCCTGCCCGACGCCGAGGGTCGCCTGCGGACCGGGCACGACGAGGTGATCGAGCGCGTCCGCCGCTCCATGATCGGCGAAGCGCTGGACCTCTCGATCACCGTCCCCCTCGCCGACGCGAAGACAATCCACACCATCGAGAACCGCGCGACGGTGCACGATCGAGACTACGCCGACGACGCGGTGACGCTCAAGGTCACCATCGGGTCGCGTCAGCTCGAACGCCTCCGCTCGGCCGGCGCGCGGATGACGGTGACCCACCCCGGCGGGGCGGCGTTCGACCCCGAGCCCGCCACCCAGTGGAAATGACCGGCACCCCCGGGCAACCGGCCGCCACGCCCCGCGCCGCGTGGGACGCACTCTCGCGCGGCCGCCCCCGCGAAGCCGCAGCCATCGCCACACGGGGCCTCAAGCTCGCCCCGACCGACCCTGAGCTGCGAGCGAGCCTCGGCGCCGCC
>BQJQ01000242.1 GCA_021604785.1 Phycisphaeraceae bacterium
GAAAGTCCCGCCAACGATCCAGTCGCGGTGCCAGCGGTTCGACTTCCGCGCCATCGCGACGCCCTCGATCGCCGACCACCTCGCCCACGTTGTCAAGGAAGAGGGCTACAAGGCCGACCCGGACTTGCTCCACGCCGTCGCTCGCCTCGGCAACGGCTCGATGCGCGACGCGCTGAGCGTCCTCGACCGCCTCATGGCCTCGGGCGACAAGAAGCTCACCGTCCCCCTGCTCGAAGACGTGCTGGGTTTGCCCGACCGCGAGGTCGTCGGCTCCCTCATCGACGCCATCGCCGATGGCGAGCCCGGGCCCGCGATCGACAAGGCCTCCGAGCTCCTCGCCCGGGGCACCTCCCCCGACCAGGTCCTCGAAGCCCTTCTCGACCGCCTCCGCGACCTCATGGTCCTCTCCGCCTGCGGCCCCGAGACCGAGCTCGTCGACCTCACCGGCGACTCCCGCAAGCAGGACTTCGCCCGCGCGCAGAAGTTCGACACCGCCTGCCTCGTCCACATGATCGCCGTCTGCGAAGCCGTTCAGCGGGCGATCAAGTCCTCGTCCGCGCCGCGTGCCCTGTTTGATGCGTGCATCGCCCGCTTGGCGCTCACCGAGCGCCTCGCGGATGTCACCGCGATGCTCGAGAGCGCCGCGGGAAAAGCCTGAGGGCGTCGCCGTCGCGCGCCCCCAAGGGGCGCCCCCGACCGGCGTCGCCCGCACCCCAGCCGCGAACGCACCCGCCGAGCGAAAAAGTCGAGCTCAAGCCCGGCGCCGGCAACCCGCCCAAAGACGACTCCGACCCCGCGACCGACCCCACGCGCCACCCGCTCGTGATCCAGGCCCTCGAAGCCTTCAACGCCGAGATCAAACGCGTCTACCCGAAGAACTGACCGCGTCGTTTCAGCGCGCCGGCTTCGTCCACGCGATGTCCGGGTCCTTGTGCACCACACCCGCCGCCCGCTTCACGCACTGCGCGCACGCCAGCGCCCCCGTCGAGGGCGACTCCCAAAGCGGGAACTCCCCCCCCTCCATCAGGCACAGCACGCACGTCGTCTCCGCCGTCGGCGCCAACCCGTCGTCATCCACCGCCAGCACCCGGTACGCCACCGACAGGCACTTCACGCACAGGCACGACCCCCGGTGCCCCTCCATCATCTGGCGGTCCTCGGCCCAGTGCGAGCCGCAGAAATCGCAGAGGAAATCCTCAGCCGTCATGTTGTGCGGGTCGGCGCCGTCGCGGTGCATGGCAAACCCTAGGCCCCCGTCGGCACCAGCTGGTGCTTCGCCAGCCGCCCGTACACCTCGCACCGCTCGAGCAGCTGGGCGTGCGTCCCCCGGTCCACGACCCTGCCCGCGTCGAGCACCACGATCGAGTCCGCACGCATCACCGTGCTCAGCCGGTGCGCCACGATCAAACACGTCCGCCCCGCGCTGAACTCGTCGATCGCCTCGGCGATCAACGCCTCCGAGTGCGCGTCGATCATGCTCGTCGCCTCGTCGAGGATCAGGATCGCCGGGTCCCGCAGGATCGCCCGCGCGATCGCCAGCCGCTGGCGCTGCCCGCCGCTCAGCGTCAGCCCCTGCTCGCCCAACACCGTCCCCAGCCCGTCCGGCAACGCCTCGACGATCTCCTCGGCCCGCGCCCGACGCACCGCCTCCATGATCGCCTCGTCCGAGACACCCTCCATCCCGTACGCGATGTTGTCCCGCAACGGCCTCGCGAACAGCACCGTCTCCTGCGTCACCACCCCGATCTGCGCGCGCAGGCTCGTCACATCCACGCCCGCGATGTCCGTCCCGTCCACGACCACTCGCCCCGCGCTCGGGTCGAACAGCCGCGGCACCAGGCTCAGCAGCGTCGTCTTGCCCGACCCGTTCGGGCCCACGAACGCCACCGTCTGCCCGAACTTCACATCAACGGACACGCCATCGATCGCGGGCGTGTCGGCGCCCGGGTACGTCACCGACACACCCTCGAACGCGACCATCTCCTTGTGCCGCGCCAGCTTGGGCTTCCCGTCGTGCCCCGGCTCGATGTCAGCGTCGAGCAGGTGCACGATCCGGTCCGCCGCGGCCGACGACTGCTGGATGTCATTCAGCAGCCCCGTCACCGGCTTGAGCGAGGCCCCCGCCACGCCCAGCGCCGCGAACGTGAGCAGGAAGTCCTCCACGTTCAGGTGCCCGTCGAGGATCAGCTTGACCGCGACCAGCGCCAGCCCGCCGAGCACGAACATCGCCAGCACCTCAACAAGCGGGCTCGCCAGCGCCCGCGCCGTCCGCACCCGCAACTGCTGATCCAGCACCTCGCGCGAGATCACGTTGAACAGCCCCGTCTCGTGGTCCTCCGTGCCGTGCACCTTGACGACCCGCATCCCGCCGATCGACTCGCCCGCCGCCCGGTAGAGCCCGGCCCGCCCGACCAGCGCGCTCCGCGCCGCCCGCCGGATCCGCTTGCCGAGCTTGCGGATGACGACCGCCAGCGCCGGCGCCACCAGCATCGCCGCCAGCGCCAGCCGCCAGTCAATCACGAACGCCGCGATCAGCCCCGCGGCCCCCTTGGTCACCTGCGCCACCGCCTTGGAGAGCAGCGACGTGAACCCCTGGGCAAGCGCCTCGGTGTCGTTGATCACCCGGCTGACCGGATCCGACGCCCCGCCGGTCACGATCGTCCCCAGCGGCAGATGCACAACCCGCTCGAACAGGCGCTCACGGATCCGCGCCACTGCGCGGAAGACCGCCGACAACGCCAGGTATTGGTGCGCAAAGTTCGCCGCCGCCCCGATCACCGTCAGCACACCCAGCCCGCCCACGATCCAGACCATCGCCGTGAACGTGCCCGGCGGCAGCTCGTCGATCCATGTCTGCGGGATGTGGACCCCGATCCCCCGCTTCGCCAGCTGCTCGTTGAGATCGCCCGCGATCTCCGGCAGCCCACGCTTCACCTCGGGCTCGAGCACGCTCTTCATGATCGGGTGGAGCGCCACGATCCCCGCGCCAAGCCCGAACGCACTGACCAGCGCAAAGACGATGGCGAAGACCACGCGAGCCTTCTCGGCCCACAGTTCCCGCGCGAGTTGCCAGATCGACCCCATCAGCGGGGAGTATTCGGCCCGCCCGACGCCGGGTAAAGCCGCCCCGGGCTTTCCCCTACCATCGCCCGCCCCGACGAGCCCCACGCCCCCTCTGCCGAGGCGCGATGATCCGAGCCCTCTTCAACGACCGCCCGCTGGTGGGCCCCCGTACCGGCGTGGGCCAGTACCTCGCGCAGATTCT
>BQJQ01000243.1 GCA_021604785.1 Phycisphaeraceae bacterium
GTGCACCACGATCTCGGCGGCCGAGTCGTCGGGGATGTTGATCCACAGGGCCCCGCCGTCGCGGAGGCCGCCGGCGCAGAGCTTGATCCATTCGTACGTGAACTCGAGGTACTCGTCGCGGGTCATCGCGCTGTCGTCCCACGCTTCGCCCGTCTGGTCGCGGTCGTAGTCGCGGTTCCAGTTGAAGGGCGGGTCGGCGAAGACGAGATCGAGCTGGTGTTTCTTGATCTCAGGGAGGGTTGGCAGGATCTCGCGGCAGTCGCCGACGACGATGCGGGCCGCGGGCTTGCCCTTCGCGGGGCCGACCTTGATGACCTCGGGCGATACACGCTTTTTGGGCGCGCGCTTGGGCGTGGGCTTCTTTGTTGTGGCAGCGGGTGGTGTCATGGGGGGCTGGCAGGATAGCGCAGCGTGCAATGTAGCGCAAGTCGGCGCCCCGCGCCACCCTGCCCCCGACGAACGGGGTCATCCGCGCGCGAGGGGGTCGTCCTTGGGGGTGGGGTCGCCGTGGGCAGCGATCAGGTCCGCGGTGCGTTGCCAGAGTTCGCGGCGCAGCTCGCGATCGGCGGGCAACGCCCGGAGAGCCATGGCGCGCGAGCGCACGCGAGGCGGCCGGCTTGTGCCCAGCGACTCGAGCATCAGATCTCGGAGCATGAATGGGATGTCATCTTCGTCCATGCCAGCCAGCGAGAGGAGGTCGGCGCCCTTGGCGATATCGGTTGTGTCTACGACGACGAGTTGTCCGCCTGCATTTGGGACAATGAGGTTAGACGGCTTGGTGTCACCGTTCGTGAGCCGAGCTTCGTACATGCGGCGAATGTGGTCGCCCACGAGCGCGGCGGCGGTGAGTTCGTCGGGCGTGCCGATGAGTTCGAGAACTGTCAGGCCGCGCACGGCGTCGAGCACGAGCATCTCGGTGTCAGTCGCATCAGATCGCCCGCGAACGACCGCGAAGCACTTTGCCGAGGCAATGCCCGCACTGTGGAGCACGGCGTCGCCCGCGAACTGACGGAATGCCTTGGTGCGATGGAGCCATGCCTGAAGTTTCTTCCCGAACGACCGAATTGGCTCTACCTTCAGTACTACGTCATGCTGCTTCTTGCCCAGCGTCAACGTCGCCCGCCAGACGGTCGCGTCCTTGGTCCCATCGGGCAGGGTTTTGATTTTCAGGCGTTCGGGCCCGCCCTCGGCGTAGGGCTTAGCCCAGTCGATCGCGCCCAGGGCCCGCTCCCACTCGCTTGCGCCGTACCCCCACCCTTGGGCGTACTTGACCACGCGGAGGTTGTCCGTCGGGGGCGGCGGCATGGGGGAAGCGTACGGGAGCGTTGGGGCACCCGAAGACCCCTCACCCCGCCCCTCTCCCCGAGGAGGAGAGGGAGGTAGGCTCCGTGGTCATGGCGGACCCCCTCCCCATCTCGGTCGCGATCGTCTGCAAAGACTCAGCCCGCACCATCGAGGCCGTCCTCGCATCGGTGTCGGGGTGGGTCGCGGAGATTGTCGCGGTCGATTCGGGGTCCACGGACGGGACCATCGAGACGCTCGAGCGGTACGGAGCGCGGGTGATCCGGTCGGACTGGCTCGGGCACGTGAAGACCAAGCAGAAGGCGCTCGAGGCGTGCGCGCAGGCGTGGGTGCTCTGCCTGGACTCGGACGAGCCGGTCGAGCAGGACCTCCGCCAGTCGATCGAGTCGTTCGTGCGCGCGGACGGGCGGGGCGCGGACGGCGCGATGGTGAACCGGAAGATTTGGTACGCCGGGCGGTTCTTGGATCACGCCTGGCAGCCCGAGTGGCGGCTGCGGCTGGTCCGCGCGCGGAAAGCCGCCTGGGGCGGGCACGACCCGCACGACAAACTCGAGCTCACGGGGGGCGGCGAGGTCGAGAAGCTCGCGGGCACCCTTCGGCACGAGAGCTTCGTCACCTTCGCCGACCAGTTCGCCAAGGACTCCGGGTACGCCCGGATGATGGCGGCCAACCTGCACGCGGCGGGCGCCCGGGGCTCGAGGCTCCGGTGCGTGACCAGCCCGATTGGGGCGTTCGCCAAGCAGATGCTCGTGAAGCAGGCGTGGCGGGACGGGCGGGCCGGGTGGCTTGCGGCGTTGGCGACGGCGTCGGCGACGCTTCAGAAGCACGCGATGCTGCTGGAACTCTCCCTGAAGGACGGGGAGCGGGGGTAGGCCCCTCGCCCGGTCCATCTCCCTGGGCGGGAAAGAGTGGACACGAATCTCGGGAAGTATGGACTTGTTGAAACCCCCTACTGTACACAAAGTATAGTGATCAACCCAGCGACTCCAAGCCGCTAGCGGCGGTTTGTCCGGGATTCCCGGACGAAAGCGCGTATTAGTAGAGGCCCCTACTTCTCTTTCTGCTCGGACGGCCCGCCCTCGTCGGCGGGCTTGTCGTCGTCCGGCCCGGGCTCGCCGTCCTTCGGCCAGCCCTTCTCCGGGCGTGGGCGGTCGAGGGCTTCGCCCATGCGATCCTCCCAATCGCCGTCGATCTTGAGGCGTTCGGGGTCGGGGCCAGGACCGGGCCGGTCGGTATCTTGGTGGTTGCATTTGTTCATGCGTCTTTGCGCAATCTTAGCGCTTTCCGAATTGCGGACCTGCGCATACGGCGGCGGATCACGCTACCATCACCCCAACTGCTTGTTCCTGACCCGACGAGTGGTGTACGGAGTGCCCATGAACCCCTACCGGTGGAGGTAACCAGATGACAGCCCTTGGCGTGTCGAGTACGCGTGAGGTCGAAAACCTTGAGGACCGGGTCAAAGAGATTCTAGCGGAGGAGCAAGAATCATGCTTGCGGGAGATCCGCCGTTATATGCATCGACGCAAGCTTCGGGTCGAGAACCTGATCGACCCCCGGCGAACCCAATTTGAGCAGGTGGAGGCGGCCTTGCGAACATCTGCCGAGCCGATGACGGTTCGGGAGATCGCCGAGTTGACGGGCCTTGATCCCGCAGCGGTTCGGATGGTCGTCTACTCGCGACAGAATGCGTTTTCTAAGAGCGACAGCGGCGGGCCTCGAAATACCCGCTGGTCAATTGCTCCGCGACTGCAAACAACGGGAGCGGATTCGATCTGAAAAAAAGGCGGGCTAGACGGTGCTGACACACCGGCTAGCCCTCGCCGAAGCCTTGAAAGGACTGTTGATGGTTACCTGGGACTCCTGGCGTGCCGCAATACTAGCGCGCCCGCCCCAAAGTTGCAAGACCCTAACCGCAATTGCTGCAAGCCCTTGCGCTTGTCAGGG
>BQJQ01000244.1 GCA_021604785.1 Phycisphaeraceae bacterium
GTCGTCGCCCAGCGTCGCGTCGTGGGCGACGTGGGTCGTGCCCATGAGGAAGGCGCGGTCGCCGACGCGGGTGGGGGTGTGGTCGTTGGTCGCGGCGTGGATGGTCATGTGCTCGCGGAGGATGCAGTCCTCGCCGACCACGACGCCCGCGGTGACCGAGTCTGGCCCGAACTTGACGTCCTGCGGGGGCAGACCCAGGCAGGCGTAGGGCCACACCGTCGTGCGCGCGCCGATGGTGATCGGGCCCATCAGGTAGACGTGCGCGACCAGGCGGACGCCGGGCCCGAGGGTGACGTTGCCCTCGAGCACGCAGTAGGGCCCGATCTCGACGTCGTCGGCGAGCTTCGCGGAGTCGGGCACGATCGCGGTGGGGTGGATGTTTGCCAAGGTCGGAAATGGTAGCCGGGGGCGCGCGCGCCGGCGGCGGCTCTACGATCCCCCGTGAGCACCACCAAACCCGCCCTGCGGGTCGAGGATCTGGGTCGGATGGCGTACGCCGAGGCGTACGAGGTCCAGCAGGAACACCACGCGGCGGTGCTCGCGTCGCGGGATTCGGACGCACCCGAGTTGGGGCGGATCCTGCTGGTCGAGCACGACCCGGTCGTGACGGTGTCGCGCCGCCCGAGCGCGCGCGAGCACCTGCTCGCGACGCCAGAGCTCCTCGCGGAGCACGGCGTGGACGTGCAAGGCACGGACCGGGGCGGGGATATCACGTACCACGGGCCCGGGCAGCTGGTGTGCTACCCGATCATCGACCTCAACCGGGCAAAGCTGCGCCTGATCGAGCATGTCCGGGTGCTGGAGGGGGCGATCATCCAGACGCTGGGCGCGTTCGGCGTCGAGACGGTGCAGGATGCCGACGCGACGGGGGTGTGGGTGCCCGGGGCGACGGGCGCGCCTGAGCGCAAGATCGCGGCGATCGGGATCCGGGTGCGCCGGTGGATTTCGCTGCACGGGCTGGCGATCAACGTGACGACGGACCTGGAGCACTTCGGGCTGATCGTGCCGTGCGGGCTCGCGGGTCGGCCGGTGACGACGATGCGCGCCGAGCTGGGCGAGGCGTGCCCGGCGATGGACGACGTGAAGCGGGTGCTCGTGGAGCGCCTGACGGCGCGCCTGTCGGAGCGGCGTGCCAAGGCGTGAATGAAAAACCGCTCCCGGACGGGAGCGGCTCGTTGGGATTTTATTGAGCTTCGGGACGCGGGGTTACCCGTTGTCGTCGGTGGCGGGGGCGTCGGCGGCGCCGGAGGCGTCCGCGTCCTCGTCGCCCGTCGGCTCGGGGAGGCCCAGCTCTGCGCGCACGGCGGCGGTGATGTCGTCGTGCTCGGCGCCCGCGAGCACAGGGCGGGCGAGGATCTGCTGGGTGACGGCGGTGAGCCCGGCGGCTTCGCCCATCGTCGCGTCCGAGGACCGCGATGCCATCACGTACTCGTACCCGAGGCGGTCGCCCGCGGTCGACGACGCGGCGCGCACGCGGTTGAAGATCGCGACGGCCTGGGCCGCGCCGGCCTGGTCGTACTCGGCGGCTTTGGCCTGGCTCGACGCCTCGAGCTGCTGCACGAGCTGCTGGTACTGCCCGTAGAGCTGGTTCGTCTGGGGGTCGGCGGGGTCCATCGAGCGGATCTGGTTCTGCATCGAGATGAGCTGATTCTGGCCCTGCTGGATCTCGTCATCCATCTTCTGGTAGAGCGCGTCGCGGGGGACGCGGTACTCGTCGGTCTGCAGGGCTTCTTCTAGGAGGGTGACGACGTCGACCGTCGCGATCATGCCGCGCTTGGCGGCTGGGGTGTCCTGGGCGGAGGTCGTCCGCAGGGTCACGCCCAGCGTGACGGCGAGGCAGAGGGCTGCTAGGACGGCGAGTCGTTTGGCGGCACGCATGGCGGCTCCCGGGTTGGGGTCGTGGGTTCGGGTCTGGGCCGGCCCGGCGCGGATCGCCCGCGGCCCGGGGGTCTGCGACTAGGGTACGCTCGGCGACCGACCGGGCCCCGGGGCCCCATTCGAGGGAGGCCCAGCGTGCGTGACCCGATGCTCGACCGTCTGGCGGACGTGATCGTCCGGTACTCGACCCGCGTGAAGGCGGGCGACCTTGTGATGATCAACTCGGACCCGATCGCGATGCCGCTGATCGAGGCTGTCTATGAGCGGGTGCTGGCGGCGGGGGGACACCCGTTCTGGCAGGCCCGGTCCGAGGCGCTCAACGACATCTTCATGGAGACGGCGACAGACGAGCAATTGGCGTTCTTGAGCCCGCTGCAGATGGACGCGGTGGAGAAGGTGGACGTGCGGATCGGGCTCTGGGCGGAGGTGAACACGAAATCCGGGACGCGGGTGGCGCCGGCGCGGTCGGCGATCAAGTCGCGGGCGAGCCAGCCTTACATGAAGCGGTTCTTTGACCGGGCGGCGGCGGGTGAGCTGCGCTGGTGCGGGACGCTGTACCCGACGCTCTCGGGCGCGCAGGACGCGGAGATGAGCCTGCGGGCGTACGAGAAGTTTGTGTTCGAGGCCGGGCTGTTGCACCTGCCCGACCCGGTCGGGGCGTGGCAGGCGATCCACGAGCGGCAGGAGCGGGTGCGCGAGTTTTTGCAGACGAAGAAGGAAGTCCACTTCAAGGTGGCGCCGCACGACGGGCACGACGGCACGGACCTGCGGGTGAATGTGGACGGCGGGATCTGGGTGAACTGCTCGGGCGGTGAGAACTTCCCCGACGGCGAGGTGTTTTGCGGGCCGCAGGGTGTCGAGGGGCACGTGAACTACTCGTTCCCGGCGGTCGAGGACGGGCGCGAGGTCGAGGGCGTGCGCCTGGCGTTCAGGGACGGGCGCGTGGTGGACGCGAGCGCGCGCAAGAACGAGGCGTTCCTCATCGCGATGCTCGACCAGGACGAGGGGGCGCGCGGGCTGGGCGAGATCGCGATCGGGACGAACTACGCGATCACGGACTACTCGAAGAACACGCTGTTCGATGAGAAGATCGGGGGGACGTTCCACGCGGCGGTCGGCGCGGGATACCCCGAGAGCGGGTCGACGAACGAGTCGGCGCTGCACTGGGACATGGTCTGCGAGCTGCGCCCGATCAACGGGCACCCGGGCGGGACGATCGAGGCGGACGGCGAGGTCTTCCACCGCGACGGGAAGTTTCTGGACGCGTCGTTCCCGGGGAACGACTGAGCGGGGGCCGGCGCGATCAGAGGCCGTTGGCTTTGCGGGCCTGCTCGCGGGCTTCGGGGGTGCTCAGGTCGCGGC
>BQJQ01000245.1 GCA_021604785.1 Phycisphaeraceae bacterium
AGGAACGCCTCGCCGAACGCCTCGAGCTTGGCCCGCCCGACGCCCTTAACCTCGAGCATCGCCGCGGGCGTCGCGGGCTTGGCGCGCACCAGCTCGCGCAGCGTCGCGTCGGAGAACACCACGTACGGCGGCACCTCCCGCTCGGTCGCGATCTCCTTCCGCAACGCACGCAGCTTCTCGAACAGCTCCTTCTCCTCGAAGCTCATCGGCGTCGTGTCCGCGTGCGTCCGGCGTCGGCGCTTCTCGGTCAGGGCGGTCTGCGTCCCCATCGGGCGGGCCAGGGCGATCTCGTCTTCGCCCTTCATCACATCCACGCCCCGCGGGCCGAACCGCAGCGTCTCGAAGTGCCCGTCCACGCACCGCTCGAGCGCCTCAGCCGCGACGAGCTGGTCGATGAACGCCATCACCTCGGGCTTGCGCCGGTCGGAGAGCATGCCGTGCACGCTCAGCTCGTGGTGCCCGCGCTCGCGGATCTTCTCCGAGTCCGACCCGCGGACCACATCCGCGATGTGGGCCGCCCCGAACCGCTGATCCGTCCGCGCCACCGCGCTGAGGATGATCTGCCCGATGCGCTTCGAGTCGCCCTCGGCCTCGGTCTCGCCCAGGCACACGTCGCACGCCCGGCACGTGTGCTGGCCCTCGGGCGGCTCGTATTCCTGCCCGAAGTGTTCACTCAATTGCGCATGCCGGCACGCCATCGCCGAGACCAGCCGGCGCATCTCCCGCACCAGCTGCAGCTGCGCCTCGGTCGCCCCCGCGTCGGCCCCGAACTCCTCGCCCGAGCGCCGGATTAGCCGTTCCCACCGCGCCCCGTCCGCCGGTGAATACAGCAGCAGGCACTCGGCCGCCAGCCCGTCACGCCCGGCCCGCCCCGTCTCCTGCTGGTACGACTCGATCGACTTGGGCATCGTTGCGTGCACCACCAGCCGTACGTTGGACCGGTCGATCCCCATCCCGAACGCGACCGTCGCGACGACCACGTCGAGCGACTCGTTGGTGAACCGCTCCTCGACGTCGTGGCGTTTCTTCGGGTTCAGTCCCGCGTGGTACGCGTCCGCGTGGAGCTTGTGCCTGCAGAGCGACTCGGCCAGCTCCTCCGTGTCCTTGCGGCTCAGGCAATACACGATCGTGCCGCCGCCCTCGCCCGCGCGCTCGTGGCGGGCGACGGCTTCGGCGATCTGCTCGGCCGCCTCGCGGCGCGCCCGGACGCGGTAGGTCAGGTTCGGCCTATCGAACGTGCCCACCAGCACCTCCGGCTCGCGCAGCCCGAGCTGGCGGGCGATGTCGTCGCGCACCCGCGGCGTCGCCGTCGCCGTGAACGCCTGCATCGCCACCCCCGGCACCACCTCGCGCACCTCGGCAAGCCTGCGGTACTCCGGGCGAAAATCATGACCCCACTGGCTGATGCAGTGCGCCTCGTCCACCGCGATCGCGCCCAGCCGCCCGGAGTCGCCCAGCTTTGCGATCAGCGACATAAACCCGGGCGTCACCACCCGCTCGGGCGCCGCGAAGACCACGCTCAGCTCCCCCGACAGCAGCTTGCTCGTGATCTCCCGCGCGTCCTCGTGCTCGACCGCCGAGTGCAGCGCCGCCGCCGCGTACCCGTTGAGCTCGAGCCCGCGCACCTGATCCCGCATCAGCGCGATCAGCGGCGAGACCACGACCGTCACCTTCCCCGTCACCAAGGGCGGCACCTGGTAGCACAGGCTCTTGCCCCCGCCTGTCGGTAGCACCGTCAGGCAGTCCCGCCCCTCGACGCCCGCGTGGATCGCCGCCGCCTGCAGCGGGCGGAGCTCGTCGAACCCCCAGACCCGGCGCACCACGTCGCGCACCCGATCATCCACCGTGCTGGTCGCTCCCGTTTCCACGCCCCGGAGGGTACCCGGCCGCCCCGCCCGCGTTCAGGGCTCGCCCCGCTTAACAACCCGACCGATTCGCCTCCGATATCGCCGCCGGGGTGGACACGCTGCCCCCGGGCGTGCACACTCGCCCCATGCAGATCAGACGTTGGTGCGCGCTCATCGTCCTCGCCCTCCCCGCCCTCGCGGCGTCGGCGGGCTCCACCTACCTCGCGATGGGCGACTCGCTCGCGTGGGGGTACTCCCGGTTCAGCCTCGACATCGAGCCCAACGCCGGCGATCAGGGGTACGTCGCGCTCTATGCCGACCACCTCGCGACCCTCAACGGAGGTGTCCGCCCGAATCTCGTCAACCTGGGCGTCCCCGCCGAGTCGTCCGACACGTTCTTCGCCGGCGGGCAGCTCGGGCAGCTCCTAAACACCAACTACCCCGGCCAAGGCACGCCCTCGCAGCACGACCTGATGCTCTCGACCATCGCCGACCAGCACGCGCTGGGCAACACCATCGACCACGTCACGCTGCACCTGGGCGTCAACGACTTCCTCACCCTCGCCGACCAGCCGGGCTTCCTCGACCTGCCCTCGGACCAGCAGTTCGGGCAGGTGCTCCAGGTCTTCGGCACCATGATCGACAACCTCTCACTCGCGCTCGACGACCTCTCCACCCTCGCGCCCGAAGCGGACGTCATGGTCATGGGGTACTACGACCCGTTCGCGCTCTTCATCGATCACCCCGAGCTGGACCCGACCGGCACGGGCGACGGCGTCGCGATCGCCGGCATCTCGGGCGAGATCTCACCCATCCTCAACGACGTCCTCGAGGCGCTCGCGGCGGACTTCGACGCGACCTTCGTGCCCACGGCTCATCTGTTCGCCGGTCGCGAGCTCGAGCTCACCCGCATCACCGAGCTCGACCGCGGCGGGCCCAACATCCACCCGACCGAGCTCGGGTACGAAGTGCTCGCCCAGGCCCTCATCGCGATCCCCGCGCCGGGCTCGTGCGTGCTGTTCTTCCTCGCAGCCGCCGGCGCCGCGCCCCGCCGCCGCGCCCTCACGCGTCCGAGTTCGAGTGCAACGCGAACCTGTTGCCCTCGGAGTCCCTGATCAGCGCCCGGAACCCGTACGGCCCGAGCGACTGCACATCCTCGGTCACGGCGCCGCCGAGCTGCGTCACCTTCGCAACCGCGTCGCGGATCCGCCCGTCCACGTTGAGGTACACCAGCGGCCCCTTGTCGCCCGCGATGCCGTCCGCGTCGGGCACGAGGCACCCGCCGTTTCCCTCATCGTGCTCGAGCACGTAGAACGCCGTCCCCTCGTGCTCCATGCGTTCGACGGTGATCGCCAACACGCCCTTGTAGAACGCCGCC
>BQJQ01000246.1 GCA_021604785.1 Phycisphaeraceae bacterium
GGCACGCCGTCACGAGGTTCGCCGTGGGGAACCCGAGGTCCCGCCCGCGTTGGTCGCCCTTGACGACGCTCCCGGGCAGCTCGTACGGGCGCCCGAGCACGAGCGCCGCATCACGGACCCGCCCCTCACCCAGCAGCCAGCGCACGATCGAGCTCGACGCCTTCACGATCGTCTGGTCCCGCAGCGCCTGGTGCACGGGCTCGACGACCTCGACGGCGAACCCGTGGGCCTTGCCAAGCTCGCCCAGCGTCTCGACCGAGCCGGCGCGGGCCTTGCCGAACTTGAAGTCGGGGCCTTCGACGATCACGCTCGGGTGGTGGCGTTCGACGACGCCTGCGATGAAGGCCTCGGGCGATTGCGAAAGCAGTTCCCTCGTCGGTTCGAGCACGACGACCTCGTCGGCGCCACGGGCGTTGCCGTCCATGTCGGTGAGCGAGGTCAGCAGCCCGACGCGCCGCGCCCGGGTCGTCAGGCGGGCCGGGGTGTTGTCCCGGTCGAGGATCGCGGCGGGGTGGGGGTCGAAACAGAGCGCGACAACCCGCCCTTGGGCGCCCACCAGCGCCCGCGCCCGGGCAACCAGCGCGGCGTGCCCGACGTGCACGCCGTCGAAGGTCCCGATGGTGATGGCGGTGGGGGTGCTCACGCCCCCGACGGTAGGCGATTGGGCCGCCCGGGGGCCACGGGAACGGGGGGGACGACGCTACGATTCCGCGGGCGACCGGGGGTGCGTGGGCACGCCGGGCGCCGAGGGAGCCCCGCATGCCGATCTTCTCGAAGAAGCCGCGCCCGATCGCGCGCCCCGCCGTTCCGGTCCCCGCCCCGGGCGCCCCGGACCAGGACCAGGAACAGCGCATCCGCGAGATCGGCGAGCGCATGCTCGACCGCTCGCTCGCGCACAAAGCCGGGCTGCTCAGCGCGAAGTTCTATCAGGACAAGCTGATGGACTGGTCCATGAAGGACCACACGTTCAAGGTGCAGCTGTTCCGGTTTGTCGACGCCTTCCCGGTGCTGACCACGCCCGAGATTGTGCACGACGTGCTGGTGGACTACCTCACCCAGCCGGGCGTGAAGTTGCCGCCGTTCCTGGGCACGGCCGTCAAGGCGGGCGGGGCGGCCAAGGGGCTGCTGACCAAGACCGTCTCGGGGCAGATCACGCAGATGGCCCAGACCTTCATCGCGGGGACCGACGCCGCCAGCGCGCTGCCCCGGTTGCGCAAGCTCTGGAAGGACGGCATCTGCTTCTCGGTGGACCTGCTCGGCGAGGCGTGCGTCTCTGATGAAGAGGCGGACATGTACCGCGACAAGTACCTCGACCTCGTCGAGAACCTCGCCGACGAAGCCGCGGGGTGGCCCGGGTCCGACCGGCTTGAGCGGGACCACCTGGGCGCGGTGCCGCGGACGAACGTGTCGATCAAGCTCTCGAGCCTGTGCGCGCAGTTCGACCCGATCGACCCGGACCAGTCGATCACCGAGCTGATGCGCCGCCTGGGCCCGATCCTCGACGCCGCCAAGAAGCGGGGCGTGCTGATCAACTTCGACATGGAGCACTTCCAGCTCAAGGACCTCACGCTCGACGCGTTCACCAGCGCCTGCGAGTCGCACGACTTCGAGGCCGGCATCGCGATGCAGGCGTACCTCCGCTCGGGCCCCGAGGACGCGAAGCGTCTGGCCGAGTGGGCGCGCAAATCCGGGCGCGTTGTCACAGTCCGCCTGGTCAAGGGCGCGTACTGGGACTTTGAGACGATCTACGCCGAGCAGCAGGGGTGGCCGTGCCCCGTGTGGGGCGAGAAGTGGGAGACCGACGCCTGCTTCGAGGAGATGACGGGCATCCTGCTCGACGCCTGCCCGCGCAATGAGGGCGAGGGGGGCATCAAGCTCGCGCTCGGGTCGCACAACATCCGCTCGATCGCCGCGGCGCTCGCCGGGCTCGACGCGCGCGGGCTGCCGCGCGAGGCGATGGAGCTGCAGATGCTCCACGGCATGGCCGACCAGCTCAAGCACGCCGCCGCGGACATGGGCCTGCGCGTCCGCGAGTACGTCCCCGTGGGCGAGATGATCCCGGGGATGGCGTACCTGGTGCGGCGACTGCTGGAAAACACCTCCAACGAGAGCTGGCTCAAGGCCGGGTTCCTCGACGGGGCAAGCCCCGAGGCGCTGCTCGCCCCCCCGGCGCACGCGGCGGAGTCCGACCCGGCTCGCGATCTCCGCGAGATCGCGCCCGAGCGGCACAAGCTGTCCGTCGCGGTCGAGGGGCTGGGCGACAGCCGCCCCTTCTTCACCGAGCCGCTGCGTGACTTCGCCGAGCACGCCCAGCACGAGCTGTTCGCGCACGCCGTCGCGGAGGCGCGGGTCGAGCCGGTAACCCAGAACGCGACGGCGGATGACGCGACGCGGGCGATCGACGCCGCGGCCCGGGCGTTCCCGGCGTGGCGCGACACCGACCCGATGCGGCGCGCCCAGGTGCTCGTCCGGGCCGCCAACATGATGCGGACGCGCCGCGACGAGCTGTCGGCCCTGGTCTGCAAGGAGTCCCGCAAGCCGTGGCGCGAGGCGGACGCTGATGTTTGCGAAGCGATCGACTTCTGCGCGTACTACGCCCGCGAGTCGGTCTCGCTCTTCGAGCGCCGCCGCCTGGGCAAATTCATCGGCGAGCTCGACGAGCTGTGGTATCAGCCCCGCGGCGTGTGCGCGGTGATCTCCCCCTGGAACTTCCCGCTGGCGATCTGCATGGGCATGACCGCGGCGGCGCTGGTGACGGGCAACACGGTCGTCGTTAAGCCCGCCGAGCAGTCGCCCGCGATCGCGCGCACCATGTACGACATCTTCGACGGCGCGATCCGCGAGATCTTCCCCGCCGATCCTCCCGAGGGCGTGCTGCACTACCTCGCCGGCCCGGGCGAGACCGTCGGCGCGGCGCTCGTGCGCGATCCACGCACCGCCGTCATCGCGTTCACCGGGTCCAAGGCCGTCGGGCTCGACATCCTCCAAGCCGCCGGCGTCACCGGCGAGGACCAGCTGCACGTCAAGCGTGTCGTCTGCGAGATGGGTGGGAAGAACGCGATCATCGTGGACAGCTCGGCCGACCTCGACGAAGCCGTGCTGGGCGTGCGGTACTCGGCGTTCGGGTACGCCGGGCAGAAGTGCTCCGCCTGTTCGCGCTGCATCGTGGTGGACCCCGAGGGCCCCGACGGCGCGCACACGCGGACATTCCTCGAACGTCTC
>BQJQ01000247.1 GCA_021604785.1 Phycisphaeraceae bacterium
TTCGGGGTTGTCCCACGCGTCGAACAGCGGAAGCCTTCGATCGCGTTCGTCCCAGCGGAAGCCCTCCATCCACGTCGCGACGCCCTCTTCGAGCCAGACCGGGAGCTGATCGTCGAAGGTCGCCTGGGCGTACTGGTGCCAGCCTTCGTGGGCGGCGACGGCGAGGGTCTCGTCCGAGCCGATGTCGTAGTAGACGCCGCGGCCGCGGGCGGCGAACCCGCCTCGGGTGATGCGGAGGTAGACGCCCGCGTCGGAGCCCATGAGCCGGCGGGTGACACGCGTCCACTGCGGGCGCGTCGCGACGACGTAGGTCTCGAGGTGCTCGCGCGGCGCGGGCAGCGGGCCCAGCGCCGTCTCGTAGTACCGCAGCGCGTGCTCGAGGAAGACCGGCAGGCGGTCGAGCAGCAGCGCGTTGGTGACGGTGGTGTAGAGCTCGAACGAGGGCGTGGTCATCTTCTGGCCCGGGATGCCCTCGAAGCTCCACGCCTCGGCGGAGACGACGGCTGAGGCGTTGGACGATCGCGTGGTCATGGTGGCGACGCGGTTGGTCCGCTCGGCGCGGTTGAGCTCGTCGAGGCGCGCGCTGACGGGGCCGCGGCCGGCGCGCGACGAGCACGCGCCGGCGAGCGCGCACACGGACACCAGCAGCACCGCCGCGGGGAGCCTCACGCGAGATCCTCGAGCGCCTTGGCGGTCGTGGCGCGGTCGGCCTTGAGCTGCTCGAGCTGGGCGCGGGTCTCGTTGACCAGCTTCTCGGGCGCCCGCTCGACGTAGCCGGGGTTCGAGAGCCGCCCCTCGACCTTGGCGATCGAGCCGTCGAGCTCGGCGATCTGCTTGGTCAGGCGTTCACGCTCGGCGCCCGCGTCGACCGCATCCGCGAGGTTCGAGAGCTTGTGTTCGGCGCCCTCGAACGTGAACGCGGCGGCCGGGCCGGCGGGGGCGTCGGTTGAGATCGCTTCAACGCCGGCGAGGGTCTCGACGAGGGGGGACCAGCGGGCGACGTCCGCCGCAAGTTCTTTCGTCGCGTGCAGCGTGATCCGGCGCTTGGGCGGGACCTGGTTGGACGCGCGGACCTCGCGGATGCTGGTCACCAACGCCTGCACGCGGCTGAACGCTTCCTCGGCGGGCTCGTCGCGAAGCCCCGGCTCGGGCGCGGGCCACCCGGACTGGCAGAGCGTGTCGTCCGCCTTCGTGCTGGCAAAGCTGAACCTGTCGATCTCGCGCATCGGGATCTCGCGGAGGCGCTCGAAGACCGCTTCGGTGATGAACGGCGCGACGGGGTGGAGCAATCGCAGGATCGCGTCCAGCGCGAGCCGGAGGACGGCCCGCTGATTCGCGTCGTCCTTGATCGTGGGCTTGATCGCTTCGAGGTACCAGTCGCAGAAGTCCCGCCAGAGGAGGTCATACAGCGCGTCGGCGTAGTCCTTGAACTGGTACGTCTTGAGCGCGCCGTTGATGACGGTCGTCGCGCCGGCGATCCGCGAGAGCATCCACCGGTCGGTGAGCGAGAGCTGCTCGGGCTCGATCGGGATGCCGGGCGTCGGCGGGTCGCTCGCGAGCATGCCGATCGCGAACCGCGACGCGTTCCAGAGTTTGTTGCAGAAGTTTCGCCCCACGTCGAACTTGGGCGACGTGTTCTTGCCCGTCTCGGGGTCCGCCTGGACGGGCATGCGGACGTCCTGGGTCTGCGTGGTCATCTGGACGAGGGTGAAGCGCATGGCGTCGGTGCCGTGCGAGTGGATGATGTCGAGGGGGTCGACGCCGTTGCCGAGCGACTTGGACATCTTGCGTCCGTCGCCGTCCTGGATCATGGCGTGGATGAAGACGTCCTTGTAGGGCAGCTTGGGCGGGTTGCCGTCCTGCTCCATGAACAGGCGGTTGAACATGACCATGCGGCTGACCCAGAGCGTGATGATCTCGCGGGCGGTGCACAGGACGGAGGTGGGGTTGAACGCGGCGAGTAAGTGCGCAAAGTCGTCGATGCCCGTGTCTTTGCCCGCGGCGTCCGCGTCTGGCCACCCCATCGTCGAGAGCGGCCAGAGGGCGCTGGAGAACCAGGTGTCGAGGACGTCGGGGTCGCGATCAAAGCTAAATGTGGCGTCCTCCAGGTCAGATGCGGCGCGGGTCGCGCTGGGGAAGCCAGACACTTCGAACTGGGCGGCTTGGCCATGCCTTGGGTCGTCGCGTGTCACTAGCTCATGGCTTCTTGTGAACTCCACGAAGGCATCGAGGGAGTTGGCAGCAAGCTCTGTTCTAGCACATACCTCGAAGCGAAAATCATCTGTCTCACGGATGTTGAAGTCGCTGTCGTTAAGGCCGCACGCACGTAAGTATGAAATCGTCTTCTCGATAGCCTTGTCAAGTTGTTCGCGATGAAGGGCGTTGCCGAGTCTTTGGATGTCGCGAGAGTCGGTGACGTCAGAGGGCAACTCGACTTGGTCGACTTCAGAGTGCACATACCAAATCGGGATCCGGTGCCCCCACCAGAGCTGGCGGGAGATGCACCAGTCGCGGAGGTTGTCGTGCCAGGTCTCGTAGGTCTTGGCGTACCGGGCCGGGTACATGGTCATCTTCGCGTCGCCGACGGTCTCGCCCGGCTTGGACTCGGGCCACGCCTCGGTGCTCGCCTCAGACCGCTGCTCGGGCTTGAGGGCGCGCTGGGCGCTGCCGCGGAGGCGGTCGTCGGTGACCTTGCAGTACCACTGGTCGCTCAGGTACGGCTCGATCGCGACGTGCGAGCGGTACGAGTGCCCGACCGAGTGGGCGTACGGCTTGGTCTCGCGGAGCAGCCCCTTGCCCTTGAATGCATCGACGACCGCCTGGCGCGCGTCCTCGCGGGAGAGCCCGAGGAAGGGCGTCGCGTCGCCGACGTCCTCCCACCCGTGGTCGGCGGAGATCGAGGCGTCGGGCGCCATCACGTTGATGATGTCCAGGTTGTGCCGCTGCCCGATGAGCCAGTCGTTGGGGTCGTGCGCGGGCGTGACCTTGAGGAACCCGGAGGCGTACTTCGCCTTGGGCTCGTCGGACTTGGGGTCGGGCACGACGACGTAGTCGTCGGCGATCACCTTGATCACCCGGTTCACGAACGGCAGCTTGACGGACTTGCCGATGAAGCGCGCACGTTCGGGGTCGTTCGCGTTCACAGCGATCGCGGTGTCGCCGAAGTACGTCTCGGGGCGGGTGGTCGCGACGGTGACGA
>BQJQ01000248.1 GCA_021604785.1 Phycisphaeraceae bacterium
CGTTTCGGGGCGTGCGTACGGGTTCTCCCCCCATCTCGGCGGGCTCGTGGACGACCCGGGCCCGAGCCCAAGAGCGCACATCTGGCGCGTCCGCCCCGAGACGATCGCCCTGCTCCGCGCCCTCGATCCGAGCCCCCAGAGCCCGCCGCACACCCCGCCGAACCCGCCACACGCCGCGGATCCCGCCGCCCTGACGCGCGCCGGGCGCCTGCTCGCGTGGTACACCCGCGAGCGTCTCGAGATCGACCCGCCCACGCTCAAGCTGGTCTACCCGGACCCGGCCCCCTCCAACCCCGCCCGCCGGTGAAGCCCGCCCCGCCAAGACCCGATAGACCCAACAGTTCCGGGCAAGGACGCCCGGCCGCGGTCGAAGTCTGACCGCAGGAGCGGCGCAGACCCACGATGGACCGTCACGTTCTCGAAGAAGTGCTCGCCTGCCCGTCGCTGCCATCGCTGCCGACGGTCGCCACGCGCATCATCGAATTGACGAACAACCCCGACGTCTCGGTTGACGAACTCGCCGAGGCGATCCGCTGGGACCAAGCGCTGAGCGCCCGCATCCTGCGCACCGTGAACTCAAGCTACTACGGCCTCCGCGAGCGCTGCACCACCATCCACAAGGCGCTGCTCCTGCTGGGCATGCGACCGGTCAAGGCGCTGGCTCTCGGGTTCAGCCTGATCGACGCCGTGGACTACGAGAGCGAGGGCGGGCTGGACTACCGCGCGTATTGGCGCCGCGCGATCTACACCGCACAAGCCGCCAAAGCCATCGCCCGCGCCGCCGGCGGGTGCGAGCCCGACGAAGCCTTCCTCGTCGGCATGCTCCAAGACGTCGGCATGATCGCCCTGCACCACGCGCTGGGCGACGACTACGACGCCGTCCTCGCCGAGACCGGCGGCGACCACGCCAAGCTCTGCCGCGCCGAGCTCGAGCACCTCGACATCCAGCACCCCGACATCGGCGCCATGCTCGCCGAGGCCTGGAATTTCCCCTCCGACCTCACCATCCCCATCCGCTACCACGAGCGCCCGACCGCCGCCCCCGGCAACACCGCCGCCATCACCCGGTGCGTCGCGATGGGCAACGCCGTCCACGACGCGCTCACCGACGACGACCCGACCCCCGCCATCCGCCGCCTGTACACCCGCGGCAAGCAATGGTTCAGCCTCACCCCCTCGAGCATCGACCTCATCATCCGCGACGTCGCAACAAGCTCGCAAGAGATCTCCCGCCTGTTCCGCCTGGACACGGGCGCCTTCGCCGACGCCGAGGAGATCCTCGCCCAGGCCGAGCAGCGCCTGGTCGCGATGTCCCGCGAAGAGCCCCGCGCGACCTACGCCGCCGAGGACCTCGCCAAGACCTTCGCCTGCATCGGCGAGAACGACCCGCTGACCGGCGCCGTCGGGCCCTCGGGCTTCGATCAGGCCGTCCGCGCCGCGTTTGGCGCCGCCCGCGCGGGCGAGATGACGCTGACCATCGTGCAGGTCGTGATCGACCACCTCGACGGAATCGAAAAGACCCAGGGCCCGGTGACCCGCGACGAGCTGGTCATCGGCGTCGCCGCGATCCTGCACCGCCACTTCGAGCCCCTCGGCGGCATCGTCTGCCGCCCGACGCCGAACCTCTTCTCCGTCGTCCTCCCGCGCACCACCCGGGCCCAGGCCACCGCCGCGACCGGCGCCTTCCGCGCGCAGCTCCCCGATGCCGTCGAACGCTGGCTGCCCGCGCTCCGACAGGCACAGATCGACGTCACCGCCTCCATCGGCATCGCGACACTCGACGCCACCACAGCGAGCCAGTTCGCCACCCCGAGCGATCTTGTCACGGGCGCGACCCATGCCGTCCGCGACGTCGTCCGCGCCGGCGGCAACGACGTCCGCACCGCCGCGCCGCCGCGCGCCGAAGCCGCCTGACCGCGCTCGTTCCTTACGCCCCTTCAGCCTCGCCTGGCACCAGCCGCCCGATCAGCCCCGGCTCGATCGGCCACCGGTCCAGCACGCCCCGCGCCTCGTCGAGCGTCACCTTCCCAATCCGATCGAGCTGGTCCTCGAGCGATTCATACCGCCCCAGCAGCGTCCAGATCCGACCCAGCCGCTGCATCCGGTCGCCCGGCCGCTCGCCCGCGAGCGTCGCAGCCGTCAGCTGCCGCGCCCGCAGCCGCTCCAGATCGTCGTCCTCCAGCGAGTCCCTCAGCTCCCGGCACTCCCGCACGATCGTCTCGCTGATCTCGTCGAGCCGCTCCGGGTCGCCCGACGCGTACACGAAGTAATCGCCCGCCCCGTCGTGCGCGTCCGCCGCCGCCTGCGCCTCCTCGGCGATCCCCGTCTCCAAGAGCGCCCAGTGCAACCGCGAGTTGTCCGGCCCGCCCAGCGCCTGGGCCGCCAGCGCCGCGGCGTACCGGTCGTCGTCGTCCGCTGCCGGCCCGTCCGCCAGCCCGATCAGATATCCCCGGGTGATCGTCTCGTCACGCTCCGTGAACACTTGGGCGTTCGACTTCGGGCGCACCGAGTCCCGCGTCGCGCCCGTGGGCGCCCACGACGCGCACAGCTCCTCGGCCTGCGCGCACACCGCGTCAAAGTCCACGTTCCCCGCGACCGACAGCGTCGTGTTGTCCGCCGAGTACCGCGAGTCGAAATACGTCTGCATCTGGTCGCGCGTCAGCGCTGACACCGTCTCGGCCGTCCCCAGCACCCGGTGCCCCAGCCCGTGCGGGCGGTACCGCCGGTCGATCGCCTCCTCGTACAGCACCCAGAACGGGTTGTCCTGATACATCGCGATCTCTTCGAGGATCACCTTCTTCTCGGTGTCGAAGTCCTCTTGGCGCAGCGCCGGGCGCATCATCCGGGCGAGGATCGACATCGCCGCGTCCACCCGCTCGGGCAGTACCTGCGCGTAAAAACACGTCACTTCACCCGACGTGTACGCGTTGTTGCGTGCCCCCAGGTCGTCGAACCCGCGGTTGATGTCCTCGGTCGTCAGGTCCTCGGTCCCCTTGAACATCATGTGCTCAAGGAAGTGGGACACGCCCATGACGACCGGGTCCTCGTCGCGCGCGCCGGTGCGGACAAAGAACCCCGCCGCCGCGGTGTGGGCCTCGGGGTCAACTTCACCGACGACCGTCAGGCCGTTGGACAACGCACGATGCTTGAACGTCACACTCATGCGCGCAGCATAGCGGCCATA
>BQJQ01000249.1 GCA_021604785.1 Phycisphaeraceae bacterium
GTCCGCGGACCCGTTGTCCGTCGGCGTGCCGTTGCCCGGGCGCTTGTGATGGTCCACATACGACCCCGACCGCAGCCCCCACGCCGTGTGGATCGTCCGCGTCACGACCAGCGCCGCCGCATACCCGGCGCCCACAGCCCAACTCGGGTGCACGTCCAGATGCTGGAACCACCACGTCAGCCCGCTCGCGATCGTGTAGTACAACGGCCCGATCGCCATCCGCTCGGCCTGCACCCGCAGCGCGTCGAGCCTGCTGTTGGGTCGCGTCGCCCCGAGCTGATGCCGCTCCTTCTCGTTGCGCCCCTGGACAGGGCGCCACTGGTTCGCCGCCCAGTGCAGCGCCAGGAAGCAAGTGACGTCGAGCACGATGTCCGCGACCAGCGCAAAGACCGTGAACCGCACCGGCCCCCAGACCAGCCCGAACGGGTGGCGGATGATCCAGATCAGCCCCATGACCATGAGCGTGCTGACCGCCGCCGCCGCGATCGCGTTGACGTTGATGTTGATCCAACGCTTCCGCTGATAAAGGGTGAACAGCCGCCGGGTCATGGCGGGATCGTACGGGCCGCCCCCGCGGGACGCGCCTCTCGACCGACACGCCCCGCCCGGATCGGGTACCCTCTGATCCGTTCCCGGAGGCTCAGAGGGCGACCCGACCAATGACGACGATCCAGCGACACACCTTGTTAGCCGTCGGTGCGTGCGTGGCCGCGTCCGTCGGCGTCCGCGCGGACATGGTTACCTACGCCGGCAAGGTCTACGAGACGGTTGATTGGGTCACGGTTGATGACGCGGGCGAGACCGCGACGGGCACCGCCGCCGGCGTGGGCGTCACCTTCGACACGCCCGACATCGCCGAGTCCACGATCTTCTCCGCCGACTACTCGACCGATCCGTCTTACGACGCGCTCTCATTCGTGTCGGGCACGAGCGAGTCGCTGCACGTCAAGGCCGGGGCCGTCGGCACCTCGACGCTCACCTTCGATACGGGTGTGAGCGAGGTCCTCATCCTGATCGGGCTGCCCGGCGACGAGGATTTCTCCCGCGAGTGGGGCGCCGCCCTGTGGGACTTCGCCGACGCCCAGCCCGTGAGCATCGTGGACTCCGAAGCCGCCGCCGGGTTCACGCTCGGAGCGGGCAACGTGATCTCGAACTCGACCGACGCGACGGACCACGAGTCCGGCGCCATCCTCGTCGGGGGCTTGGGTACCACGCTCTCGTGGGATCAGTCCTCGTCGAGCGGGCGTGACTCGATGAACTTCACGATCGCCGTGCTCGTGCCGGCCCCGGGCGGGGCGTTGGTGCTCGCCGGTGCGCTCATCCCCGCGTGTCGGCGTCGTCGGCGCTGACCAGGGCGAGCCGCTCCCTCGAAATCCGGACCGCATCGGCGCTCAGATCGCACCCGATCGCGCGCCGACCTGACGCGACCGCCGCGACGAGCGACGTCCCGGACCCGCAGCACGGGTCGAGCACCACGCCGCCCGCCGGGCAGCACGCCCGAACGAGCATGTCGAGCAGCGCCACCGGCTTCTGCGTCGGGTACCCGCACCGCTCGAGCGCCATGTTGTTGATCGCCGGCACGTCGAGCACGTCGGTTGCTTTCTTCATCTGCCCCTTCATCCGCACGCTCGTTGCGGGCACCATGGGCGGCACAAAGAAGTACCGCTCGGGGTCGATCGCGTAGAACAGGATGTCGTCGTGCTTGCGCGCGAACCGCCGGGGCGAGCTGCCCCCGAGCCCGTACGCCCACACGAGGTGGTTGACGAACCGGTCCGCGCCGAGCACCTCGTCGAGCATCAGCCGCGCGTAGTGGGAGGTTCGCCAATCGACATGCAGCAGGATCGACCCCGTCGGCTTGAGCGCGGGCAGGGTTGCGAGGAGGCGCTCGCGCAGCCACGCGACCCACGCCCCCGTCGAGTCCCACGAATCCCCGTACGCCAAAGGAGCCCCGAGCGTGAGCGACGGGCCAGATTCGCCCGGAATCTGCCCGTTCCCTGACGGTCGGGGCTCTTTGGACGCCCGCCCGCTCTGCGTCTTGCCCGTGTTGAACGGCGGGTCCGCGTAGACCAGATCCACCGACCCGGGCGCGAGCGTGCGCGCATAATCCAGCCAGTCCGCCTGCGCCACCTCAGGCGTCGTCGAGATCTGAGCCGGTGTCCGTGTCACGCTCATCGCCCCCGAGCCTACTCGACCGCCACGCCGCCCGGCACTCGGGGCAGACCACGCACCCTTCGGGCTCGGGATCAAGCCCGCGAAGGTCATACCCGCACCCGGCGCACCGCCCGCTGCTCAGGTAGATCTCGCTGATCCGCGCAAACCGGCGGACCCGCACCCAGTCCAGCAGCCACCACCAGAAGAGCATCGCGACGACGATCGCCGCGACCGTCATCAGCACCATCCGCATGAACAACGGCAGGTGCCCGCGCAGCAGAGGGTCCACCCCGACCTGCCACACCACCCACCCGACGAACCCGCCGACGAGGGCGACGCCGGTCTCGAGCCCCGTGGTGATCTTCTGCTCGCGCCGAGCGTCGGGGTCGCGGATCAGCTTCTGAACACCGATCGACCGCCACCCGATCTGGCGCGCGGAGAGGCGGGCGATGCCGCAGGGCTCACCGCGGTCGTCAGTCGGTGTTCGATTCGGCATCGGTACCGAGCCTATCGGATCGCCACGCGGCGCTGCATTCCGGGCAGGTCAGATACCCGTCGGCGTCCGCCGGCAGCCCACGCAGCGCGTAAGTGCACGCCGGGCAGCGCCCGGACTCGAGGTGCAGCCGCGAGATTGTGGTCCAGCGCCCGCGCGCGATTCGCCGCCGGAGCACCATATCCAGCGCGATGCCCGTCACGATCGCAACGCCTGAAGCCCCATACCCGCCGGTGCGGAACCCGAGGAACCGTGCGATGAGAGGATCGACGACAACAAGCCAGAGGAAGGCGATCGCGCCGACGATCACCCCGAGCAGGGCGTAGTAGAGCACGGGGTGGCGCGACCCGCCGCCGATGCCGGGGACGATTGCGCCCGCGGGCAGGCTCTCGGGCCTCCCGCACGGAGTGCCGCGGTCGTCAGTTGGCGTGAGCGCCATGCAGAGATTCTACTGGTTCGCTACCGATCCACGATCACGCTCGGCCGCCCCACCGACAGGTGGTTGAACCCCAGCTCCCGCAGCTGCCGCCGCCGGTAC
>BQJQ01000250.1 GCA_021604785.1 Phycisphaeraceae bacterium
TGGGTGGGCATGGCGGTCTGCATCCCGACGTACATGCTCGCCGCGGGCATGATCAAGCAGGGCATGAGTTGGTGGCAGGCGGTCCTCACCGTCATGCTCGGCAACCTCATCGTCCTGGTCCCCATGATCCTCAACGGGCACGGCGGCACCAAGTACGGCGTCCCCTTCCCCGTCCTCGCCCGCGCGAGCTTCGGCACCACCGGCGCGCACATCCCCGCCCTTGCGCGTTCGCTCGTCGCCTGCGGCTGGTTCGGCATCCAATGCTGGATCGGCGGCGCCGCGATCTACCAGATCGTCGTCGCACTCGGATGGGTCACCGAAGACCTCGACACCGCCACCATCGGCTGGCTCGGCATCTCCGGGTGGCAACTCGCCTGCTTCTTCGCGTTCTGGCTCGTCCACGTCGCGATCGTGCTGCGCGGCATCGAGTCCATCAAATGGCTCGAGTTCTGGGCCGCACCTTTCTTGATCCTCTGCGGCGTCGCCCTGCTTGTCTGGGCCTTCGTCAAGGTCGATGACGTCGGCAAACTCTTCGAATCCAAGTCCAAGTTCGAGACCAACGCCGCGTTCTGGAAGGTCTTCTTCCCGCAGCTCACCGCGATGGTCGGCTTCTGGGCGACGCTAAGCTTGAACATCCCGGACTTCACCCGCTACTGCCGCTCGCAGCGCGACCAGGCGGTCGGGCAAGTCCTCGGGCTCCCGCCCACCATGACGCTCTTCTGCTTCGTCGGCATCGTCGTCACCGGCGCGACAGTCCTCGTCTTCGGCGAAGCGATCTGGAACCCCGTCGACCTCGTTGCCAAGCTCGGCTCGCCAGTCGTCGTCGTCATCTCGATGCTCGCCCTGCTGCTCGCGACGCTCTCGACGAACCTCGCCGCCAACGTCGTCTCCCCCGCCAACGGGTTCTCCAACCTCGCCCCGCACCGCATCGGCTACCGCATGGGCGGGCTCATCACCTGCCTCATCGGCGTCGCCATCATGCCCTGGCGCCTGATGACCGACCTGGGCGACTACATCTTCACCTGGCTCATCGGGTACAGCGCCCTGCTCGGCCCCATCGCTGGCATCATGCTCTGCGACTACTTCATCATGCGCCGCACCCGCCTGGACGCCGACGCCCTCTACGACCCCCGCGGCAAGCACGCCGGTGTCAACTGGCTCGCGATGCTCGCCCTCGTCCTCGCGGTCCTGCCAAACCTGCCCGGGTTCATCAACGCCGCCACCAACACCGCCGGCACCGAGCAGGCGATGTTCCCCCCCATCTTCGACACCATCTACAGCTATGCCTGGTTTGTGGGCCTCCCGCTCGCCGCGGTGCTGTACGCTTTGTTCATGATCGGCCGCGCCACCCCGCACGAGGGACCGCACACCGAGGGAGTCCGCCATGAGTAGTTCCGTGAAGACACCTCCCCAGCTCCCCGCCTGCACGCACACCCCGCGCCCCTACACCGGCCCGCCGCGCGCCGAAGTCCTCGACATGCGCCGCGAGTTCCTCGCCCCCGCGCTGCTCACCTACTACCGCGACCCGGTCCTCATCGTCGAGGGGCACATGCAGTACCTCTTCGACGAGACGGGCAAACGCTACCTCGACGGGTTCGCCGGCATCGTGACGGTCTCGGTCGGGCACTGCCACCCCAAGGTGCTCGACGCCGTCCGCGAGCAGAACGAACGCCTGCAGCACACCACCACCATCTACCTCCACAACAACATTGCGCAATTCGCCAAGCTCCTTGCCTCCACCTTCCCCGAGGACTCCGGGCTCGGCGTCACCTACTTCGTCAACGCCGGCTCCGAAGCCAACGACCTCGCCATCATGATGGCGCGGATGCACACGAACAACTACGACGTCATCGCCCTCCGCAACGCTTACCACGGCACCAGCCCGTCCGCCGTCGGGCTCACCGCGCTCAACACCTGGAAATACCCCATGCCCCAGGGCTTCGGCGTCCACCACGCCCGCATGCCCGACTTGTTGCGCGGCCCGTGGAAGCACGGCGACCCCAACGCCGCCGCCAACTACGCCGACGACGTGCGCGACCTGATCCAGCACGCGACCTCGGGCAACCTCGCCGCCTTCATCGCCGAGCCCATCCAGGGCGTGGGCGGCACCATCGAACTCCCGCCGGGCTACCTCGCCCGTGTCTACGACCACGTCCGCGCCGCCGGCGGGCTGTGCATCTCCGACGAGGTCCAGACCGGGTTCGGACGCACCGGCACCAAGTTCTGGGGCTTCGAGAACCACGCCGTCACGCCCGACATCGTCACCATGGCCAAGGGCATAGGCAACGGCGCCCCCCTCGCCGCCGTCACGACGCGCGCCGACATCGCCCAGACGCTTAAGCAACGCCTCCACTTCAACACCTACGGCGGCAACCCCGTCTCCTGCGCCCAGGGACTCGCGACCCTCAGCGTCATCCTCGACGACAACATCCAGCAACGCGCGCACGACGTGGGCGGGTACCTCAAATCCGGGCTCGAATCGCTCATGGCCGACCACCCCTCCATCGCCGAGGTTCGCGGCCAGGGGCTCATGCTGGGCGTCGATATCGTCGAAGACCGCACCACGCTCGCGCCCTCGCCCGCCCGCTGCGCCGCGGTGCACGAACGGTCCAAGGACCTGGGGCTGCTCATCGGCAAAGGCGGGCTCCACGGCAACGTCCTCCGCATCAAACCCCCGATGTGCATGACCCGCGAGGACGCCGACTTCATGGTCCGCGTGCTGGACATCGCCTTCACCGACGCCGAACGCGCCTGACCCACGGAGATTCACGCATGGGCCTGCTGATCCAAGGGGGACGCGTCATCACCGCGACCGACGACGACCGCACCGACATCTACTGCGCGCACGACACCATCACCCGCATCGAACCAAACATCGACCCGAAGGCCCTCCCGCCCGACACCGAGGTCATCGACGCGACCGGCAAGCTCGTCTTCCCCGGATTCATCGACCCGCACGTGCACGTCCACCTGCCCTTCATGGGGACCAACGCGATCGACGACTGGGCGTCGATCTCACGCGCCGCGCTCGCCGGTGGCACCACGACACTCATCGAGATGATCTGCCCGGGCCCGGACGACGAGCCGCTCGCCGCGTTCGAGACGTGGGCCGGGCTCGCCCGCGCGCACGCCGCCTGCGATTACACGTTCCATATGTCCGCCGTCCGGTTCGACGCCCTCGC
>BQJQ01000251.1 GCA_021604785.1 Phycisphaeraceae bacterium
TTTGAGCGTGCGGGTGATGGCGCCGGCGTGCTCGGGTTTGATGCCGGCACGCAAGACGCGAGCCCGGCGGCGGAGGACGACGGGCTCGGGGCGGTCGGAACGCCGGAGCTTGCGCTTGACCTGCCCGATGACGGTCTGGGCGGGATCGGCGTGCCCGATGCGGGGCACGTCTCGGCGGATGCGCGGCGGGCTGCGGGCGCAGAAGCGGACGCACGGCAGGCGCGGGCGCCTGTGCTCGGATCGGGTGGGGCGCCCGTGGTCGAGGGCGCCGCCGGGAGCGCGGCGGCGGAGATCGCCGCGGATGTGGCGCACGCGGTTGACGATTCGTTGGCGGTGCCAGTTGGGGAAGCGGCGGGCGAGAGCCCCGATCCGCGAGCCGATGAAGACTCGGCCCTCGCGGGCATGCCCGACGCACCGGACCTGGCACCGATGGAAGCCGCGGCGTTCGCGATCCCAACACCCACGCTCGATACGCGCCTGCAGTTGACCGGGCGCGTGCTCGACAGCGAGACGGGCGAGCCGATCGCGGGGGCGCTGGTCCGGGTGGACCTGCTCGACTCGGCGGCGGCGGAGGTGGCGACGGACAGCGAGGGGGCGTTCGAGCTCGGGTTTGAGGATGTGCCGGACCACATCGCGCTGGCGGCGTCGGCCGAGGGGTACGTCCCCGGGGCGTTGAACATCGCGGAGGACGACCTGGAGGACGGGGCGTACGCGGTGATCCGGCTCGACCGGTTCAACCCGTTCGAGATCGCGATGGAGGACGAGCCGCGGGTGCACCACCTGGGCAACGACGAGTACACGGGGCGGATCAACAGCCAGTTCCAACGCGAGAGCGAGGGTCGCGAGGTGCGGTTCGAGTTTGATCTCGGGCCGGAGCAGCTGCCGCCGAACGTCGCCGAGGCGGAGGTGGTGCTGCTCGCCAAGGGTGTGCAGCTGTCGAACCCGGTCGGCGTGAACGGGCGGAAACTGCAGGGAACGCTGCGGGAGTCGCCCTCGGACGGGAGCTTCGGTGAGCAGCGGATTTGGGTGCCGCTGGAGCTGCTGCAGGAGGGCGAGAACTGGGTGGCGATCCGGTCGGTGCGCGAGCCCGGGACGGACATCGACGACTTCGAACTGGTGAACGTGCGGCTGGTGCTTCGGCCGGCGTCCGGGGACGCGGCCCAGTAGGGGCGAGGCGGGGGCGTTCGCGCGGGTCGCGGGTGCCGTACGCTCTCGCCATGCCCGAGATCAACGAGTTTGAGGTTCTGACGCGGACGCTGGATGAGGTGGTGTTCGGCGCGCACGCCGCGGCGCGGGATCGCGCGCATGACCTGGCGAGCTCGTGCCGCGGGGTGGACACGTCCGCGGGCGTCTCGGCGTGGGGCGGCGTGCGGGCGGAGGTGGGGGCGTGCTCTGATGATGAGCTGCACGATCTGGTGCGGTACCTGACGGCCCGGTTCCATTTGCTCAACAAGGCCGAGCAGATCACGATCGCGCGGATCAATCGCGAGCGGGAATGCACGGGCGACGGCATCCGCCCCGAATCGATCGCGGACGCCGTGCGCCGGCTGGCGGGGCGGGGGCTCGACGCGCCGGGGGTGATGGGGGCGTTTGAGCGGGCGGACATCCAGCCGACGCTGACGGCTCACCCGACCGAAGCGCGCCGGCAGACGGTGCTCTACAAACAGCAGGAGATCGCGGCGTGTGTGGAGGAGCTACGCCGGGACGACCGGCCGCCGTCCGAGGCGCGGGCGACGCGGGCCGAGCTGTCGCGGGTCGTGCAGATGCTGATGCTGACCGACGACGTGCGCCGGGCGCGGCTGGAGGTGCGCCACGAGGTGCGCAACGGGCTGTACTTCCTGACGGGGTCGATCTGGGACACGGTGCCCAGGCTGGCGCGGGACGTGTGCGAGGCAGTCGGGGACGCGTTCGGCGAGGGGGCCGGGCAGGGCGTGCCGACGTTTGTGCGGTATCGGTCGTGGATCGGGGGCGATCGGGACGGGAACCCGAACGTGACGGCGGCCGTGACGCGGGAGACGCTTGCGACGCTGCGGGCGGCGGTGGTCGAGCGGTACGACGCGGAATTGGAGGAGCTGTGGCACGAGCTGAGCGCGTCGGACGTGCGTCTGCCGGCGCCGTCGGGGTTGGTCGCGGCGATCGGCGATGGTGAGGAAGCGCCGGACGAGCCGTACCGGGCGTGGATCAAGGTCGTGCGCGGGCGGTTGGGGGATGATGCGTACGACAGCGCGGCGTTCGAGGCTGACTTGGAGTTGCTCGACCGATCACTGCGCGAGGCGGGGCCGGTGGCGGCGGTGGATGGGCGGTTGCGGGACCTGCTGGTGCGGGTGCGGGCGTTCGGGCTGCGGCTGGCGACGTTGGACATCCGCCAGCACTCGGGCGTGCACGAGGCGGCGGTCGCGGACCTGCTGCGACGCGGCGGGGTGTGCGAGGAGTACACGGCGCTGGACGAGGACGGGCGGCTGGGCGTGCTGCGCGCGGAGCTGACGAACCCGCGGCCGCTGGTCGGGTCGGCCGAGGCGTTGGGCGAGGGAACGCGCGAGGTGCTCGATGTGTTCGCGGTCGTCGCCGAGGCGCAGCGGGGGGACCCGGACGCGGTGCGGTCGTACATCATCTCGATGACGCACGACGTGTCGGATCTGCTCGAGGTGCTGGTGCTGATGAAGCAGGGCGGGCTGTACCGCGTGGGCCCGGGCGGGGCGGTCGAGAGCGACTTGGACGTGGTGCCGCTGTTCGAGACGATCGACGACTTGGTGCGCGCGCCGGAGCTGCTGGGGCTGATGTTCGCGGACGAGACGTACAGCCGCCAGCTCGACGCGCGGGCCGGGGCGAACGAGACGGGGCGGGCCGGGCGTTTCCAGGAGGTCATGCTCGGGTACTCGGACTCGAACAAGGACGGCGGGTTCTTGATGGCGAACGTGTCGCTGCAGAACGCGCAGCGGGACATCGCCGAAGTGTGCGCGCGGGCGGGCGTGGACGTGCGGCTGTTCCACGGGCGCGGGGGGACGGTCGGGCGCGGCGGCGGGCGCGCAAACCGGGCGATCAGCGCGGCCCCGCGGGTGAGTCAGAACGGGCGGATCCGGTTCACCGAGCAGGGCGAGGTGATCTCGTTCCGGTACGCGCTGGACGAGATCGCACGGCGGCAC
>BQJQ01000252.1 GCA_021604785.1 Phycisphaeraceae bacterium
CGCCACCCGATGTCGTTCTCGATCACGACCTCACGCCGCGTCCGCCCCCGGTCATCCAGCGAGTACCCGTCCTCACCACGCCCCGTCACCCGCGCCGGCAGCCCGCACTCTTGCGCCAGCCGCCAACGCACCCCGCCCGCACCCGCCGACCCGACCGGCTCGGCCGGATTCCGGAAGTACGCCCACAGCTTCTCCAGCCTGGGCCGCACCGCACGCTCGTGCTCTTCGATCGCCACACGCAGCAGCGCCGCGTCGAGTCCGTCTTCCGTTCCGAGCCGGTCGGGCATTGGGTCCCCTCCACCACACACCGCCGGGATCACGCCCGGTCACGTCGTTCACACCGCGTGGTCATCCGCACCACGCCACACCCCTTCCCCCGGCGCCCACCAACGCGCGCACACACACCGCCCCGCGCCCCCCGCCCGGCGCGCAAACCCATGCCCGACCCCGATTAGAAAAACCTCAAAAAACAACGCCGCCCCGCCGGTCACCCGGCGCCGCGTGCGCTCATCTCAAGATGTCATCGATCCGGCGCCCGCCGCGCCGCGAGCCGGCCTTACGCCGTCGCGTCCGCCGCGCCCAGCGTCTCGACCCTTGAGTTCTGATCAAGGTTTAGCGTGATCAGCTCCCCATCGTCCTTGCGCAGCTCCACCCGGTCCACCCACAGCTTCTTGTCCAAGCTGTGCGCAAACCAAGACCCCGTCTTCTGCTGCCCCGCGCGCACCACCTCGCCCTCGACCGCCGTCGAGGTCACCGACCGCCCCGTGACCACCTGCTGCGTCACCCGAACCCGCATCCCCGCCTCATACCGCATCTCAATCATGCCGCCATCCTAGCTCTGCCCGCCTCACCCGTTCACAATCCCCGCCACCTCATCCAGCAGCTTCCCCGCCGCCACCTCGTCCGCAGCTTCCCCGATCAGCCTCAAAATCGGCTCGGTATTACTCGCCCGCACGTGCACCCAGCTCCCCGCCCGCTCGCCCGAGTCGAAGTCCACCCGCACCCCGTCCTGGGTGTCCACCCGCTCGCCCGCGTACCGCTCCGCGATCCGCTTCACCGCCGGCCCCGCATCCGCCTTCGTCGCCAGCGCCTGCTTCCGCTTCACGATCGCATACCCGCCCCCGCGCGCATACCCGTTGATCTTCTCGACCAACTGACTCACCGTCTTCCCCTCGCGCGCCATCACGCCGAGTGTCAACGCCATCGCGCCTAGCGAGTCACGCACGTACGTCACCTCGGGCCAGATCACCCCGCCGTTGCCCTCGCCCCCGAGCACACAGTTCTCGCCCGCAGCCTTGAGCGCCTTCATCCGCTCAACCACGTTCGCCTCCCCCACCGCCGTCCGCTCAACCCGCGCCCCATACGCCGCCGCCACGTCCTCAACCATCCGGCTTGTCGACAAGTTCGTCACCAGCACCGCCCCCTTCGCACCGGCGCCCATCGCCCCGAGCAGCGCCTCCGCCGCGATCGCCAGCGTGTACTCCTCCCCGATGTACACCCCCCGCTCATCAACAATCGCCAACCGATCCCCATCCGGGTCCTGCGCAAACCCGACGTCCGCCTTCAACCCCGGCACCGCGTCGCACAGCCCACCCTCGCCCGACAGGTTCTCCGCCGTCGGCTCGGGCGTGTGCGGGAAGATGCCATGCGACAGCCCGGCGAGTTGTGTCAGGCGGCACCCCCATTCCTCTGCGAGCTCTTCCGCAATCCCAGACCCGCCACAATTGACAGAGTCGACGCAGATATGGAACTGCCCACGCGTCGCGCCGAGTCCAAGATCACCGTCGATGATCGTGTGTTGGACCTTCCGCCAGTGTGCTCGAGCTTGATCATCCTCATATGCACGTTCTCCGAACACCCTCCATGGCGCAATCGCCCCGTCCCGTGCTCGGAATCGAGCGATGATCTCGGAAGCCGCGTTTGCGGTTGGTGCGCACGCTTCAACGTCTGCGCCCTCAGCGAGCGAAACAAGACATTTCAGACCATTCCACTGCTGAGGGTTATGACTTGCCGTGATCTGCATCCCCGCATGAGCACCAAACCCATCGATCGCCACACCCACCGTCGGCGTTGTCGCGACCCCGATGTCATGGATGCCACAGCCAACGGACAGCAATCCCGCCGCCGCCGCGTGGTAGAAGACTTGACCGCCCAGTCGCCCATCCCGTGCAAGCACGACCCTGGCAAGCGGTGCATTCTGTTCGATCACCCATTCCCCGAACGCTTGGGCATACCTCATTGCCACCTCCGGCGTCAGGCTCTCGCCCACCACCCCCCGCAGCCCGCTCACACCCAGAATCAACGGCGACTCACCCATCACAACTCCCTATCGGCCCAAAATCAGCACGGATCCCGCCCGAGCGTACCCTCCGCCCATGGACCTCATCACCCACTACCTCACCGTCCACTACGGCCTCGACTGGGCCGCGGGTCTCTTCATGATCCTCTCCATGTGGCGCCTGGGTGCCCACAAACGCGACGGGTTCATCCACGGCCTCCTCGCCGCCGTCTTCTGGCTCCTCTTCAACATCAAGGTCGACTCCCCCCCCGGCATCGCGATCAACGCCGTCGTCGCCGTCCTCGCCGTCCGCTCCTGGTTCCTCTGGCACCGATCGGCACCCCCAAAGGACGCCCCACCCGCCGACGCCTAGCGCCCGTTGCCTCACCCACCTAACCTCCCCTCATGTTCGAGATCACCGTCGAAGCCGATTTCTCCGCCGCCCACGCCCTGACCGTCGCGGGCATCAAAGAGCCCGTCCACGGGCACAACTGGCACGTCACCGTCACCCTCGTGGGCGACGAGCTCGACGACGACGGCCTCCTCTGCGATTTCCACACCGTCGAGGGCACGCTGCACGCCATCGTCGAGGTGTTCAACAACCAGAACATCAACGACCACGCCGCTTTCCGCGAGAACAATCCCAGCGCCGAGCGCGTCGCCGAGTACATCGCGGGCGAGCTCGACCAGCGGATCGCCCCGACCCTCGCCCCGCACGCCCGCCTCGCCGCCGTCACGGTCACCGAAGCCCCCCGCTGCACCGCGACCTACCGCCCGATCGCCCGCTAGCCCGCCGCGAAACCCCCTTTCGCACCGCGCTCCGCCCCCCGGCTACGCTCAGGCATGGCC
>BQJQ01000253.1 GCA_021604785.1 Phycisphaeraceae bacterium
CGCGACCTTGTCCAGATGCACGAACTGCGCCTCGTAGTGCCCCGCGATCGGCACGATCGCACGGAACCGGTCCGGGTAGTCGATCCCGATCGGCATCGCGATGTTCGCCCCCTGGCTGAACCCAACGAGGATCACCCGCGCCGGATCGACCGGAAGCTCGCGCACGGCGTCGTCAATCGTCTTGAAGATCAGCCACTCCGTCTCGTCACGGTACGTCCAGCTGTACCCGCCGCTCGCGGGGCGCAGCGCGTCGGGCGCGACGATCGCCAGCCCCATCTCCTCGCACACACCCTTGAGCGCGCGCAACATGCCCTTCCCGTCGCCGCCCGTGCCGTGCAGCGCGATCACCAGAGGCACCGGCGCCTCCGCGCTCGCGCTCGCGGGCACCCACACCTCGGGCTCGTGCGTGCCAGCCTCAGCCTGGAACTCCTCCATCCGCGCGCGCGCCGCGGCCTTGATCATCGCCAGCGCCGCCTCGAACTCGGGCGTGCCGCGGATCGCGTCGAGGTCCGAGTCCGTCTCGACCGAGCGCACACCCTGGAACCCGCGATCGGCAGCCGCAGCGATCCACGTCTTCGCGTCCTCCAGGTCGCCCAGGCGCGAGTTGATGCACGCCGCGTTGAAGGCCCACACGCTCGACGTCGGGTGGCGCTCGGCGAGTGTCTCCGCGGCATTCTCCGCCACCTCGAATTTGCCATCGGCGTACGCCCGATCGAACCGGGCGATCAGCGAGCGGTCCGACTGGGCCCCTGCGGGGGCCGCCGCGACCAGGAACACGAGGAGCCAGCAAACGACCGGGAGTGTGCGCATGAGACCAGCCTATCCGCACGCCGCCCGGTCCCGTTGCACCAGCCGCGCGCCTTCCTCCCTCTCCCCGCTGGGGAGAGGGCCGGGGTGAGGGGACTTGCGGCTACCCCTTCGCGGGCCCGCCCGCCATCAGCGGCTGCATGCTCCGCAGCACCGCACGCTTCATCAGCGGCCGCACCAACCACAGCACCGGCACCCCCCACCACCGACGCGCGTGCAGCTCGAACGTGCGCACGGCCGTGGTCGTCCCGTCGGCGTGCGCGTCGAACGCCCAGCGCTCGTCGAAGTGCGTCGCGAACCGCGACAGCGGCGCCGAGAACGACCCCAGCCGCAGATGGATCTCCCGCCCTGGGTCCCACGCGAGGATCTCCTCGGCGTGCGTGGACCCGTCCGTGTTCACGACCGCGATGCGCGTGCCGACGATGGAGTCGGCCTCTGGGTCGGGTGGTATCTCGAACGCCGCGGACCGGATGCCCGGCAGCGGCCCGTATCCGGTGAACTCGTGCCACCGGTCGAGGTCGAGGATCACGTCGCCGATCTCCGCGGGGGAGAGGGCGAGGGTGGCGGTGCAGGTAAGGGGGATGGGGCGGGGCATCGTTACAACTTGAACAGATGCTCTATGTCAGTCAGGCGAAGGAATTCGAGTGACCGGCTGGGCACGAGCTTGCAATCGCTCAATCGTACGACTGGACACCTCTGGACCAAAGCAATTCAATATCAACAATTGGGCCTGTGAGACAACTCTCAACGCCATCAGGAACAACCAATTAGGCGACTCTGCTTTGACAAGGAACCGGCCAAGAGAAGTTGAATGTGTCGCTTTATGAAGAATTGGCATATGAACATCATACTCGTCCCCTAGACCGAGATGCCGAGCCAGCGCCGACGGAGTAGCGAACGGATACCAGTCTCGTCCGTACTTTACCCCAGCAACCCTTGCTCTTTCACGAGCCCGTTTCGCGTCACACTTCAGAACTGCAATGGACTCGGAATCCGAGTACGACAACATGCGTTTTGCAGCATCATGACTTTGCTTTTCTAAATGCTCAATGTAATTCACACGCTCGACGCAAACAAAATCAACAAAAAACTGTGCCCGCGATTCGCGCTCGGCGACATCCGCACTACAAATATACTGCAATTGCAGCATTGCTTCGTAGCTGACACGAAGCAAGACCCGCCCATCGTCTAACCAATCATAATCGGCCGAATCATGTAGCGTTAGCATTGACCGGACCGCCTTAACGATCCTGTCATAGAAGTACAAGCAACTCGAGAGCGGTTCGACTTGAACGCGCCTTGCGTGACGATGTTCTAAATCCAACCTCGCATCGACGAGCTTGATCAAATCAAGCTCTTGATTGATGGCCGCAGCAGCCTGCTCAGGAGAGAATTCCGACTCAGTGTCCTTTGGACGGCCTGCGCCGGAGTCCGTCATCTCTACCACTCCGGCCCACCCGTGTACCTGCCGTAGATATCCGCCATCGCCTGCACCATCTCGCCGAGCGTGCAGTTCGCCAGCGACCCCTCCACCAGCGAGGGCATCACGTTCTCGTTGTCGCGGCACGCGTCGCGGATCGCGTCGAGCGCCTTGGCGACCCCGTCGTCGTCACGCGCGGCCTTGAACTTCGTCAGGCGGTCCACCTGCTCGGTCTCGACCGAGTCCGGGATCGTCAGGATCTCGATCGGGCGGACCTCGTCGGCGTCCACGTACTCGTTGAGCCCGACGATGATGCGGTCGTGGGCGTCCACCTCCTCGGCGTAGCGGTAGGCGGCCTCGGCGATGTGGCGCCGGAAGTAGCCCTTGTGGATGCCCGCGACGACGCCGCCGGAGTAGAGGTCGCCGTTGGTGAGCTCGCCGACGCGGGCGGGTGCCCAGGCGCCGCCGGCCATGTTGTCGATGTCCTCGATGAGCCCGAGGGCCTCGGCCTCGACGGTGTCGGTGAGGGATTCCATGAACCACGAACCACCCAGCGGATCGACGGTCCGCGTCACGCCGGTCTCGTGGGCGAGGATCTGCTGCGTCCGCAGCGCGACCGTCACGGCCTGCTCGGAGGGCAGGGCGAGCGTCTCGTCCATCGAGTCGGTGTGCAGGCTCTGGCACCCGCCGAGCACGCCGGCCATGGCCTGGTACGCGACGCGGACGATGTTGTTCAGCGGCTGCTGCTCGGTGAGGGAGCACCCGGCGGTCTGCACGTGGGTCTTCATGTACCACGAGCGCTCGAGCTTGGCCCCGTAGCGGTCGCGCATCATGCGGGCCCAGATGCGCCGGGCGGCGCGGAGCTTGGCGATCTCCTCGAAGAACTCGTTGTG
>BQJQ01000254.1 GCA_021604785.1 Phycisphaeraceae bacterium
GGGACGGTCCGGGAAGCGCTGGCGCACGCGGAGCAGGCCGAGCGGCGCGCGGGCGCGCTGCTGCTGGTGAACGACGCGGGGGCGCTGGCGGGGATCCTGACCGACGCGGACGTGCGCCGGCGGCTGGTCCGCGAGGGGCCGTCGGTGCTGGACGTGCCGGTCGAGTCGGTCATGACGCGTGACCCGAAGCGGCTGCTCGCGACGGACCTGGTGCGTGACGCGGTGCAGCTTGTGCGCGAGGTGCGGCTGGACGAGATCCCGGTGGTCGATGACGCGGGTCGCCCGGTCGGGCTGATCGACGTGCAGGACCTGATCGCGCTGCGGGTGGTCGAGTCGGGCGGGTGATCAGCCCGCGCCGCCCCAGAGCCCGAAGAGCTTGCCGGCGATCGCGAGCAGGATGAAGATCA
Source organism: Phycisphaeraceae bacterium (assembly GCA_021604785.1). GTDB lineage: Bacteria > Planctomycetota > Phycisphaerae > Phycisphaerales > UBA1924 > BQJQ01. The sequence goes on from BQJQ01000254.1 coordinate 408, forward strand.
ACGCGACGCGGACCCAGAAGAGCGGGAGCTTGTGGGTGAGCTTGGCGCCGGTCCACCCGCCGACCATGGCGGTGGGGATGAGGACGCCGGCGATCTTGAGGGCATCGAGCGCCGAGAGCTCGAGTTGCGAGAGCAGCGTGAGCTTGAGCACGGCGCCGACACCCGCGGTGACGCAGATGACGGCCGAGCTCGCGGCGATGGCGTAGCGGAGTTTGGCGTTGACCAGCGTGTGCAGCATGGGGACGAGTACGACGCCGCCGCCCACGCCGAGCAAGCCTGAGAAGAGACCGGTGGTGATGCCCGTGGTCGCGAGTCGCCCGGGTGTGGCGTGCTCGACGCGGCCCGTGCCCTCGAACGAGCGCCGGCGCGGGCGGACGATCGACGCGAGGTTCTTGGCTGCGAACAGCACGACCACCACGCCCAGCAGCACCTTGAGCAGCTCGCCCGGCGCGAGGTTGGAGAGCACGACGCCGACCGCGACGGCGCCGGCGGTCCAGAACATCACCGGGCGGACGAGGTGGCGTTTGACGGCGCCCTCGCGGTGGTGGGAGAGGGCCGAGGGGAGGGCGACGAAGACGTTGGTCGTCATCGCGGCGGCCATGAAGACGTGGTGGCGCTGCGGGTCGGACGGGTGGAGCACCCAGTGCAGCCCGGGGAGGATGATGATCGAGCCGCCGATGCCGGCGAGGCCGCCGACGAGGCCCGCCGCGAGCCCGAGGGCGGCGATCGTTGCGATCTCGACGCCGGTCATTCGGCGCCCCGCGGTGGGGTGGCGCGTTGTCTGTTGTGTTCGGATCGGTCCACTGCCCTGAGCCTAGCGAGCATGGGGCGTGCGCGAGGGTCTAGTCGCAGGGCGGGCAGGTCGCACCGAGAAGGACGCGGACGGTCTTCTTGGCGGCGCACACGGGCTCGGGGTCGCCGGAGACCTGCGCGACGGCGATGGCACCGGTGTAGAGCACAAGCAACTGGTGCGACAGGCAGGCGGGGTCCTTGGCGCCGGCGTCGGCGGCGAGCTCGGCGAGGAATTCGCGGAACCGGGCGAGGTGGCGGGACGCGGCGATGTGGACCGGGTTTTCCGGCTCGCCGAACTCTCCCGAGGCGCGCTGGAACGTGCACCCGCGCCACCCCTGCTTGGCGCACTGCTCTTCGCCGGCGTCGAAGACCGCGAGCAGGCGCTCGACCGGGTCGGGCGTGCGCTCGCGGATGGTCTTGGTGATGCACGCCATGGCGCGCTCGCTCTGGCGGTCGAGGGCGGCGACGATGAGCTCGTCCTTGGACGCGAAGTGCTTGTAGAGGGTCATCTTCGCGACGCCGGCCCGCGCGACGATCGCGTCGATGCCGGTGGCGTGGAAGCCGCCGGCCTCGAAGAGCTCGAGGGCTGCTTCGAGGAGTTGATCTCGCTTGCTGGTGCCCATGGTGGTGTCCATCGTCAGGTCTCCATCGGAGTCAGCGGGCGCGGGGGGCGGAAAATTCCTGAGAAGGGCAGAATAAACAGACCGGTCGGTCTAGTTCAACCCCCGCCGGCGAATTGGATCGTTGGCACGCAGAGAGGGCCCTGTAGGGGCTCAGAACCGGATACCGCCCGGCGACACCGGGCACCCACACGAAGGAAACGGACCATGGCACGCATCGCTCCCCTGACCAAGAACGACGTCGAAGGCAAGGCCGCCGACCAGTGGACCGCCGTCGAGAAGAAGCTGGGCAAGATGCCCAACATGCTCGCGACGCTCGCCCATTCGCCCGCGGCCTTGGGCACGTACCTGAACCTCGGCGAGGCGCTGGGCGACGCGTCGATCTCGGCGGGGCTGCGTGAGCAGATCGCCGTTGCGGTCGCCGGGGTGAGCAAGTGCGGGTACTGCGCCTCGGCGCACACCGTGATCGGCGCGATGAACGGCGTGGCGAAGGACGAGCTCGCCAAGAACCTGCGCGGCGAGGCGACGGACCCGAAGGTGCAGGCGGCGCTCGATTTCTCGAAGATCATCGTCGAGAACCGCGGGTGGGCGAGCGACGCGGAGCTGCAGGCGGTGCGTGACGCCGGGTACACCGAGGGCGAGGTGCTCGAGATCGTCGCGACGGTGGTCGCGAACCTGTTCACGAACTACATGAACCACGTGATCGAGACGGAGAACGACTTCCCGAAGGTCGAGCTGCCGCAGGCCGCGGGCGTCTAACCCGGGCGCCGGTCTCGGCGTCGGAACGGAACATCTTCATCGCGTGCCAACCGGCACGGGGAATCGGCGGGGCGCGCCTCTCGTGGGCGCGCCCTGCTGTTGTTTTGATGGGTTCCGGCGGGAAGTGGAGCGGATGAGATTCGAACTCACGACCTCTTCATTGCGAACGAAGCGCTCTACCAACTGAGCTACCGCCCCGCGGGTGGGGAGTGTACGCAGGCGGCGCTGGCTGGCCAGTCCGGGGAGGTACGGGAGCGGGTGTGGACGCCCGGGCTTATTGAGAATACACTTGCAACTAACCGTCCCGGGGGTGTTCCGGGGTATGGGGTGGTGCATGCAGAACACAGAACTGGTGGGCACGGAGCGGCGGTTGGGGCGGCGGGGGCGTGCCGCGGGGATCGCCTTGACGCTGGCGGGTGTGATGGGCTTGGGTGCCTGCGACGGGGCGAGCGAGCGCGAGCCGGGGCCGGTGCGGGTGGTTGTTTCGAT
>BQJQ01000255.1 GCA_021604785.1 Phycisphaeraceae bacterium
CAGCCGCCCGAGAGCGACCAGACGAGGCGCACGATCGCCGCGAAGACGTTGCCCTCGGTCGGGCGGAAGAGGGCGAAGGGGAGCCCGGGGCTGCCGATGAAGGGTCGGAGGACCCACCCCATCTGCGCGCCAACGACGCCGTAGAGGACGATCCAGACGCCCATGAGCGGGACGGTGGCGTCCGCGCGGTGGTATTCCGCGTCGGGCTCGACGGGCGGCGCTGTCCGCTCGGCCCACGCCCGCAGCCCTCGCACCAACGCCCCGCACCCGATCAGTCCCGCGATTCCGAGCAGTGCGACGTTGAGCAGCACGATGAACGGGTAGCTCGTCGTCGAGATCGTGAAGAACCCGAGGATCGGCCCGAACGACGCAGCGACGATCGCCGTCACCGCCGTCGTCCCCAGGAGCAACCGCGTGGTATCCCCGAACCGCAGGCGCGAGTTCGCCAGCGCCCCGAACACGCACAGCGAGGGCAGCGTCACCCCCAGCGTCAGCAGCAAGAGCGCCGGCAGCTTCACCGTCGTCGCGAGCATCTGCCAGAGCCCGTCCCACCCGCCGGTGCGGAGGGCGAACGCGCCCATGAAGACGCCGTAGGTCCCGCCGAGGATCGCCGTCGCACCGATCAGCCACCGGCGACGCGGGCGTTCGCCCGGCTCGCCCGCGACCGCCTGCGGTGCGCGCAACAACACCTCGGCCCGATCGAGCCATGCACCCATGCACTTCTCCGGAGCGGGGGGAGGAGAGGGCCCCGCCACGACGGGTACGCCCGGATCGGGGCTCAGTTCGCGGCTGTTTGCGGTTCTTGACTACGCCTTGCGCATCGAGTCACCCTCATGCAGCGGCTGCGCGGGGGTTTCCGTCTCGACGTTCGCGTCCCACACCACGCGGTAGACCACGGCAGCCGCGACGGCCCCGAGGATCGGCGCGGCCCAGTACACCCAGTGCATGTCCCAGTGCCCGTAGATCGCCGGGCCGAACGAGCGGGCCGGGTTCATGCTCGAGCCGGTGAGCGGCCCGAACGCGACGATGCACGCCGCGACGACGAGCCCGACGCAGATCCCGCCCATCTTGTGTGCCCGGGCATCAACCACCGCGCCCAACACCACGAACATGAGCGCGAAGGTCTGCAGAAACTCAAGCCCGAACAGCCCGACAACGTTCTCAGGATTCGACAGCGACCCGAGCGACGCGCCGACGCGGACGGCCTCGTGATCGGCGACGTCCCGCCCGATGAAGAGCACGAGCGACCCGCACGCACACGCCGCCGCGAAGAGCTGGACGAAGACGAACACCGCTGTCTTGGGCACAGGCTGCTTCCCGATCACCGTGAGCGCGATCGAGACCGCGGGGTTGAACTGGGCACCCGAGACGTACATGCACGCCGTCACGAAGACCGCCAGCGCCAGCCCGAACCCCGCGGCGACCGTGACGAGCGACCCCGCACCGATCGAATCTTGCGTGAGGATGATCGCACCGCATCCGAAGAAGCACAGGGCGAAGGTGCCGATGAACTCTGCGACGCAGCCGCGGGTCAGATCGTTCATGATCGCGCTCCTTGCGGACGGCCCCGGGGTCGTCGGTTTGGTGTCCTTGCGGGGTAGTGTGCACGGGTTGCCCCTATCGTGCAACCGCGCCCGTGTCGGGGGCGCATCGGGAGCATCGGCATGACGCGTTGGCACCTGCTCATTCTGACACTCGTGGCGACGCTCGGGGGCGGATCCGCCCGTGCCGGGGCGCCGGCGGCTTCGATCGAGCCCGCCGTCGCCCGCATCGATGCCGTCCACGGCAGGCCGCTGGTCTTCCGCGTCACGCTCGAGAACGAACGCGACGCCCGCCGCCCCGTCACGATCCGCACCGACGACGGCACCGATCTTGAGGGCCACCTCTTCTGGATCTCCCGCGCCGGCACCGCCGAGGGCCCCGACACCGGGTGGCTCGGCCCGCGCGCGCCGTGGCGCGCGATCCCGGGCGATCAGGCACGACGCATGGACAACCGCCCGCCCGGGTCGTGGCACATCGTCGCAGACATGCCCATCGGCGTCTACGGGCAGGGCATCTGGATCGGTCCCGCGCGACACCCGCTCGCGTGGATGCCCGACCCGCACCGCCTTGGCGTTGGCACCGGGCCCGGCGGCGGGCAGGCAGCCGGAATGTGGGCGCCGACCGTCGCGGGCGACGCGCTCGCGTCGCCGCCGGTCGTGCGCGCGATCGAGGATCTGTCACGTGATCCAAATGAACGCTGGCGGGCCCGCCTGATGACCGACGGCCTGCGCCCCGCCGCCGAGCTCACGGGCATCGCCGAGGGCGCCGGGCCCGTGCGCCCGTTCACGGCGGACGACCCGAACGACGAATCCGCCCGCGCGCTCGAAGCCATCGCCCAGGTCATCGAGGCCCGGTGGCAGGTCGCGCTGGCCCGCCTGTGGCTGATCGACCCGGACCTGTGCACGTCCGTGCGCACGACGGCGGCGGGCGTCGCGAAGTTCACCGATGGCAGCGGGCACGACGTCTGGGCCCCCGCGTGGGACCCGAGCCCGCTGGTGGTGGAGGACCTGCTCGAGGACCTGCTCTCGCCCTTCGTGGACGACGAGACGCGGGCGCTGCGCGCGCGGGCGTGGCTCGCGACGCAGCCGCGCGCCGTGGTGTGGGTGTTCGACGACGCGGGTCGTCAGGACGCGCTCACGGGCGACCTGCTGCCCACGCTCGGGATCGTGAGCACGCCGCGGCGCGACGCGCCGGCCTTGGTCGCGGTGGAGGGGACATCGCGCCCCAACCTCGACCCCGCCCCGCCCCGCGAACTCCGGGTGATCGGCGCGAGCGTGCCCGTGTCGGACCAGCCCGCGGGGTCGGCGCGGCCCGCGCAGGTGGGCGTGCGGATCGGGCCGTGGCGCACCGAGGTCGGCGTGCTCAACACGATGATCGCGGCCCGCCCACCGGGAGTCTCCGCGGGCCCGCTGCTCGACGACTGGAACCTGCCGGGGTGGCGCCTGGGGCGCGCGTTCGAGGGGGCCCTGCCGCCGGCGGGCGCGCGGACGAACGTGCTGCTGACGCGC
>BQJQ01000256.1 GCA_021604785.1 Phycisphaeraceae bacterium
CCAACCGCCATGATGCACACGAGTCTCCGCATGGGGGACTCTTGGCACGCCGAATGCCCCCGGTTCCGCCGGGCGCCCGCCCGGTTTCGGCTACCATCGCCTCCCAACGGAGCCCACCCCATGAAGATCCACGAATACCAGGCCCGCGAACTGCTCTCCCAGTCCGGCATCCCCGTCCCCGCCGGCGCGGTCATCCAGACCGCCGACCAGGCCGCCGACGCCTACGCCCTCGTCACCAAAGCCGCCGCCACCGACCTCGCCGTCGTCAAGGCCCAGGTCTTCGCCGGCGGCCGCGGCAAGGCCGGCTTCGTCAAGCTCGTCCGCAACGCCGACGACGCGACCGCCGCCGCCGAGTTCATGTTCAACAACCGCATGGTCTCCAACCAGACCGGCCCGGACGGCCTCGCCGTCTCCAAGCTCCTCGTCGCCGCCGGCGTCGACATCGCCGACCGCCCCGCGCCCCGCGTTCCGGGCGGCGTGACCAAGGAGGAGTACTACCTCGCCATCACGACCGACCGCAACACGCGTCGCAACGTGATGATGGCCTCCGCCGAGGGCGGCATGGACATCGAGACCGTCGCCGCCGAAAACCCGAGCGCGCTCATCAAGACCTTCATCGACCCGCTCACCGGGCTCCAGCCCCACCAGGCCCGCGAGGTCGCCTTCCGCCTCGGCATGCACGGCAAGCAGATCAACCAGGCCGTCAAGCTCATGCTCAACCTCGCCAAGCTCTACGAATCCCAGGACTGCACGATGGCCGAGATCAACCCGCTCATCATCACCTCCCCCGCCGACGGCTACCCCGACGGGCAGGTCATGGCCATCGACGCCAAGTTCCAGTTCGACGACAACGCCGTCTTCCGCCACAAGAACCAGCAGGAGATGCACGACCCGAGCGAGGACAACCCGCTCGAAGTCCGCGCCGCCGAGCACGACCTCAACTACATCGCCCTCGACGGCAACATCGGCTGCCTCGTCAACGGCGCCGGGCTCGCGATGGCGACCATGGACATCATCAAGCACGCCGGCGGCGAGCCCGCAAACTTCCTCGACGTCGGCGGCTCCGCCTCCGAAGAAGCCGTCACCGAGGCCTTCCGCATCATCCTCTCCGACGACGCCGTCAAGGGCATCATGGTCAACATCTTCGGCGGCATTATGGACTGCGCCGTCATCGCCCGAGGCGTCGTGAACGCCGCCCGCGAGGTCGGGTTCACCGTCCCCCTCGTCGTCCGCCTCGAGGGCACGAACGTGGACGCGGGCCGCAAGATCCTCGCCGAGGCCTCGGCGGACCTGCCGACGCTCCAGGCCGCCGCGGACCTGGCGGACGCGGCGGAGAAGGTGGTTGGGGCGGTAAAGCAGCCGGTGGGGTAAAGCTCGCATGACCGGTTGCATCGAGCGATTGTCAAGAGCATGACCGAGAGGGTGACTCCATGTTCTTCAGGTCACGCAAGCGAGCCTTGTTCAGAGCCTGCGGGAAACAACTTGACGCGATCACTGAGCTCTTGGTCCCCGGCCAGCTCCGCGACCAGCCAGAGACCCGCCGATGGCACGAGTTTCCAAGATTCAAGCGCCTGAACGAGATCACCTGGGGCGACAACCCCGATCTTCAGAAGTGTCTTGAACTGAGTATGGAACAGGTGGAAGAGACTCCAGACTTTGGGGTCGCGTACGACCGACTCGCCGACATACAGATACGCATCGGTCGCGAATGTGAAGCCCTGACCACATATCGAGCAGCCCTTGAACAAGCACGCTGCGTGAGTGGCGTGCTCGACTCCCTCGGTACCAAGTTCGTCGACGCGGAAGATGGGCCGCGTTGTCTTGACTGTTTCGCGGCTGCCATCCTCGCACAGTCTCCGCCTTGCTCCGAGCAGAACCCGTACCTCTATTTGGCAGCCATCTGTGATGAGATCGAGATGTCCAATGCGGCAGAAAGCTGCCTCCAAGTCGTAGACCGGTTTGAGAACGCAGAACGGTTGCTCGAGGAGTTGGCGAATAAGGTACGACGACCGTTCAGGGGGAAAGCCTCGACGTATCAGCCCAGAGCAATCGCGCTGCTGTCACAAATGCTAGAAGAAGAACGCCTGGACTAGTGAGCCGCGTTCCGCAGCGACGCCGTCCTCTGATACTCCACGATCGGACACTCCCGAACATCGCAGTCTCCGAGACGACTTCATTACCCCTCTGTAGCCCAGCGATCTCCACAGTCTCGCGCCAACCATCCCCATGCCACCCCCCACCTTCCCCGTCGGCCCCTACGCCCCCGAGCGCCCCGTCTCGCCCGCCCGGCGGGCCGAGCTGATCGACGAGGTCGCGGCCGCGCCGGGCGTCTTCGCCGACTCCGTCCGCGCCCTCACCGACGCCCAGCTCGACGCGCCCTACGTCAACTGGTCGGCCCGCCAGATCGTGCACCACGTCGCCGACTCCCACACCAACTGCCTGACCCGGTTCAAGTGGGCGCTCACCGAGGACCACCCCACCATCAAGGCCTACGACGAAACCGCCTGGGCCGACCTGCCCGACGCCCGGGCGGACGTCGCCCTCGGGCTCGCGCTGCTGTCAGCCGTCCACGCGAAGTGGGACGCGCTGCTGCGTAGGATGGGCGACGCCGACTTTGCGCGCACTTTCCACCACCCCGAGACCAATGAGGACCTCCGCCTCGACGAGGTCCTCCCCCTCTACGCGTGGCACGCCCGCCACCACAGCGGGCAGATCGCCTGGCTCCGTCAGCACCACGGGTGGTGACCCGGCGGGGTGTGCCAGCCTGGCCCGCGCCCGGGCGCGCCGGCCGGTTGATTTGTAACAACCTCCGCGGCGCTTGACGCCGCCCAAACCCGGCGTATCTTCATCACCGGTTGCGCGAGGCGCGCCGCATGCCGGACCCGCCGGTCAAAAAGAGTGCGGGCCGGACTCCCGGGCGTGTGCCCGGGCAAGCGTGCTGATTCGCCAACCCACGGAGGCCCCGCCGCTGTGCAGGGTTTCTGGCTCCCGCCGTTCGATGGGGAGCGTCGCCAGGCACGGGTACAAGGCGG
>BQJQ01000257.1 GCA_021604785.1 Phycisphaeraceae bacterium
GCCGTCGCCGGGCTCGAACGAAAGGCTCACGGCGATGTCCGACACCGGGTACAGCACGGGCAGCTGGTCGCGGGCGAACTGCACGCTCGTCGGGTTCTGGTTGTACGGGTACCAGTCCGTGATCTCGAACGCGTCGGACCACGCGAGCGTGGTGGCGCCGGTGCCCTCGAAGGTCTGCTCCTGGCGGTCGCGGAGCCCCTGCCACATCGCCGGCGCGTCGGGCACCCAGGGCGAGCGGTGCTCGGGCCCGGGGTTCACCGGGTTGTACCGCGCGTCGTACACGGGCTGAAACATCTCGCGCTGCGTGCGCTCGCTCTTGCGTTGGACCTGCCATCCGTCGCTCGTCCAGGCGTCGAGCCCGGCGGTGGCGGTCTGGCCCTGGACGAACGGGCGGGCGAAGACGTCGCCGTCGACCAGGGCGACCTGCTCGTCGGGCAGGCCGACGAGACGCTTGATGTAGTTCTCGCGGGTCGATGGGTTCTTGAAGACGAGCACGTCCCAGCGTTCGGGGTCGTGCAGGCCTTCGAGGTACTTGATGACGAAGATGCGGTCACCCGCGCGGGTGGGCTGGTCCTCGCGGATGAGCTCGGCGCCCGTGATCGGGTTGTTGACCTTGACCGGCGGTGTGGTCCGATCGCGGCTGAGCCTCTGCCCGCCCTGGCGCGGCGTCGGGTTCGGGTTGTGCTCGGCGCTGCCCCCGATGTAGTCCCACGGGCCCACGGACCACGCGTACCCGTCGGCGGGGTCCTCGATGAGCATGTGCTTGCCCAGCAGCGTGGGCGCCATCGACCCCGTCGGGATCTGGAACCCCTCGATCACGAACCCGCGGAAGACGAACGCCATCACGAACGAGATCGCGATGGAGATCAGCGTCTCCTTGACGGCGTGCGTGTGGTCTTTGGGTTCGGGCGTGCGGGAGCCGGCTTTGGCGTCGGGCATGGCCGGAGGGTACACGCGGCGGCGGGGCCGGGTTCGCGCCGGGATCAGGAACACTCAGCCCGCGGGCGGAGCGCCCGGGGACCCCGGAGCGCTCGGGCCTTCGCCACCGCCCCCGCCGGGGCCGCGTCGGCGTCGGCGCCGCCGGCGTTTCTTGCGCGGGGCGCCGCCCTCGCCCGAGCCGGCGTTTTCGCCCGGGGCGTTGTTCTGCGGCGCGGGGCGGTCGGTGTGCTCGGTCGCGTTGCCCTCGCCCGCGGGCTCGCCCTCGGTGCGGGGGCCGCGCCGGCGTCGGCGGCGTTTCTTCTTGGACGGGGCGTTCGCGTCGCCTTGTCCATCGCCCTCGGGCCGGCGTTCGGGCTCGCGCCGGCGCGGGGCGGGCTCGGGGGCCCGCTTGGGCGGGGCGAGCCCGGGCTCGGTCAGGTCCTCGACGGGCACGGCGATCCGGCGCTCGTCGGCGTCGAGCGAGACGAGCACGAGCTGGGTGAGGATCTGCGACTCGATGACGATGCCGTCGCCCTCGGGCGTGCCGACCTTGGACTTGCGGTGCGGCAGGTTCTTGCGCAGATCGTCGTACGTCTGGTCCTCGTACCGCAGGCAGCACATCAGCCGGCCGCACCGGCCCGAGATCTTGAGCGGGTCGAGCGTCGCTTTCTGGACCTTGGCCGACTTCATGGAGACGGGCTTGAGCACCTTGAGGAACGACTTGCAGCAGCAGTACTGCCCGCAGCGTTCGTAGTCCGCCGTCAGCCGCGCCTCGTCGCGCGCGCCGACCTGGCGCATCTCGACGCGGGCGTGGACGATCGGGCGGAGCTCCTGGATGAGCGCCCGGAAGTCGATGCGGTCCTCGGAGGTGTAGTAGAGCGTGGTCCGCTCGCCGCCGAGGATCTGCTCGGCCTGCACCAGCGTCATGTCCAGCCCCAGGCGTTTGACGATCTCGGACGCGGCGCGGAGCATCTCCGGCGCCTCGGCCTCGATCTTGGCCTGGCGGTCCATGTCCTCCTTGGTCGCGACGCGGAGTGCCTTGCCGTCGGCGTGGAACGGGTACTGGCGACCGCCCGATGCCTCGATGTATTCGAGCATCTCCTTGCGTGTCACGCTCGAGCCGCACCCGGCGTTGGGGCACGTCGAGGTGAGCAGCTCGCCCAGCTCGGTCCCCCGGTGCGTGCGGCAGACGAGCCTGGACCCGCACCCGGGGCGGACGTCGCCGGCGTACGGGAACTCGCCGACCATCCGCATCGCGCCGAATTTGACGACGACGGTGGAGGGCACCGAGCGGAGGATCGCCTCGGCCCGCTCGCGCTCGGCCTCGAGTTCGGCGACGTCGGCCTCGAACTGTGGCAAAGGGGTGATGGGCACGGGGCGATCGGTCTGCGGCACACCGGCGAGCGCCGGCGCACCGTCGGGGTCTCGGGGTTAGGGACGCACGCCGGTCTGGCGGCGCGCGTCGAGGAACATCTGCGTCAGCGGCTGGTTCACGCGCAGCTCGAACAGGCCGCCGGGCTCGATGGTGTAGACCAGCAGGCTCTCGGCCCGGTCGTCCACCACGACCAACGCCTCGGCGTTGCCCGCTTCGGTCGTGACCAGCGAGTACCCGTTGGACTTGACGGCCATCTCGGCGAACGCGGGCGTGTCGTTGACGCGGGCCGCCTGAGTCAGAATCAGTGCGACCAAGAGGACCGCCGACGCCCAGAGCGCGCCGTCGGGCACACGCAGGCCGCGGCGGGCGGGCTCGGTCGGGGCGTCGGTCGTGGTGACGCTCTGAGCGTCGGTGGTGTTCGTGTGCTCACTCATCGCCCGGTCCTCGATTCCGCGTCGGCCCGCAGGTCGCGGTACCCGATCGGTTCGAGCCGACCGGCGGCGCCGGCGCCCGGGTTCCAGCGGATCGCGACCATCTCCTGGTTGGCGGTGTCGAGGATGTAGATCGCGTTGGCGTTGCCGAAGGGGATGTCGCCGCCCACGACGACGTAGTCGCCGCGGAGGCGCTCGTCGGGCGTCGCCTGGGCCCGGGCGTCGGGCCCGAGGGCCACGGCCCCGAGCACGAGCAGCAGCCCGGCGTTG
>BQJQ01000258.1 GCA_021604785.1 Phycisphaeraceae bacterium
ACCTGCATCGGCGGCTGCTTCGGGTTCGCCCTCTGGGCCGGCACCCGCCCCGCCCCCGAAGGCATCACCGCCACCCTCGATATGCCGACCACCATCACCGAAGGCGACACCTTCGACATGGTGCTCACCGTCACCAACGACAAGGCCGAGGAACGCAAGCTCATCGATGTCGATTTCTGGGATCCCCTCTTCGACGGCGTCATCATCAACAACGTCGAGCCGTCCTACGAGATGGCCAACAACATCATGATGATGAACACCTACACCTTCAACACCACCATCCCCGCCAACAGCGAGCTGGTCATTACCTTCAACGCCACCGCGCACACCGCCGGCTACTACCAGGCAAAGATGGACCTCTCCGTCGACAGCATGTGGTCGACACTCTCGACGCAGCAGGCGATCTCCATCGACGCCCCCTGACGGGCGCCCTCACCCTTCCCGATCCCGCCACGCCGCGAGCACCTCCGCCTCCCGCGCCGCGTCGAGCCCGCCACGGATCCGCACCGGCCACTGGTCCGCCACCTCGTCCCCGCGCTCGGCCCGGATCTCGGGCCCCCGCGTGCGCACGTATTCGAGCACGGACCGCGCCGTGTCCTCCTCGGGTCGGATCGTCAGCCCCGCCGCCAGCGCCTTGGCCACGCTCATCCGCCCGCGCCCGGGCATCTCGCTGTTCGGGATCCACACCGGCATTTCCTGCCAATATTGCACGCCCTGCTCCGCCAGGAACTCGCTCGGGATCCACTCGACCTCGGGCGTCGCCCCCGCCGCCCGGATCGCCGCGTCGATCATCGACCGCGCCGTCCGCGCGTCCGCCGGGCTGTCCACCGTGTACGTCTCGAACAGCCGCTTCTCGGCGCACGTCACCGTGAACTTGCCCAAATCGCGCACGTCGTGGTACTGCACGAAATCAGTCCCGTCGCCCGGCCCGATCATCGTCCCGCCCTCACGCGCGCGCATCGGCCAATAGCTGTACCGCCCCGTCGTGTCCCGCTCGCCGCAGATCAACCCCGGGCGGATCACACACACCTTCCCCGGGAATCGCTCCTCCGCAGCCTTCTCTACACGCGCCTTCATCGCGCCATAGTGCTGCCCCACCTCCCGGTGCGAAGTGATGCCCGCCGCCGCCGCATCGTCCACCTGCGCCAACGGCGAGCCCTCGTCCGCGCCGGGCTCGGGATTGTCGTACACGCTAATGGTCGAGATCACGATGAACTGCCCCATCGCCGGCAGCAGCACGTCCATCGCGTCCGTCACCGTCTTGGGCACGTACGTGAACGTGTCAATGACAGCATCCCATTCCCGCCCGTCCGCGACTGCCTTCTCCAGCGCGCTCAGATCCGTGTACCGGTCCCCCTGCAGGTGCTCGATATCCGGGAAGAGATTGGGCCCCGTCCGCCCCCGGTTGAACATCGCGATCTCGTGCCCGCTCGCCACCGCACGCCGGATCACCTGCGGCCCCAGCAGCCCCGTGCCCCCCAGGATCAGCAGCTTCAATTTCTTCTCCTGCCCGAGCACCCGCCCGAGCGAGCCGCCCAGCGCCGCCGGGCCCATCGCCATCCCCGCCGCCGCGCCCGCCGTCACCGCGCCCGCCTTCACCAGAAACTCGCGCCTCGTCGTCATCCCATCGCTCCTTCCGGCTCTGCGCCGGGCTTCGTGTCATCGTTCTCAGCCTGCACGCCCGCGCGTACCCGCTGACTTTTCGCCAACCACACCGACAGCAACACCCACAGCACGCCCATCGGAGCCGCCGCAAATGCCGCCCCCGCGATCGCCAGCCCGGCCGCGCTCAACGCCACCTCCACGCCGGTCCCCGCGACATCGCCACCCCGGTACAGAAACACATCCACGATCGGCTTCGCTTTGTACTTCTCCGCTTCGGGCACCACGCTGAACAGCGTCTCCCGCGCCGGCCGCGCCACCGCGTACCGCGTCGCCCGGTGCAACGCGTTGAACACTGCGAACACCGCGAACACCTGCCACGCCTCCACACCCGGACGCGACCCCGCGACCGCCAACGCGCCGAACCCGAGCACCGTCACCACCGGCAGCACGCTCAATGTCACACCCACGCCCGCCAGCCGCAGCAACCGCCCGGTCACGAACACCTGCACGACCAGCGTTGCGACCTGCGTCCACATGTCGAGCTGCCCGAACAGCGGGATGCGCGATTCCAGCTCATCCTCCGCGCCCGACACGATCTTCGCCTGCGCGAAGTAGATCAGTGTCGAACTCACAGCCATCAGCACGAGATACCCGCCCACGCCCAGCAGATATGGCGAACGCGCCACCGCACGCGCACCTTCAACCCAAGATCCCCCCACGGCACGCCGCTCGTGGCGCACCACATCGTCGTCCCCAGCGTGTGACGAACGCCCATCGAGCACCCGCATCACCCGCACCGCGCACTCAAACATCCCCGCAGCCGCCACCATCAGCACCCACGGGGTCGTCAGCACCCGATCCACCTCGCCGAGCATCGCCACGGCCGCCTTCAGCATGCCCGGCTCGAACGCACCGCCCACACCCCGCAGGACCAGCTCCCCGGCCCACACCGCAGATCCAGACGTCAGCCACGACGCCGCCAGCGCACCCAGCGTCCCCCCGACACCAATCCCCGCGTACAAGCGCTTGCCCTGCTCCAGCCGCCACACGTCCGCCATGAAAGCCCAGAACACGCTCGTCATAAACAGGTTGACAACACTCAGCCAGACGTAAAATACGTACCCGGCCCACAGCTGCACACCGTCGCCAAGCCCAAACCGAAGCGTCGCGAACACGAGCAAGCACGCGATCACGCCCCGATACGCCAGCGCGATGAACCGGCGCCGGTCCATGCGGCTCACGACCCCGCCGAACGTCAGCGCCACGCCCAGCGACACCACGCACGTCACACCGAACAGCCAGCGCAGGTCGCGCATCGAACGCTCGACGCCCATCGCCTCGCGCACCGGCCGCAGCAGGAAGTACC
>BQJQ01000259.1 GCA_021604785.1 Phycisphaeraceae bacterium
CCCTCGCGACCGAGTGGGTCCTCACCAACGGGCTCGGCGGGTTCGCGATGGGCACCGTGCTGGGCGTGCCGACCCGGCGGTACCACGGGTGCCTGATCGCGGCCCTCTCGCCCCCCGTCCGCCGTGTGCTGGCGCTGGGCCCGGTCGCCGAGACGCTGATTCTGGACCCCGCGGGCCCGGCAGACACCGACCCGCGCGCCGAGCACCTGCAGTTGTTCGATTTCGCCGACGCCGAGGTCCACCCGAGCACCGACCCCCGGCTCACGCGGTTCGAGCGCACCGGCGCCGGCTCGTGCCGATGGGTGTACGAGTTCGATGCCCCGCGCGCGCCCGGTGCCGCATCACCCACCGCGCGTGTCACCTTCGAACGAACCCTGACACTCGCCGACGGGCGCAACGCCGCTTCGATCGGGTACGAGGCCTGCGCCGGAGGCGGATCGATCCCCTTCCGCATCGAGCTGCGCCCGCTCACGCCGATGCGAGACATGCACGAATTGGGCGCACCCGACGGCGGCCCGCCCGAATTGACACGCGCATGGACCGACGACGCAGGAGGGGCGTGCGCCAGGATCGCGACCCGCGAGGCAACCTTGACGCTGCGGTGCCTCGCCGAGGGCGCCCCCGCCCGGTTCGATGCCGAGCCGCATTCGTGGAAGCGGATCCGGTACGCGTGGGAGTCGGCCCGCGGGCTCGACGCGATCGAGGACGCGCACGCGCCGGGGGTATTCGTGATCGAGTCCGCCGGCCAGCCCGTGCGAGCGCAGCTGGACGCTTCGGTCGAAAAGGCAGGTGACACGGGCGATCCAGTGGTCGCGGAGGCCCATGCACGTGACGGGCGGCGCCGGGCAATGGTGAACGCGATCCGCCATGTCTGCGGACCGACCGACGATGCTCGTGCGCGCATCTTGGCGCGTCTCGCGTGCGCGGCGGACGATTTCGTGGTCCGCTCGTCCGCCGTGGGCGCGGACGGACGGTCAATTATCGCCGGGTACCCGTGGTTCGCCGACTGGGGGCGCGATTCGATGATCGCGCTGCCCGGGTTGCTGCTCGTGACCGGGCGCACGGAAGAGGCGTTCGGCGTGCTCGAGACGTTCGGCAACGCGCGCCAGAACGGGCTGATCCCGAACCGGTTCGACGACGACGCTGGGCCCGCGCACTACAACACCGCCGACGCGTCGCTCTGGTACATCCACGCGTGCGCGCAGTGGTTTGCTGCGACGGGCGACCGCGGGCGGTTCTTCGACGCCCTCGCCCCCGCGTGCGCCGAGATCATCGAGGCCCACACGCAGGGCACGGACTACAGGATCGGCGCCGACCCGGCCGACGGGCTGATGCGTGCCGGCGACGCGAAGACCCAGCTCACCTGGATGGACGCCAGGCGTGACGGCGTGACGTTCACGCCGCGCCACGGCAAGCCCGTCGAGATCAATGCGCTCTGGCACAACGCGCTGGTGTCGCTAACGGGTGCGTTCGAGGGTGATCGCGACGAGGCCGTCGTCGAGCTGCGCGCGCGTGCGGGCCGCGTCGCGACCTCATTTCGGGCATCGTTCCTAGGCGGGCCCGCCGGCGGGCTCGTGGACTGCCTCACGCCCGACGGTTCGGGCGGGTGGGAGAAGTCCGCCGAGCTGCGCCCGAACCAGATCTTCGCGGCGTCGCTGCCTCATTCTCCGCTGGACGCTGCCGATACGCGGCACGTGGTCGCGGCGGTGCGTGAGCACTTGCTCACACCCGTTGGCCTGCGCACGCTGGCGTCGGAAGATCCGGGGTATCGCGCTCGGTTCGAGGGCACGCTCTTCGACCGCGACGCGGCGTACCACAACGGCACCGTCTGGCCTTGGCTGCTCGGACCGTATGTCGAGGGGATGCTGCGGTCCGAGGGATTCTCGGCGAGCGCCCGCGGGCGGGCGCTCGAGCTGCTCGACCGGATGGCGTCCGAACTCGATCACCAGGGCGTCGGGCAGATCTGGGAGGTCTACGACGCCGACGAGCCGCGGCGGCCGGACGGGTGCATCGCGCAGGCGTGGTCGGTCGCAGAGTTGCTGCGGGGGTACACCCTCGCGATGGGGACGTCCGGCCGCTGAGCCGTGCGCACGATGCGTGCGATCAGGTGTTTCTTGCTTTGAGCAGGCGTTCGCCCTCGGCGGGGGTCATCGTTCCCTCGGCGACGTACGCCGCGATCTCGCGCTTGGTGCGCTCGGTGGCGCGGTCCTTGACGATCGCGTGCACCGTGGCGCAGAGCACCCAGACGAACGCGACGGTGCACCCGAGGGTGATGGCTGTCAGAGGGACGATGTTGTCGAGCAGTTCCTCGGGCGGCCCCGACGAGGCGAGCAGTTCAGTGCACACGGCGGTCCCCTTGGGTCAGCATTTCTTGGGCTCGGCGAGCAGGAGCTTCTCGGCGTCCTCGGGCGTCATGGATCCCTCGGCGACGTACGCCGCGATCTCGCGACGTGTCTCCTCGCGTTGTCTGGTGCGTTTGGCGCTGGTGATCATCGATGAGACGATCGCAACGATCGCGACGAGCAGGCCGCCGGCGACCGCGATGATCGGGATCAGGTTCTCGTTGCCTTGGCCGAAGTCCATCGCCGCGGTCGAGTCGGCCAGCATGAGCATCGTGTTCATTTCGGTTCCCCCCCGTGCTCAGCAGCAGCGGTTCTTGTTGGAATCAGCTTTGAGCACGCGTTCGCCGTGCTCGGGCGTGATCGAGCCCTCGGCGATGTACGCCGCGATCTCGCGCTTGGTCCGCTCGCGGCTCACGCCCGAGATCACCCGCCCGATTGTTTTGACCGTCAGCCCGATCACGATCGCGCCCGCGATCAGCGCTGGGATGAACTTCTCTTCGTCCTGCACGATCTGCGAGGCCAAATCACCAAACGTCATCGCGACCCTCCTGTGGCGCCCCCAGACCCACGAGCGGGGCGGCAAGGCTTGATTGGGATCCGCCGTCGATCGTTTT
>BQJQ01000260.1 GCA_021604785.1 Phycisphaeraceae bacterium
GTGTGCTGGGCGCGCCGCGCGACAAGACCCGCGTGATCCACCTCGCCCCGCGCTGGTCGCGCCCTGCAACGCCGCCCGCGCCCGTCCCCGGCGTGCCCGAACGCTACCTCGTCCACCTGGGCACCATCGAGCCGCGGAAGAACGTCGCCGTCCTGCTCGACGCACTCGCGTCGATGCCCGAATCCGAACGCCCAACGCTCCTCCTCGTCGGCCGCCCGGGGTGGGGCCCGCCGGCGTTCTGGGAATCGCTCACATCCCACCCCATGGCCGAATACGTGTGCCACACCGGCTACGTCACCGACGCGCAGGCCCGCGCGCTCGTTGCGGGCGCTTCGGGACTGGTATGCCCGTCGGTGTACGAAGGTTTCGGCCTGCCCGCGCTCGAAGCCATGGCGCTGGGCGTCCCGGTCGCCGCCTCGACCGCGCCGAGCCTTGTCGAGGTCGTCGCCGACGCCGCCCCGACGCTCGACCCGCACGACGCCAACGCGTGGGCCGATGCGATGCGCGCGATGATCAACCACGGCGCCCAGCGTGACGCGCATATCGAGCGCGGCATCGCCCGCGCCGCCGAGTTCTCGTGGTCCAAAGCCTCCGCCGAGCACGAGCGGGTGCTCTACGAAACCGCGCAACGCGATACCTGATTCCTCCCTCTCCCCTTTGGGGAGAGGGTTGGGGTGAGGGGCTTCCCCTCCTCCATCTTCTCCAATACATGTGATTAGACGAGTCACGCGGCCACGCCAGATCGGTCTCCACGCGCCCCCGCGAAGACCCCTCACCCTGCCCTCTCCCCGGCGGGGAGAAGGGAGGAAGATCACAGCCCCTGCCGCTCGACGATCCGACCCTTCTCCATCACGATCGCGCAGTCGCAGTTGTCCTCGATCAACTTCTCGTTGTGCGAGACAAGAACCACCGTCCCCGCGCGCTCGTAGAACGCCTTCATCCGCTCGCGGGCCTTGTCGGCGAACTTGCGATCGCCCACGCCCAGCCACTCATCGAGCAGCAGCACGTCCGCGTCGAACGCCGTCGAGATCGAAAACCCCAGGCGAGCGCGCATGCCCGGCGAGTAGATCCGCATGGGCAGGTCCAGGTACTCGCCGAGCTCGCAGAACTCGGCGATGTCCTCGGTCTTCGCGTCGATCTCGGCGTCCCTCAGCCCGAGGAACATCGCGCGCACGCGGATGTTCTCGTACCCCGTCAACTCCGGGTCCATCCCCAGCGATTTGTCGAAGACCGCCGCGATCCGCCCGGCCGTCGCGACCGACCCGGAGCTGGGGTGGAAGATCCCCGCGATCACGCGCAGCAGCGTGGACTTGCCCGCGCCGTTGGACCCGCGGATGCCCAGCCGCTGCCCGCGGCGCAGCTCGAGATCGACGCCGTCGAGCGCGCGGACCTCGACGTGCCCGTGATGCTCAGAGATCGTCCCCCCGACCTTGGACAGCGCCCCACGGACCTTGTTCTTGAGGCTCACACCCAGCAGCGGGTACGCGAAGGACACGCCCGAGACCCGGATCGTCACCGGCGCCTGCTCGGGCGGGCGCGCCTCGACGGGCGCTTCGGTCGGCGCGCCGTTGACGCCCGCGGGCTCGCGCTCGGTCACAGCCACAGCGGGATCCTCCGACGCACCGCGCCCAACAGCGACCACGCGACCAGATTCCCCACCACCGCCAGCCCCAGCGCCACCGCCCACGACCACCACGCGGGCATCGCGCCCAGCACCGGCTCGCGGATCACGGAGAACAGGTGGTACAGCGGGTTCACCTGCGCGATCCACTGGTGGTCGCCCAGCTTGGACGGCTCCCACATGATCGGCGTGCCCAGGTAGATCACGAAGAGCATGTTGGGCACCAGGCTCCGCACGTCGCGGAACCGCAGGCAGATCACGCTCAACGCCGTCGTGATCCATGCCATGTTCGCGACGAACAGGACCACGCCCGGGATCACGAGCAAGAGCGGCCACCCCGGCGCCGGCGCCCCGGTCGCGTACGCCAGCCCGATCCCCACGGGCAGGCTCATCACCAGCACCAGCGTGACGCGGTAGACCGCCTTGATCACGTACAGGCTGATCGGCCCGGGCAGGTGCTTGACGTACTTGTCGTTGGATTTCCAGAGGTTGGACGCCAGCCCGAGCATCTGGCCGAAGGGCTTCCAGATCGCGTAGCTCAGGGCGAAGTACGCGAAGTAGCGCCCGCCGCCGTCCATCACGAGCGTGAAGACCGCCCCCAGGATCAGCACGTGCAGCAGCACGTGCAGCGGGATCCAGAGCACCCCGATGATGGTGCGCTTGTACTGGCGGGCGATCTCGCGCTGGGCGATGAACCGCCACAGGCGGTGGCGGCGGAGCCCCTCGATGAGGTCCGCGAGCATCGTCGGGTTCGCGTTGGCCTGGATCGACGACATCGTGGTTGAGGATACGACCCGGGCGCTCAGGCCGTCGGCACGGGGCGCGCCACCGGCTTGGGCTCGGCCTGCGAGCCCGAGGCGTCGCGGGCCGGCTCGTCCATGGGCTCGAGCCCGTGCGCCCGCAGATAGACATCCCGGTTCGTGCGGTACCCGAACGGTGTGGGGCGGGGCTTGGTGTACGGGTGCAGGATGCGGCTGGCCAGCTCGACGTGGTTGCCGATGTCGAAGAAGTCCAGGCGGTCCTTGTGGTAGCTCGCGAACTGCGCGAACGCGTGGTTCCGCGTCACCGCGACCTTGCACCCGAGTTCCACGGCGATCGAGACCGGGCCCGAGCTGGTCTGGCCAACTTCGAGGTAGGGCAACGCGACGGTGTCGCAGACGCACATGCCCTGCGCAAACTGGTCGTCATCGAGCGGGCCCATGAAGTGGACGCGGTGCGAGATGTCCGAGCGGGCCTTGGACAGGCGCTCGACGGCGAGGCGGTCGAGCCCGGACAGGTCCGCCTCGGGCCCGTTGGAGGGGACGGGGCGGCCGTCTTCGTCGAGGCGCTGG
>BQJQ01000261.1 GCA_021604785.1 Phycisphaeraceae bacterium
GAAATCGTTCCGGTGGTCGGACCTGGCGGGCGAGCCGGTCGTGGGATTCGAGGCGGGCAGCGCGGTGCGGGACGTGATCGACGCGGCTGCGGGCGCGCACGGGGTGACGTTGGACGTGGTGATGGAGGTGCGGTCGATCCAGTCGATCGAGCAGATGGTGCGGGCGGGGATCGGGGTCGGGTTTGTGAGCCGGTTCGCGCTTGGCGAGGGGGCGTTCGGCGGGGGGCTGACGTGCCGGGACGGGAAGGTGACGCGGGAGCTGGCGGTGGTGCGTCGTCGGGACCGGACGCCGAGCCCGGCGGCGGCGGCGTTCGAGCGGGCATTGCTGGGTCCCGTCGTTGACGCTTCGGGCTAGACATTGATATTGTTTATTTAACTTGTTGATTTCATCGATTTGATTGATTGACTCGGCGGGACGATGCTTGGGGTGTCCTCGAACCACAGGAGCCCCGCGATGGCCACGACCACCGACCCGTTCAACTCCCGCGACACCCTCACCGTCAACGGCAAGACCTTCACCTACTTCAACCCCACGGCGCTCGCCGGCTCGTTCCCGGCGGTGTCGAAGATGCCGTTCTCGATCCGGGTGCTGCTCGAGGCGATGCTGCGGAACATCGACGGGTTCGTCGTGACCAACGACGACGTCGCGGGGCTGGCGGGGTACGACGCGCGGAATGTGAACGCGGTGGAGATGCCGTTCATGCCCGGGCGGGTGGTGCTGCAGGACTTCACGGGCGTGCCGTGCGTGGTGGACCTCGCGGCGATGCGCGACGCGATGAAGAGCCTCGGGGGCGACGCGTCGCAGATCAACCCCGAGGTGCAGTGCGACCTCGTCATCGATCACTCGGTGCAGGTGGACGACTTTGCGACGCGGGTGGCGCTGACGATCAACGCGGAGCGCGAGTTCGAGCGGAACAACGAGCGGTACACCTTCCTCAAGTGGGGGCAGGAGTCGCTGAGCAACTTCCGGGCCGTCCCCCCCGCGACGGGCATTGTGCACCAGGTGAACCTGGAGTACCTCGCCCGCGGGTGC
Organism: Phycisphaeraceae bacterium; assembly: GCA_021604785.1. Lineage (GTDB taxonomy): Bacteria > Planctomycetota > Phycisphaerae > Phycisphaerales > UBA1924 > BQJQ01. The sequence continues at coordinate 1,034 of BQJQ01000261.1, forward strand.
CTGACGAAGAACGTCGGCGGCGAATCGGTGGTCTACCCGGACTCGCTCGTCGGCACCGACAGCCACACGACGATGATCAACGCGCTGGGCGTGCTGGGCTGGGGCGTGGGTGGCATCGAAGCCGAGGCGGTGATGCTCGGGCAGCCGGTGTACATGCTCACGCCCGAGGTGGTCGGTTTCAAGCTCAAGGGGAAGCTGCCCGAGGGCGCGACGGCGACGGACCTGGTGCTGACGGTGACCCAGATCCTGCGCGCACACGGCGTGGTCGAGAAGTTCGTCGAGTTCTTCGGCGAGGGGATGGGCGAATTGAGCGTGCCGGACCGGGCGACGATCGCGAACATGGCGCCCGAGTACGGCGCGACGTGCGGGTTCTTCCCGATCGACGCGAAGACGATCGAGTACCTGCGGTTTACCGCGAAGACCGAGGAGGAAGTGCTGCTGACCGAGGCGTGGGCGAAGGCGTCGGGGTTCTACTGGACGCCCGACACGCCCGAGCCCGAGTTCGCGAGCGTGCTCGAGCTTGATTTGTCAACCGTCGTGCCGTCGCTGGCGGGCCCGAAGCGGCCGCAGGACCGGATCTCGCTGGCGGAGATGCAGCCCCATTGGCACAAGGACCTGGTGGACACCTTCGGGAAGAGCACCCCCGAGCAGACTGTCAACCTCAACCGATGGGCCGGCGAGGGCGGCGACGCGTCCAAGAGCGCGGTCAACCCCGACAACGGCAAGATCACCAAAGAGGTGGTCGAGGTGACGCTGACCGAGGCGAGCCACCCGAAGACGGTCGGGCGGAAGATTCCTTTGACGCACGGGTCGGTCGTGATCGCGGCGATCACGAGCTGCACGAACACGTCGAACCCCGATGTCATGATCGCGGCGGGCCTGGTGGCGCGCAAGGCGAACGCGTTGGGCCTGAGCCGCAAGCCGTGGGTGAAGACGTCGCTGGCGCCGGGGTCCAAGGTCGTGACGGAGTACTTCGACAAGGCGAACCTGACGGCGGACCTCGAGGCGCTCGGGTTCTACCTCGTTGGGTACGGGTGCACGACGTGCATCGGGAACTCGGGGCCCTTGCCGCCGGAGATCGAGGCGGGGATCGAGCAGGGCGACCTGGCGTGCGCGTCAGTGCTCAGCGGCAACCGAAACTTCGAGGGTCGTGTGCACCCGGCGGTGAAGGCGAACTACCTCGCGTCGCCGCCTTTGGTGGTGGCGTACGCCATCGCGGGGACGGTGGACATCGACCTGCAGAACGACGTGATTGCTGAGACACCCGACGGGAAGCCGGTGTACCTCAAGGACATCTGGCCGACCAACGCGGAGGTGCGGGCGTGCGTGGAGGGTGCGATCACGCGGGACCAGTTCGCCGAGAAGTACGCGGGGGTGTACGCCGAGAACGAGACGTGGAACCAGGTGCCCGTGAGCGAGTCCGAGCTGTACCCGTGGGAGGACACGAGCACGTACATCCAGAACCCGCCGTTCTTCGAGGGGATGACGCAGGAATCGCCCGGGTTTGGGACGATCCAGGGCGCGCGGTGTTTGGCGCTCTTGGGCGACAGCGTGACGACGGACCACATCTCGCCGGCGGGGCGCATCGAGCCCGAGACGCCCGCGGGGCAGTACCTGATCAACGCGGGCGTGGCGGTGCGGGACTTCAACTCGTACGGCTCGCGGCGCGGCAACGACCGGGTGATGACGCGGGGAACGTTCGCGAACGTGCGGGTGAAGAACAAGATCGCGGCCGAGGGCGACACGCAGCCCGAGGGCGGTTGGACGCGGAATTTCACCAAGGGCAAGGGCCTGAAGGACGCGCCGGTGGAGTACATCTACGACGCGTCGCTCGACTACAAGAAGGCGGGCGTGCCGCTGGTCGTCGTCGCGGGCAGCGACTACGGCATGGG
>BQJQ01000262.1 GCA_021604785.1 Phycisphaeraceae bacterium
GTCGCGGTCCGCGGCGGGTTCGCCGGCATCGAGTCCGACCCGTCCGAACGCTCGGACGCCGCCGCCCCGACGATCCTCTCGGGCGACACGAATGCTGATGACGGGCCCGGCTTCACCAACCGCGAGGACAACGCGCTGCACGTCGCGTACATCCGCGATTTCGACAACACCGTCGAGCTCGACCGCCTCACCATCTCGGGCGGGCGGGCCGACGACGGGCCCAACTGCTCGCTCAACCACACCGGCGGCGGGATCTTCACCCTCCGCACGGACGTGCTCATCCGGGACTGCGTGTTCGAGGACAACCAAGCCGTCACCGGTGCCGCCGCGGGCATCCATGATCAATCCATCTCGCGGATCTATGGGTCGGATTTCTCGCGCAACGAAAGCGTCACGCAGTGGGGGAGCTTTGCGCCCGGGCCGATCCTCGTCGATGGGTGGGCGCCCGTCTACCTCTCGGGCGACAAGTTCGGCGACGAAAACCTGTTCATTAACAACACCGTCACACACAACGCCGTGCAGGAAGGTGTCACAGCGATGTACGTGGTCGGCGGGCAGCCGACCATCGCGGGGTCCGTGTTTGCGCACAACACCTCCTCGTTCCCGTACTGCAACGCCGTCTCCGTCCGCCTCGCCGACGGCACGCGGTTTATCAACAATGTTGTCGCCAACAACACCGCGCCCAACGCCTACACGAACAACGGTTCCGGGTTCGTTGCGAACGTGAACGACCTCGTCGTCAAGAACTCGATCTTCTGGAACAACACCACCGGCGGCGTCGTACACAACCAGGGCAACAACTTCTACATCAACACCACCAATACCGGCGTCGTTGTGGACCGCGTCATCGTCGATCACTGGGACGGGACCGCCCCCGGCGTCGGCTCGGGCGATGACCCGATGTTCACCAACGCGGCCAACACGGACTACACGCTGCTCCCCGGCTCGCCCGCGATCGATGCCGGCGATAACGCGGCCCTGCCCGCGGACACGACCGATGCCGACGGCGACCTCGACGTGCTCGAATCGCTCCCGCTCGATCTCGCGGGCAACGACCGGTTCGCCGACGACCCGGCGACGGCGGACACGGGCGTCGGCCCCGCGCCGGTCGTGGACCTGGGCCCGTTCGAGTTCACCCCCGAAGTCCCGATGTGCCTCGCCGACTGCGACGCCAACGGCACGCTCAACGTCGACGACATCGACTGCTTTGTGACCGCCTTCCTCGGGGCGGACCTGGCCAACGCGGATTGCGACGCCAACGGCGCGCTCAACGTGGACGACATCGATTGCTTCGTGACGGCCTTCCTCGCCGGGTGCCCCTGATCGAGCGGGATTCCCGCTCGGGAAGCCTTGTGCTCGGGGCGTGCGGGCGTCACACTGGGACCTCCAGGAGGTGCCCCGTGCCCAACCCTCGCCAGTGTCTCTTCGGCGGAGCGCTCTGTGCCGCGGGGCTCGTGCCCGCGATCACCGCGCACGCCGAGCCGTCTGGCCGGTTCGTGCCGCTGGAGGGTGTGGCGTACACCGCCAACTGCCTCTCTCCCGACGGGCAAACCGTCGGCGGGCACGCTCAGGGTGGTGTGTACGAGTTTTACGGTGCGCTCTGGAGCCGCGACGGGCTCATGCAGGGCCTGTACATCGGCCGCGATCAGCGGACCAACATCCTTGCGGTCTCGAACGGCGCTGAGGTCATCAGCGGGTGGTCCGAGGCGTATCACTCGCTGTGGGGGCACGAGCGGTTTGCAGCAATCTGGGAGACCGACCCGTACGCGTTCTCGATCGCAGGGCCCCGGACCGAAGACACAAACGCGTTCATCGACGAGCTCTCCGCCGACGGCTCGGTCAAGTGTGGCGTTGAACACGGGCTTGAGGCCGACAACTACGACTCCGTCTCTTACCCGATCCTGATCGGGCTCAACCTCAGCTTCCCCGAGAGCTACGAGCTTCACCGACCGCGCGCGATCTCACACGCCGGCGACGCGCTCGTCGGCACGCTGGTGAATCTCGCAACCGACGGCACGGTCCCGTTCCTGTGGCGCGAGGGCGCCGGTGTCACGATGCCCAACTTCCCGGGCCTTCTCTCCGAGATCTCCGGCGATGGCCGGCTCGTGTTGTGTGACTACCAGCTTGAGCCGGGCATCGTGCACTATTGCCTCTGGAACGAGGACACGGGCATCGCCGCGGTGGTCCCGCCCCCGGTCGAGGATCCGGCTCGCCCGTACTTCGCAAGAGATCTCAACGCAGACGGCTCGGTCGTGGTCGGGCGGTACACGACACCCTCGACCGCGCTCGCCGACCGCGGGTTCGTCTGGACCCCTTGCGACGGCTCGCGCGCGCTCAACGGCTGGCTCGCCGACCGCGGCGTCGAAGTGCCCGACGGATGGAAGCTCGGCGAGGCGACCGGTGTCTCCGCCGACGGCACCGTGATCGTCGGCAACGGGCTCAACCCCGACGGGCAGGCCCAGCCGTATATCATCGACCTCTACGCCGAGCGCGCCTCGGACTGCGACGCCAACGGCGTGCGCAACATCAACGACATCGAGTGCTTCGTGGACGCGTTCCTGAGCGCCCAGCCCGCCGGCGACTGCGACGAAGACGGCGACCACGACGTGAACGACATCGCCTGCTTCGTCGCCGGGTTCCTCAACGCCTGCGGGTAACCCGCCACGGACGTTCGCCTGCATCCGCACAAGCCGCGTGCCCGTATCCCCGATAGGGTCGGTCTGACCCCCTCGGGACCCAACGCGTGATGCTGTCCAACGACAACCCGAGCCCCGTGCGCGCCTTCACGCTCATCGAGCTGCTGGTGGTCATCGCGATCATCGCGATCCTCATCGCCATCCTCCTGCCCGCGCTGGGCAAGGCCCGCCGCACCGCCCGCCAGCTCGTCTGCGGCTCGCGCCAGCGCCAGGTCG
>BQJQ01000263.1 GCA_021604785.1 Phycisphaeraceae bacterium
CGTGGTCGAGCAGCCAGCTCTTGCGCTCAAGCCCGCCGGCATACCCGCCCAGTCCGCCGCCCGTCGCGACGACGCGGTGGCACGGCACCACGATCGCGACGCGGTTCGCCCCGTTCGCAAGCCCCACGGCCCGGGCCGCCCGAGCGTTGCCGACGTGCGCCGCAAGGGTGCCGTACGTGAGGGTCCGCCCGCAGGGGATCTCGGTGAGCGCGCGCCAGACGCGGCGCTGCCACGCCGTGCCCGGCAGGTCCAGGGGGACCGAGAACGTGGCGCGGGCGCCGTCGAAGTACTGATCGATCTCGAGCGCAAGGCGGGCGAGGTGCGGGTGGTCCGCCGCGGGGATGGTGTCGGGGCATTCGGCCCCCAGCCCGCTCAGCTCACGGCGCAGGCGATCGGGCGACCCGAACGAGAGGAGGCAGACGCCCCGCTCGCTGGCGCCCGCGGTCATGGGGCCGAAGGGCCCGTCGATCGTCGTAGTCCAGAGCTCGCGCATGCCGCCGAGGGTACCTGAACCCGGATCCGGGTGGGCGAGGGGGATATCGGGCATTCGGCGGGGGGCGTCGCGGGTGTCTCCCAGTTTGTGCACGCCGCACAGGCGCTCGGCGCAATCGGCGCCGCCGGCACACCCCGAACCCGGGCCGCTTGAACCCGAGGCATTCGCTCGCCGGGTGCCTCGGCCCGTGGCAGTGTTGATCCAGCGGGGGCAAACGCCCCAGCGAGAGAGAGACATCCACAAAGAGGAGAGAGAGATGCGAATCAGCACAAGCGCGATGGTTACGGTTGCCCTGCTCGCCACGGCGAGTTCCGCTCAGGCCGGCAAGTTCGTCGCAACAGACTTTGCAGAGGGCCTTGAGAACCAGGCCATCGTCAAGCACGGCGTCACGATCGGGCTCAACTCCGATCCCCGCGGGATCGCCTACGAAGACGGCGGCGCCGGCGGCCTCGGTGTCTACGGCGGCGGTGCCGACTCCGAGGTTGGCTCGGTCGACAAGCTCACGTTCTTCTTCTCCGATCCGGTCAACATGCACCGGCTGGAGATCGGCAAGCTCTTCGCCGAGGGCGTCAACGGCGACATCATCGACGAGAACATCCGCATCACGACCGACAACGGCTCGTGGGTTGTGACTGCTGCGGACGTCGTCGCGGGCACGGTCTTCGCGAACCAGGACTTCGGGGGCAACCTCGTCTCCGTGGACGGTGCGGGTACCTGGCGTCTGGGCGGCACGTCGCTGTTCGGCGGGCCCATCACCTTCATGTCGCTTGAGCCCGAGACCGAGGGCCTCTTCCCCTACTACGCCGACTTCACCTTCCTCAGCGGCAGCTTCACGCCGGTCCCCGCTCCGGGCACCGCGGCTCTCGCTGGCGTCGGGTGCCTGATGTGTGCCCGTCGGCGTCGCGCCGCCTGACCCGCTCGCGAACACTCCCTGTAGAACACGCTTGAGAGCCCCGCACCCGCGGGGCTCTCTTGTGCGCGCACGCAATGCGATGCACCCGCACGTGCGTTCTGCGGTGCGGGTGTTCGGGCTCGGTATCCGAACGGGGGGCCGCGCCGCGTGGGCGATGTGCCGTTCAGGCGGCTGCGGACAGGGGCGTCGCCCGGTCGATAAACCGGACCAGGTCCTCGGGCATCCCCGCGACCAGGAGCACATCGCCGTCGGTGAGCTTGGCGTGGGGGTCGGGCCGTGGTGAGACGTCCCCCGACGCGTGCTCGATCGCGACGAACACCAGGCGTTCGTGGTCCCGCCCGACGTCGGCGATCATGGTGCCCGTGAGGGGGCACTTGCCCTCGATATGGATCTCGGCGAGCCGGATCTTGCCGTCGCGTTCATCGTCCGGGTCGAGCAGGGCCGCCGCCGTCGGGCGGAGCAGCGCCTGTGCGATCCGGCGCCCCGAGACGAGCGTGGGGGAGACAACGTGTGTCGCGCCGGCTCGCTTGAGTTTGCGGACAGACGGGCCGTGCTCGGCCCGCGCGTAGATGGTCAGGTGCGGGAAGGTGTGGTGGGCCGTCAACGCGATGACGATGTTCGCGGCGTCCGTGTTCGCGACGCAGACGACGCTTTCGGCGCGCTCGATGCCGGCCTTCTCGAGGATGCGTTCGTCCGACGCGTCACCGCGCACAGCGAGGTACCCCAGCTCGGTCGCCTCGGCGATCCGCTCAGGATCCGAATCAAGCACGACGAATGGGCGGGACGCCTCGTGGAGTTCTTCGCAGACGACACGCCCGATCCGGCCCATGCCGCAGACGATGACGTGTTGTTTTATGAGCCGGATCTGCTGCAGCATGTGTCGCTCCGTTTCCATGCCCAGGGCGATGGCGATGCGGATGAACTCGCCGATCGCGTAGGTGAGCGTGCCGATTCCCGTGAACATGACGCCGACGGTGAGGACGCGTCCGTTGTGGCTGAGCCCGTAGTCGCCGTACCCGACGGTCGAGATGGTGACGACGGTGAAGTAGAACGCGTGCCAGGGCGTCCACCCCTCGGTCCACATGAACCCCGCCGTGCCCAACGCGAGCACCGCGCAAACGGCCATCAGGGCGCGCCTGAACACAGCCCGGCGGCGTTGATCGAGAGAGCGGATCACAGGGAGGTGATCGGACGTGCGCGGGGGCGGCTTGAGCGGGATCCGGCCCCTGTTACCGGCCGCGGGCGTGGTCGAGGGCCTGTTGGAGGGCGGGGTCTGTGCGGTTCAGGGCCGCCGGGTCGAGCTCGACGGGCACGTCGGGCTGGATGCCGACGCCCTCGAAGGGCGTGCCGTCGGGGGTCATCGCCTGCCACGATGGGACCCAGGCCGTCACGCCGTTGCCCAGTTCGTGGGGCTTGGGGTTGCCCGAGCTGCCCTGCGTGGTCCCGCCGACGACGGTGGCCCGCGGGGCGGCCTTCATCATGAGGATGAACGCCTCGTTCGAG
>BQJQ01000264.1 GCA_021604785.1 Phycisphaeraceae bacterium
CGGCCCCTCGCGGACCAGCCGCCGGCGCACGTCCGCGTCGGTCAGGATCCCCGCCAGCGCCCCCGCGTCGTTCACCAGCAGCAGCGCGCCCGCGCGCCGCTCGGCCTGCTCCGCGTGCGCCAGCGCTTCCCGGACCGTCCCCGACGCGGGCACCAGCGGCAGGTTGTCGCCAGCCCGGAACCGCATCACCTCGGTCAGCGGCATCATCTGCCGCCCCAGCAGCCCGCCGGGGTGCGAACGCTTGAAGTCCTCCGCGGAGAACGACCGCGCGTCCGCCGCGGCCATCGCCAACGCGTCGCCCATCGCGAGCATCGCCGTCGAGCTCGACGTCGGCGCCAGGTTGTGCGGGCACGCCTCGGCGACATCCCCCACGCTCAGCGCTGCGTCCACCAGCGACGCCAGCCGCGTCCCGGGCCCGCGCGAGATTCCGATCGTCTTCACCTTGTCCTGCCGCAACAACGCCGCGAGCGAGATGACCTCTTCGGTTGCGCCGCCGTAGCTCAGCAGCAGCACAACGTCCCCCGGGCGCACGCGCCCCAGGTCGCCGTGCGCCGCCTCGGTCGCGTGCAGAAAGTGGCTGGGCGTGCCCATCGACGCGAGCGTCGCGCTGATCTTCGCCCCGATCAGCCCGCTCTTGCCGATGCCCGTGACGATCACCGACCCCGTGCACGCCGTCACCAGCCCCACAGCCCGGTCGAATGCGTCATCCAACCGAGCCGCGACGCCCGCGACGGCGTCCGACTCGGCGCGGAGCACGTCCGCCGCCACCTCGCGCGCCCGCGACGCGGCGGCCTTCTGCCCGGCTTTGCCCGTGGTCCTCATGTCCCAATGGTAGAGCCCGGCACCCCCCACCGTCCCCTATGCTCGTCCCATGCCAAGGGACCCGTGGGACACGCCGGCGATGCGCCAGTACAAGCGCTTCAAAACCGAGCACCCGGGCTGCCTCATCTTCTTCCGCATGGGCGACTTCTACGAGATGTTCGGCGAAGACGCCGAGGTCGTCGGCCGCGACCTCGGGCTCACCGTCTCGAGCCGCTCGAGCCCGATCCCCATGGCCGGCGTCCCCCACCACCAGAAGACCAAGTACCTCAAGATGGCCGTCGACCTGGGCCACCGCGTCGCGATCGTCGACCAGCTCGAGGACCCCGCCCAGGCCAAGGGCGTCGTCAAGCGCGGCGTCACGCAGGTCATCACCGCGGGCACCCTCTCGGACGAGGCACTGCTCAATGACGACAGCGAGTGCCTGCTCGCCGCGGTCGCCTTCGACGACGAGGAGCGCGCCGGCGTTGCGGTCGTCGAACCCTCCACCGGCGCGTTCACCGTCATCGACGCCCACCCGGCGCGCCTCGCCGACCGGCTCGCCGCGTTGGGCGCGCGCGAGGTGCTCTTCGCCGAGCCCGCGACGGGCGAGACACCCGCCCGCGTGCAGGCCCTCGCCGACCCCGCCGGGGCCGCGCTGACCGGCCGCCCCGGGTGGCACTTCGGGCACACCGAGGCCCTCGAAGCGATCCGCGAGCAGTTCAGCGTCGCCGGCGTGGACGGGTTCGGGCTCGACGCCGACGCCCCGTCCGTGCGCGCCGCGGGCGCCGTCATCCGCTACCTCCGCGAGACCCAGGCGATCGAGCGCGACACCACCGACGCCACCAGCGGCGGTGAGTTCCAGCGCCAACGCGCCACCCTCGCCCACCTCCGCCCCCCGGCCCGAGAGCCGACCGAGGGCATCTGCGTGCTCGACGCCACGACCCTGCGCGCGCTCGAGATCGAACGCACCATCCGCGCCGCCGACGCCGACCCGGTCGAGGGCTCGCTCGTGGGCGTCTTCCTGCGCAGCGTCGATACACCTCGCTCTGTCGTGCGCACGCCGATGGGCAAGCGCCTGATCCGAGCGTGGCTGACCCGCCCGCTGGCGGATACCGACGCCGTGCGCGCGCGTCAGGACGCGGTCGAAGCGTTCGTGAACGACACCGCCCTCGCCGAAGCGGTGGGCCAAGCCCTCGACGGGATGGCCGACGTCGCCCGCATCGCCGGCCGCGTCGCCCTCGGCAGGACCACCCCCCGCGACCTCGTCGCGCTGGGCGAAGCCGGCGCCCGGGCGCGTACGCTCGAAGCCTCACTCGAACAGTCCGCCCCGCTGAGCGCCCACCGCGAACGCCTCGCCGCGCTCGCCCCCGAGCTGGGCAAACTGGGCGATGCGATCGCCACCGCGTGCGTGGACGACCCGCCCGCCCACCTCCGCGAGGGCGGTCTCATCCGCGACGGCTACGACACAGAAGTGGACGAGGCGCGCGGGCTCCAGAAGGACGCGGGCGCGTGGCTCGCCGAGTACCAGGCGAAGATCATCGCCGAGTTCGACCTCCCGAGCCTCAAGGTCGGCTTCAACAAAGTCTTCGGCTACTACCTGGAGCTGCCCGCGGGCCAGGCGGCCCGGGCCCCGGACATCTTCACCCGCAAGCAGACGCTCAAGAACGCCGAGCGGTACATCACGCCCGAGCTCAAGACCTTCGAGGAGCGGGCCTCCACCGCCGAGGGGCGCGCCGTCGAGCGCGAACGCGAGATCTTCGGCGGCCTGTGCGAGCTCGCCCGCGCGCACGTCGCGTCCCTGTCCGCGTTCGCCGACGCCGCCGCCGAGCTCGACGTGCTCCTCGGGTTCGCGCTCAAGGCCCGCCGACGCGGGTGGGTGCGCCCGGAGGTGGTCGATACGCCGACCCTCACCATCCACGCCGGCCGCCACGCCGTGCTCGACGAGCACCTCGGCCGCTCCTTCGTCCCCAACGACTGCGAGCTCGCAACACCCGACGCCCCCGCCGGGCTCGCCCTGATCACCGGCCCGAACATGGCCGGCAAAAGCACCTACATAAGTCGGAGGCCAAGC
>BQJQ01000265.1 GCA_021604785.1 Phycisphaeraceae bacterium
GGAGCACCCCCGAAGCCGGCGTTGGCACGGTCGAACCCGGCGAGCAGCGCCTGCACCGCGCGCTCCACCTGCGGCCTCCCGACGCGCACCGGCGCGCGCGAGCGTCCGAGCGACTCGGTCACAGCCTCGGCCAACCGATCCGCCTGGGCGAGCACCTCGTCGCGCTGGTCCCGCCAGACGTTGGACATCGCGTCGAGCACCTGGGTAAACGACGGGCGCCCGTGCATGGGCTCGCGGGGGAAGTAGGTGCCGCAGTAGAAGGGCTTGAGCGTGCGCGGCTCCAGGAAGACCGACATGGGCCACCCGCCCGAGCCGGTCATCGTGACCGTCGCGGCCATATAGATCTCGTCGACGTCGGGGCGCTCCTCGCGGTCCACCTTGATGCAGACGAACTTCTCGTTCATGAGTGCGCCGGTGGGCTTGTGCTCGAAGCTTTCCCGCTCCATCACGTGGCACCAGTAGCACGTGGAGTACCCGACGGAGAGAAAAATGGGGACGTCCCGCCGGCGTGCCTCGGTGAAGGCCTCGGGGCCCCACGGACGCCAATCGACGGGGTTTCGGGCGTGCTGGAGGAGGTACGGGCTGGTTTCGTGCGCGAGTCGGTTGGGCGCGTGCTGCGTGTCGGGCTCGGGCATGCGCGATGCTAGGCGACCGCGGCGGGGCGCCCGACGACGCGGACGAAGACCGCCGAGAGGGGTGCCCCGGGTGCCGGGGTGCCGTTGGGCGGCTCGGGCGGGCGCCGCGAGGCGCGGGCGGCGCCGGTCGCGACGGCGGCGAGGACGCTCGATTGCAACGCGGCGTCCGCGGGCAGGCGGGCGAACTCGAGCGAGAAGATCGCTGAGCGAACGCGGGGGTCCGCCTCGTCCTCGACGCGGTGCAGCCGCTCGCGGTGGGCCTCGAACGCGCGCGCATACGCGTCCGCCGCCGCGCGGAGGTCGGCCTGCGGGGCGGAGGCTGCGAGCCCGGCGCGCAGCGCTCCGAGCTCGGGCGCGAGCAGGTCGCGCGCTTCGAGCAGTCGCTCGGCGGAGCACTCGATGAACCCGGGGGCCGCCACGCGGGCGATCCGGTCGGCCAGCTTCGCCTCGGCCCGCTCGGCGACGGACGTCGGGTCGCACCGGACGGCGGTCAGGCTCGACTCGGCGCAGAAGACATCCAGCGCCGCGGTCACGGGGACCGCGAGCCCGGGGTCCGGGCCGCCGCGGAGGAGGTCGGACGCGACGGCGTCGAGCCAGACGCGGTCGTCCGCATCCCGGTCGGGGTGCAGAAACCGGCGGAGCGGTTCGAGGTCGTCGCGGGTCTCGATCGCGCGGACCATCTCGTGCACGTGCTGCGAGGGGTCCTCTCCCGCGTGGTCGGCTCGGAGCACGCCCTCGAGCCACAGCGGCACGGACCATCGCCACCGATCAACCAACTCGACGAACCTCGGCACGGTCTCTGCGGCACGGCGGGCGCGATTTCGGTCCGGCTCACCCGGCGGCGTGGGGACGATCGTGACGGCGTAGTCCGCGAAGAGCAGTGCGGCCATCGCGGCCGGGGACGGACCCGTGAGGTGGTACGGGCTGACGCCCAGCACGAGCGGCGCGGTCATTGTGTCAACTCGTGGTCGGCGTGCTCGGGCTCGGCAGACACACCCTCGATGTGCTCCGCGATCCACCTGTCCATCCGCCCGGTCTGCGTCGGCAGGGCGAGAAAAACCAGCTCGTGCCCGACGGGGAACGTCCATCGCTCGGGGCGCCCGGCGCGTTCCCAGAGCTGCTCGCCCAGGTGCGCGGGGACGGCCCGGTCCGACGAGCCGTGGATGATCAGCGTGGGCTTGTCGGTGAGCCTTTCGGCGAGGTAATACCCGTCCAAGTGCGCGCGCTCCGTGTAGGCCTGTACGAGCGCGTCGCGCTGATCGGGCGTGGGCGGCACGGGGTCACCGCCCTCGGGCCCCCACTGCGCGTGGATCGCGTCGATGAAGGACGCGTAGTTGCTCTCGAGGTTGATGCCCAGGAAGTTCACGCCGCCGGCGACGAGAATCGCGCCGTCGTACAGGTCCGGGCGCAGGGCGTGGACCGTCGGCAGGGCGATCGCGCCGCCGCTCATGCCCAGCAGCACCACGGGCTTGTCGTCGAGGTCCGGGCGGAGCGTGCGGGCGTGATCGACTGCGGCCTCGGTCGCGAACGCGCACTCGGCGGCGCGGTCGGTCAGGTGGCTCGCGAAGATCTCGGCGGCTTCGGTCGGGTCGTCCGCGTCCACGGGCACTTCGAGGCGCTCGGTGAACCGCGACGGGTGGCTCATCATGCGAAGGACCGACCACCCGCGGGCACGCTGGGACTTGATGACCGATTCGATGACGGGCTCGGGGGTGCCGAACATGCCCGGGAGGAGGACGATGGTGCCGCGTGAGTCGTCCGCGTCGATACCGTACGGGTCGTAGAGCGCGAACCAGGTGCGTTGGAGCTCGACGCCCGGGACGGACTCCCACGTGCGCGTGACCGTCGCGCTGACGTACTTGAACATCTCGGCCGGGTCGGCCGCCGTCGGCTCGGGCACGGGGGGCGGGTCGGGCTCGCTGAAGCGGCCGTCGCGGACGAAGAGGAACGAGCCGGGGCCCTCGGTGCGGAATTTGAATCCGGCGGGCTCGCCGAAGGCCTCGCCCAGGGCGGCGGCGTCGGCGTATTCGACCTCGCGGGACCGCCAGGCGTGGTGCTCGCCCAGCCAGACGCTGTCCCAGACGCTCAGCGGGCCTTCGAGGGGGACGATGACGCCGCGGGCGCCCGTCTCGTCGCCCCAGCGGTGCGGCCAGGGGAGCTCG
>BQJQ01000266.1 GCA_021604785.1 Phycisphaeraceae bacterium
CCTCCACCCGCAGCAACGTCGAGAACGGCGACTCCACCATCTCCCCCGTCTGAGCGTCCTCCCCCGCCAGCCGCGTCACCGTCAGCACCCAATCCCCGCGCTCGATCGACCACGGCTCGCGCAGCTTCCAAGGGCTGTCCCCCCACGACCGCTCCAACGCCAGCAGCCCCGCCCGATCGTCCGCCTGCGCCCCGCCGGGGTACCACCGCGTCGTCATCCGATCGTCGAACCGAACATCGTCAGCCAGGTGCGCCCCCAGCGCGTCGTGATCCCGCGCGGCCATGTCCGCGAGGTACGCCCCCACGACCTCCCCGGTCGCCGCCGGCTCACCCACAACAGCCGCACCAGCGCCGATCCCGAGGACCGCGCTCGCCATGAGCATCCGAATCATGCGGACGCTACCGCCGCCCCGCCCCGCGGCTGCATCCGACTTCAGCAGCACCCCATCACTCCTCAATCGGCACGATCGTGGGTGATCCGCCCGGGCCCGCCGCCGGGCGCTCGCTCAGCCAGAGCAGGTCCAGCACCCCACCCGAGAACGCGTCGGGCAGCGGCCGCAGCGCGTCGCCCGGGCCCAGGGGGATGTTCCAGTCGATCGTCGAGTACACCTCTTCGAGCACGTCGTACGCCATCGGCCGCTGCGGCTCGGGCACGAGACGCGGCACGGTCGCCAGCCCGACGTTCGCCGCGGAGAGCGTGTACCGCAGTGAGGTGAGATGGTCGAGACGCTGGTCGCGCGCCAGGCGCGAGTCGAAACGCGTCCGAAGCGCCGTTGACTGCTCATCCTGCAGCCGCGACTCCACCCGCCGCGACACCCGCTTGAGCTCCCCGTGCCGGGTGATCGCACACCCGGGCAACAGCAACACAAGCACAAGCAGGGCCGGCACGGTTCGGGTCGCGTTCATACCCCGAGCCTACCGCCGGGCCGCCCACCCGTCACACGCGATCCCCCCCGGACCACCCGCGCGTCACCAGCCGCACACACCCTACCGATCACGGCGCCATTTCACACCGGGTGTCATCCGCCCCCCGGCGCCGCCCGATGCGCGCCCGGAGGCGCCCATGTTTGACATGTCCCCCGCCGTGCTCTTCTCGGGCCTGCTCATCGGGCTCATCGGGATGGCCGCGTTCATCTACGGCAAGAAGTCCGAGGACCCCCTCGCCCTCTTCGGCGGCATCGCCCTGAGCATCATCCCCTTCTTCGCGCACTCGGTGCTCGTCCTCTGGCTCCTCTGCGGCGCCGTCTGCGGCGGGTTCGTCGTCATCCGACGCGCCCTCGGGTAGCGCGCGCTCGATCAGCGCGCCCGCCGGGGGGCCTTTTTCGCGGCTGGTTTCTTAGCCACCTTCTTGGCTGCGGGCTTCTTTGAGACCTTCTTGGCAGTCTTCTTCGCCGTCTTCTTGCGCGCGCCGGCGGTTGTCGTCGCCTTCTTGCCGAGGTGCGTCATGCCGGAGGCTTCGAGGTTGGCTTCATACTGCGCGACGAACTTCTTGGCCGGCATCGCCTTGATCGCCCTGCCCACCACGTCCAGCGGGACGTCCTCGAGCTTCTTGAACCGGACGCACGACTTGCCCATGTCCAGCTTGCCAGCCGCGGCTTTCCAGTCGCGGGCGAACTTGTCCTGCGCCCCCTTGTCGTTGTAGAGGCAGAACATGTACAGGCCCATGTGGTTCTTCTGCGACGCGAGGGACGCGAAGGGGAGGGGCTGCTTGGGGTCGCAGTGGTAGCCGGGCGGGTAGATCGAGTGGGGGACGAAGTAACCGATCATGCCGTACTGGATGCCCTCGGCGTAGCCCTTGGGGAGGTTCTTGCGGATGGTCGCCCGGACGGCGCTGAGCGCCTTGCGCCGGTCTTCGGGGAGCGCGTCGAGGTAGGCCTTCACGGTGGTGGGTTTGGTGGGCATGCGCGCAGGATACCGCGCCTTGCTTGGGGACCGCGGGATTGAGATCCCGCGGCTTGGGGTTGACGGCGCCCCGTCATACCATGGCGTGAACCCCATCGATGGAGATCACCCCATGCCCACGACCACGCCCGAGCACGACAAACGTGTCGCTGAGATTGTCTTTGCCTCGTTCTACCCGCACTATCTGAGCAGGATCGTGAAGAACGGGCGGACCGAGGAGGAGCTGCGCGAGGTGATCCGGTGGCTGACCGGGTTCACGGACACGCAGCTGCAGAAGTGCATCGACGACAAAGTGACGGTCAAGGAGTTCTTCAAGCAGGCGAAACTCAACCCGAAGGCGAAGCTGATCACGGGGGTGATCTGTGGGTATCGGATCGAGGACATCGAGACGCCGCTGACGCGGAAGGCTCGGTACATGGACAAGCTCGTGGACGAGCTGGCCAAGGGGAGGAAGATGGAGAAGATTTTGCGGGAGGGGTGAGGATCAGTCGTTCGGGGGTGAACGCGGGAACGGTGCCGCGGAGTTTCTTCGGGGGTGTCCGGGATGGGCAAGTACGATCCGCTGCAGAGTTGGTTGTCGCAGCATGGCGGTGCGCGCACGACCCTGTCGTTCGATGAGATCGAGCGGTTGATCGGGGCATCGCTGCCGGACACGGCGTGCAATCTCCGGGAATGGTGGGGAAACAACGCGGACGGGCACCCTCAGGCGCGGGCGTGGCTGGACGCGGGGTACCGGGTTGATCACGTCGACGCGCTCGGGCGGACGGTGCGGTTCGTGCGCGGGTAGCCGGCGCCCAGTGCGGAGCAGCGTGGCCGCGGCTTTGCGGGCGGTTTCGGGTGGGGTGTCTG
>BQJQ01000267.1 GCA_021604785.1 Phycisphaeraceae bacterium
CCCGACCCAATCATCGACCCGCCCGTCCTGCCCATCGACGAGCTCCCGCAGATCGGCCCGACCGGCCCCGCCCGCTCGACCGGCGACGTCTGGGTCTACTCCCTCGTCTTCGACCTCAACCTCATCGACTCGTGGGACGGCCAGGACGCGTCCTTCGGCAACGACTTCTTCCGAACCAAAATCAACGGCACCATGGTCTTCGACGAGTTCCTCACCAACCACAGAGGCGGCGAGGACAACTTCCGCATCGCCGACGAAGGGCCCTACGACATGGGCTGGGGCGAGTTCAAGGACTCCGTCTACCGCGACATCCGTGTCGACTTCCTCCTGTCCGACGCCGTCAGCGAGCTCGAATTCAAGTTCCGAGGCACCACCTCACAGAGCATCGAAGACGAGAGCTGGGGGCTCGACAACGTCCGCGTCTTCCGCCAACTCGTCACCGTGCCCGCGCCCGCCTCCGGGCTCGCGCTGGGCATCGCGGGGCTCGCGCTCACGCGCCGCCGCCGCTAGTCAGCACAAATCCCCTGCTCTTGGTGGGGTGTAACAGCAGGGGAGTAAGCCGTCGGTCGGCCTCGCATCGCGGGGTCGACCGACGCGCCGTTTTGGAATCCACTACTCCGCCGCGCGCAACGACGCGAACACGTTCGCCGGCACGTACCGCGTCACCACGCCCTCCCAACCCTCCGGCCCGACCATCCCCTTCACGAAGCTCGAGCTGATCTGGCACAGCTCCCGCGGCGGCATCAAAAACACCGTCGTCAGATCCTCGTTCAAATCCGAATTCACATACCGCATCCCGCGCTCGTACTGGTAATCGTCCTCGTCTCGGATGCCGCGCACCGCGAACTTCGCACCCCGGTCCCGCGCGAAGTGCGCCAGGAACTGGTTCTCGATCCGCACCACCTCGACGTTGTCCCAAGGCGCACAGATCTCGCCCAGCCACCCCAGCCGCTGCTCCAGGTCGAACGAATACTTCTTCTCGGGGTTGTCCGCCGCCGCCACCAGCAGCCGGTCGAACAGCTTCGCCGACCGCTCGATCATCCACACATGCCCGTTCGTGGGCGGGTCAAAGCTGCCGGCGTACACCGCGGTCGTCGTCATCGCTGCCGCCCCATGCTCCGGCCCTCTCCCAACCGTCCCCCCGCCGTCTGCCGCACACCGCCCAGTCTATCGGCACGACCCGCACCGAGCGGCTCAGAACCCCCATTCGGGGTCGGTTTCGGGGGTCTCGATCGACTACGCTGCCCGCCCGGCCCGATGAGGACCCCGCCGCATGATCGCCCTCCGCGACACCCTGGTCTCCCTGCTCTCCCGACGCACCTCGGGCCGCCGCCTCATCCCCGAGATCGACGGCCTCCGCTCCATCGCCATCCTCTCCGTCCTCTTCTTCCACGCCGCCGCCAACTTCGGCCACTACACCGGCGACATCACCGACGGCACCGCCTTCGACGCCTGGCTCCTCAAGATCCTCAGCACCGGCGAATACGGCGTCCCCCTCTTCTTCGCAATCTCAGGCTTCATCCTCGCCGTCCCCTTCGCCAACAAACACCTCCACGGCAAGCAAGCCCCCTCGCTCAAGAAGTACTTCCTCCGCCGCATCACCCGCCTCGAGCCGCCCTACATCTTCGCGCTCACAATCTTCGCCGCCAAGCAAATCGTCGAGCGCGTCGTCATCGGGCACGAGTCCGGCGCCCTCCCCGACATACTCACGCACTACGGCGCCTCGTGCTGCTACCTCCACAACGCCATCTACGGCGAAGCCAGTTCCATCGCCGTCATCGCCTGGTCCCTCGAGATCGAAGTCCAGTTCTACATCCTCGCGCCCATCATCACCTGGGTCTTCGCGATCAGCACCCCCGCCCTCCGCCGCGCCATCATCGGCGCCGCCATCCTCGCCTTCTCCCACTTCTTCGGCGTCGAAAAGCCCATCCACGGTCTCACCATCCTCAACCACGCCCCCTACTTCCTCGTCGGGCTCCTCCTCGCCGACTTCTACCTCACCGGGCTCGGCGACAACCAAACCAAGAGCGGCATGTGGGACCTCGCAGGCTTCGCCGCCCTCGCCGGCGTCTTCCTTTTCAAGGCCTACGACATCGCCCCCACCCTCATCACCCCCTGGCTCATCCTCGCCGGCTACGTCGCCGTCTTCCGCGGCGACCTCCTCCGCCGCCTCTTCCGCTTCACACCCGTCGTCATCGTCGGCGGCATGTGCTACACCATCTACCTCTGGCACTTCACCGTTATCGCCGCCTTCCGACACCCCTTCTTCGCCGTCTTCGACCCCGACCCCACTTGGTACTGGCGCCTCATCTACATCGCCGCCGCGTCCGTCCCCGCGCTCGCCGTCAGCGCCGTCCTCTTCGCCCTCATCGAGCGCCCCACCATGGACCCCAAGTGGCCGCAGAAGCTCTGGGCCTTCATCACCCGCAAGCCCCGCCCACCGTCCGCGAACGCGTAGCCCAACCGCGCCCCGCGCCCCATTCGCTTTCTTTTTTGATCGCCCGTGAGGACTTCGCCCCCACGCCGCTCTATCTTCCGTGCCCGCGGTTCATCCGCGGTCCCGGAGCCACGCCATGACCACACGACCCGACAACCCGAGCCGGCGGCAACGCCACGACCGGGTGATCGGCGTCGTCGCGCCGGCTCCTGCCGACATCAAGGCGTATCAGGGCGATGCACCGCCGGTCCGCTGACCGGCCCCCGCCCACACCGTCAGACAAGCCGATCACAAGAACCCCGCCGGCATCG
>BQJQ01000268.1 GCA_021604785.1 Phycisphaeraceae bacterium
GAACAACCCGCACGCCGCGGGCGTACCCCCGGTCCACGCCCGCCCAGGGCACCCCCTACCGTGGCATTCGCCTCAGGCGACCCGCGCTCGGGCCGATATCGACCCCAAACCCCGAGCACACGCAACGAGAACCACCATGCCCGATCACACCCCCGCCACGACCGACCGCCGCGCCCTCATCACCGGCATCACCGGCCAGGACGGGTCCTACCTCGCCGAGTTCCTCCTCGCCAAGGGGTACGAGGTCCACGGCATCATCCGCCGCGCCTCCTCGTTCAACACCGGCCGCATCGACCACCTCTACCAGGACCCCCACAACCCCGACCCCAAGCTCAAGCTCCACTACGGCGACCTCTGCGACGCCAACGTCCTCGACAAACTCATGGACCGCGTCAAGCCGCACGAGGTCTACAACCTCGGCGCGCAGTCGCACGTCCGCGTCTCCTTCGACGCCCCGATCTACACCGCCGACACCGTGGGCATGGGCGCGCTTCGCCTGCTCGAGTCCGTCCGCGAGTTCAAAGAAAAATCCGGGCAGGACGTCCGCTACTACCAAGCGTCGAGCTCAGAGCAATACGGCAAGGTCGTCGAGGTGCCCCAGACCGAGACGACGCCGTTCTACCCCCGCTCGCCCTACGCCTGTGCCAAGGTCATGGCCCACTGGGCCACCGTCAACTACCGCGAGAGCTACGACCTGCACGCGTCGTGCGGCATCCTCTTCAACCACGAATCCCCCCGCCGCGGCGAGACCTTCGTCACCCGCAAGATCACCCGCGCCGTCGGCCGCATCAAGCTCGGGCTGCAGGACAAGATCTTCCTGGGCAACCTCGACTCCAAGCGCGACTGGGGATACGCCGGCGACTACGTGAAGATGATGTGGATGATGCTCCAGCAGGAGACCCCCGACGACTACGTCATCGCGACGGGCAAGACGATCTCCGTCCGCGAGTTCGCCGAGCTGGCGTTCAACCACGCCGGGCTCAACTTCGAGGACCACGTCGAGTTCGACCCCCGCTACCTCCGCCCGGCCGAGGTCGAGCTGCTGCTGGGTGACCCGGCCAAGGCGAAAGCCAAGCTCGGGTGGGTCCCCGAAACGACGGTCGAAGAGCTCGCGGCGATGATGGTGGACCACGACGCCGAGCTCGCCTCACGCGAGAAAACGCTCATGGACGCCGGGCACGCGATGCCCGAGTTCACCGGGCACGACCAGTAAGACCACCAACCATGGACAGCGCCCCGGGCAACCCGCCCCCGCCCACCGCGGGCGCCCCCGCCGACACCTTCGGCAAGCGCGCCACCCGCGGCGCCGCCGGGCTCACCCTCTTCCGCGTTGGCGCGCGCCTCCTCGGCGCCGTCGAGCTGCTCATCTTCTCGCGCATGCGCGGCGACGAGAGCATGGGTGTCATCGGCATCGGGCTCCTCACCATCGCCACCATCGAGGTCTTAAGCCAGCTCGGCATCCGCAAAGCCCTCATCCAACGCTCGGGCGACATCGCCCCCTACTACGGCACCGCCTTCACCTTCCAAGCCGCCCGCGGGTTCATCATCGCCCTCGCCATGTTCTTCGGCGCCCCCTTGATCGCGGGCTGGTTCCGCGAGCCCGCCGCCGCCCCGATCCTCCAGGCCTTCGCGATCATCCCCGCCCTCCGCGGCGTCATCAACATTGCCGGCGTCGGGCTCGAACGCGACCTCCACTTCGGCAAAATCATCGCGATCGACGTCGGCACGCCCGTCCTCGAGTTCGTCATCGTCATCACCTGGCTGCTCATCGACCCGGGCATCATGGCGCTGGTCTGGGGCAAGGTCGTCGGCGTCGCCGCCGCCGTCGTCCTCTCGTACGTCCTCATCCGCGAGCCCTGGCGCCCCGGGTGGTCCATGCCGCGGTTCCTCGAGCTCGTCCGCTTCGGCGCCTGGCTCCTGCTCACCGGCGTCATCAGCCTGCTGGTGACGCGCGGCGCGGATTTCGTTGTCGGACGCGCCCTCACCACGGCCGAGATGGGCGTCTACACCCTGGGCACCATGCTCGCCGTCCTCCCGATGACCGAGCTCAACACCGTCGTCTCCCGAGTCGCATTCCCCGCCTATTCGCGCCTGCAGGACGACCCGGACCGGCTCCGCAGCGCCTTCCTGCGTTCGTTCCTGGTCGTCTCGGTCTTCGTCACCGGGGCGATGACGCTGATCATCGTCGCCTCGCCCGCGTTCGTCACGCTGGCGCTGGGCCCGGGGTGGGAGATGCTTGGGAAAATCATGCCGCTGCTGGCCGTCTGGGGCGCCTGCCGCGCGCTCGGCGGCGCCACCACCAGCGTATTCCTGGCCGTGGGCAAGCCCGCCTGGGTCAGCTACTACCACACCATCATGCTGATCATGCTCGCCGCCACGCTCGTCCCCATGGCCCGCGGCGCCGGGCTCGAGGGCATCGCATGGACCCTCGCCGTCGTCGGTTTCGGCGCCCAGACCATCCGCTACGGCATGATCGCCAGGCTCATCGGCGCCCGCGCCTGGTCCATCTACGCCCGCACCTTCATCCCCTTCGCCCTGGCCGGGGCCGGCGTGCTCGCCGCCTGGGGCGTCTCCCGTACAGTGCCCGCCATGACGCCCGCCGCGGAGATCGTCGTCCTCCCGACCGTCGCCGGGCTCGTCTACGCGCTGGGCCTGCTCATCTGGGACCGCGCCGGCTCGATCCCCGTAATCCCCACCATCCTCGCGATGGCCCCCGAACGTTTCCGACCCGGGAGGCCCGCCT
>BQJQ01000269.1 GCA_021604785.1 Phycisphaeraceae bacterium
GGGCACCGGGAGTTCCGCAGGCCGAGCCCCCGGGCACGCCGCCACGCCCGGCACGAGCCGAACGCCCATCCGCCCGCTCGCCAGCCCCGCGTCGAACTCCCGCATCAGCGGGCCCGATCGCTCCCACCACACGCCCTCGAGCGAGCCGACCACTTCGGCGCATTCATCACGCGACACAACGCCGAGTTCTTCGAGCTGGCTCGCCAAGTGCTCCGTCGCCGCCTCGTTGAACGGTCGTTCGTCCGCGAGCGTCGCCGACCCGATCGCGAGCCCGACCGCGTGCGACGTCATGTCGTCGTACCCGAACGCCGACCCGCGTTCCGAGATGAGCAGGAACGTGGAGTGCCCCTCGTGGGTAATCGCTTCGTGCCAGGTCCAGATGAGATAGGACGCGCGTGCCGCGCCACGCAACGCACCGGCATCCAGCGCCCGCTGCTTCGCGCCCTCGGGGATCTCATCCCACACGGGCGGGTAGACAATCGAGATGTGCACGATCTCATCGTCCGGCCCGACGAACGACGCCTCCGTCTTGCCCTTGAGCATCGCCCGCTCGATCTTCACGTGCGCGTACCGCATCCAGTCCACGCTCAGGCGGAGGTGCGCCATGTCGAGGAACCCGGCGCGGCAGGTGTAGATCGTCCCCCGCTGCGCCTCGGCCGAGGGCGACAACGCCGCCCCGATCGCGACCTGATACCGGTGCATGCCCAGGTCGTCCGGATCGGCCAGCGTGTAGATGGTCTTGGGCCCGGGGAAGGGCAGCGACCCGATCCGGTGGCGCGGCGCGGCCATCCCGCCGCACGCCGTCAACGACGCGAGCAGAGCACCCAACACAAGTATCACAGCACCCCGGCACTTCCCCATCTGACAATTGTAACCCCCCCACCGACGCGGGGTCCACGCCTTGCTCCATGGTTCTCCTTGTGTACCCAGCCCGATACCCTATCGGGCATGGCGAAGCGAACCCCCAGGCCCGCAAGCCCGGAACGCCCCGGCGGGCGGGCGAGACTGACCGAGCATTGCCGCACACTCGTGGGCACGACCGAAGATGTGAAATGGGGCGCCGCGCTGGTGTTCTCCGTCGTCACGAAGATGTATGTGATGTTCGACCTCGAAGATCAGCGGCAGTTCTCGTTCCAGTGTGACGAGGACGACTTCGACCGGCTGACAGAGATGGAGGGCATCATCCCCGCGCCGTACGCCGCGCGCATGGGGTGGGTGAAGGTGCTGCCCGACGCCAAGATCACGATGCCCGAGCTGCGCCGCCTGCTCACCAAAGCACACGGGCTCATCGCGCAGAAGCTCCCCAAGAAGACGCAACGTGAACTCGGATTGCTCTGAATCCCGTCCCGCTCGGCCCTGCAACGTTGATCAAGAATTGATCATGCCGCGGCGCGGACGCTCCGGGTGCCCCCGATCGCCCCGGCCACCGTCATCTCCGGCACGCCGGGCGCGATCCGGCGGATGAACATCCACATGCACCCCAGCCCGACGAGCACCGCGACGTGGAAGACCTCGTGCGAGCCGACCACGCCCGTGATGATCGTCGGCTGGCCCGTCAGCTCGCACAAAGCGCCCACGGTGTACGCCAGCCCGCCCAGCACCAGCGGCGAGACGAACCGCACGCCGCACCGCCGGCTCACCAGCACCATCGACAACGCCCCGACCCACCCCAGCGCCAGGTACGCCCCGACGCCGGCCCACTCGGGCACGCTGGCGAAGTAGACGGTCTTGACGACGATCCCGGCTACCGCCGCCGCCCACACGAACCCGAGCACACCCCATCGGAGCACGCCGCGGAACAGGATCACGTGCAACGGCGTGAACGTGCCGGCGATGAGCACGAAGATCGCCGCGTGGTCGAGGCGTTGGGTGACGCCGCGGGCGGCGGAGCCCGCGGGCACGGCGTGGAACGTCGCGCTGGCGAGCAGGAGCGTGACCGCGGAGGCGACGAAGACGCCCATCGCAATGACCCGCCCGGCGTCCGGGCGGGCCCGTCGGATGAGGGCGACGCCGCAGATGACGGCGACGAGGGCGCCGGCGAGGTGGGAGAAGGTTGAGAAGGGGTCGGTGGGCACGGGAAACCGTAGGTCCGGTCAGGCAGCCTGCCCCCGTGCCACTGACCCGACCCCGGGTCAGTGTCTTCGGGACAGTAACAGGCTGAAACACTGACCCGCTGAAAGCGTCGGGAATGATGTCGTTGGGGTTGGACTCGAGGGAGACAAGATGATTTCTTTGATCAAATCAGTGTTGCTAGCAGTCGCACAACGAACTCGTGAAACGCGACGACATCCTGTTTTGTGAAATCGTTGAACCGGCCATGCGCGGCGGCGTTGCCGACTTCGCGCTTAGCGTCGATTTCCTTCTTTTGAACGGCGGTGAGTACATTCTGCTTCGTGAGCGCCTGGGCAAGTTCGTCCACCCCTGCTCGATCCCTGATCGCAATGCCATTCGAGACGCATATGCGCCTGAGCCCATCCTCAAGCACCGCGCGAATGATGACCGCTGCCGCGTCTTTATAGTCGTGCTCCAGTAGGACCTCGGCTTGCACGAGAAAGTCGGCAAATACCTCCGCCGACACGAGCAACTTGGTATCGACCATGAACCCCTCTCGGTAGTCTGTCATGGCGGCAGCCAATATGCCCCTAAGAATAGAAGGGTTCACGGTCTTT
>BQJQ01000270.1 GCA_021604785.1 Phycisphaeraceae bacterium
GGGCGCGACGACCGGGTCCGGGTCGCCGTAAGTCGGGAAGATCGAGGGGTTGGCCGAGACGAGGACCGGCTCGCCGCGCGCGATGAGGCGTGAAACGGTGGCGCCGAGCATGCCCGCACGGGCGGCCCCGGATTGCGCCGAGTCGCCGCGGGACCCGCCGGTCGAGTCTGGCGTGAGCGTGACGTACACGACCGGCCGGTCGCGGTCGCCCTCGTACGCGCCCAGGTCCGGGTGGTCCGCCTCGACCGCGACGGGCCACTCGGCGACGTCGATCCCCCGCGTGCCCAGGCGGCGCCGGAGGTCGGTGAACAGCGGGCCCGAGTCGAGCACGCCGGCCTGCGCCTCGGCGTGGACGAGCACGACGATCGGGCGGTCCGGGCGGGCGAGCGTCGCGAGGGCGGTGAAGACGAGTTGCTCGGCGCGTTGGCCCAAGATCACGCCCGCCGTCACGCCGGCGCGCTCGAGCGCGTCCGAGTGGGGGAGCAGCTCGAGCAGGTCGATCGCCCGCACGCCCTCGTTGGGCGGGCCGATCACGAGCAGCGTCTGCCCGGTCTGCAGCGCCCGCGCGGCATCGACGAGCGAGAGCGGCTTGGCCCGGTCCATTCGGTCTGCGACGACCGAAACCCGGTCGCGGCGCCCGCGGAGGCTCTTCGCCCACGGGACCGCGGCGTCGCGGGCGGCGCCGGGCATCGCCTCGGCGTTGGCGAATTGGTCGAGGTCGCTCGCGAGCGTCACCAGCTGCCCGAGCAGCCCGTTGAGCGACGCCCGCGCCGGCTCGAGCATCGCGTTCGAGTCCGTCAGCCCGCCCGGGAGCGAGCCCTCGGTCAGCTCGGCCCGCAGCGGCTCGACCAGCTCGTGCAGCTCCCGTGCGCCGACGCGGGCGACCGCGGCTCGCTGATCGAAGTACGCCCGGTTGTTGGCGCTGCCCGGCGCGTCAGCGGGGATCGCGTCGCGCACGCCCGCGAGCCCGGTCGCGAGCTGCTCGAAGTACGTCGCCCCGGAGTCGAGCTCGTCGATCGCCGTCGTCAGCAGGGCCGCCCGCTCGTCCAGGATTGCACCGCGCTCGTCGGCGATGCGCGCGATCAGCGCGTCCGCCTGGCCGATGCCCGCCGACGACCCGAGGTCGAGCTCGGTGAACCCGACGCGGTCCGAGCGCCGGGCGAACGCGTCGAGCACGTCGCGGGCGTGGTCCAGCGAGCGCCGGTCCGCCTGGCGCGGGTCGAGCCCCAAGACGATCTCGTAGTTGCCGCCGAGAGAATCGAGCAATGCGTCGGTGCGCGGGGAGACGCGGTGGCGCCCGCCGACGGTCAGGTCGATGCGAGCCGGGTGGTCGGACGCGATGACGTTCACGAGCACCAGGGCCGCGGTCACCGCGAGCGCCAGCACGCCCGCGAGCGCCCACGACAGCCACCGGGATCGGACGGCGCCGATCATCGCCACCTCCGCGACTCAAGCGAGACGGACGCGAGCGTCACCAGCCAGACGCTCGCCGACAGCAACGCCACCACGTCACGCAGCTCCACCACGCCCTTGGCGAACTCGCGCATCCGGTTGGCGATCGACAACTCCTGCAGCACCGCCCCGAACGCCGGGCCGACCCGCGTCGCGCCGAGCTCGGACACGATCAACGCGAGCACCAGCACGATCAGCGTCGCGAGGAACGACAGTGTCTGGCTCGACGTCAGCGTGGACGTCAGCGTGCCTACCGCGAGGTAGACCATCCCGACGAGCACCAGCCCCACGTAGCCGCCGATGATCGGGCCGGGGTCGGGCATCCGGTCGGAGGCGCCCCAGAGCACCAGCGCGTAGACCAGCGTCGGGAACAGCATCAGCACCAGGAACCCGACCGCGCCGAGGTACTTGCCCCAGACGACCGAGACGTCGCCCATGGGCGAGGTCATCAGTGGCTCGATCGTGCCCGTGCGGAGCTCCTCGGAGAACAGGCGCATCGAGACCGCGGGCGCCACCGGCACCAGCATCCACGTGCCCACGACGAAGAAGTACCGCATCGTCGCCGGCTCGCCCGGTTCGAGCGTGCCCACCACGAACACCGCCCCCGAGACCAGCACGAACAGCGCGATCGCGATCCACCCCACCGGCAGGCGGAACAGCCCGTCGAGCTCGCGCCCCGCGATGGCGATGACTCGCTTCAAGCGGGGACTCCCGCGTCGGGCTCGGGCGTCTCGTTGGCCCGGTCCACCAGACGCACGAACAGCGACTCGAGCGATTGGCGTTCGCGGGTCAGCTCGCGGACGAAGAACCCGGCGTCCGCCGCGGCTCCCGCGATCGCCTCGCGCCGGTCGTCCGCGTCCGTCTCGCCCTCAACGACGACCCGGCACCACCCCGCGCCGGCGTCCTCGGGCTGGGGCTCGGTCAGCTCGGCCGTCGCCACCCCCGGCACCCGGCGAAGCGTCGTCAGCACGGGCCCCGCCCCGGCGCTCGGGTTCGACCGCACCTCGGCGAGGTACCGCGCCTTGCCCGGCGACCGCTCGGCCAGCTCGGCCGGCGTGCCGTCGGCCAGCACCCGCCCGGACCCGATCACGATCACCCGGTCGCACGTCCGCTCCACCTCGGGCAGGATGTGCGTGCACAGCAGCATCGTCCGGTCCTGAGCCAGCTCGCGGATCAGGGACCTCGACGCGCGG
>BQJQ01000271.1 GCA_021604785.1 Phycisphaeraceae bacterium
GGGGATGGGCACGGAGGAGGGTAGGGGTATCCTGACCGACTCATCATGGCCACGATCCGACTGCAGCCCCAAGATGGAGGTCCCATGGCGAAGCAACAACCACTGCGCCAGGCTGGAGAATCCGCGAGGGAACAAGTCGACGAGCACCTTCTCGGAAAAGCTTTCTTTGCCGGGGGGGTGATCGCAACATGCGTCAGCATGGTTGCCCTCATCTGGTGGGATTGGTGGCCTGACCACAGCATCAATCCGTGGCGGCAAACCCTGTCGGCATTGCTGACGTGCATGGTCGCGGGTGTCTTTGCCTACCTCGGATTCCGCAAAGCAAAGCCGTGGATGATGGGGATGCGCGGAGAGCGAGCCGTGAGCGAAGTCCTGCACGAGATTTCATCGTGGGGATACCGGGTCTTCCACGACATGCACTTCGAGCGAGACGGCAAGACCTGGAACATCGACCACGTCATGGTCGGCCCGAGTGGTGTGTACGCGATCGAAACAAAACTATGGGTCAACACAGGCGGAAAGGGCAAGCCGATCCACAGCGCCGGACCGGTTGCGCAATCTGCTGTGGCACAAGCCAAGCGAAATGCTCAGGACATCGAAAAACTGCTCCGCAATCGAACCGGCCTAGACATGCGCGTGCGAGCCGTGGTTCTGCTGCCAAACCGAATGGTTGAGGAGAGCCCGGGACAAGCGGTGTGGGTGCTCAATCCAAAGCGGTTCTTCACGTGGGTGCGGAACGAAGAGCGGTCTAATTCGCCGACTGGTGCGCCTCAGATCCGTCAGATCGCTGACGCCCTCGACACCGCGTCGCGAGGAACCGTTTCACTCTGATGCGGGGGGACGTTTCCCCTGCACCCCACTCTTTTTATCACATTTTCTCACACCACCCGATCCCCGCTCGGGATGTTGTGGGCCGGGGCGGTGTTCAGCTGGACCAGCTCTCGCTCGGCCTGCATGCGCTTCGCCTCGTCGGGGTCCACGTAGTCCGAGTGGCAGGCGGCCTTGCCCGCGTCCGCCGCGACCGCCTTCTTCGTCTTGGTCGCGAGCTTGTGGATCTCCTCGGGCGCGAGGTAGCCGCGTTGTTCGAGGATGGCGCGTTGCTCGGGGCTCAGGGCGTCGGACTTGACGGGGGCGCCCCGGTCGAACCCCTCGGCGTTGCCGCTGACGAACTCCTGGATCTCCTTGGAGATGCGGACCGAGCACCAGTCGTGCCCGCACATGGCGCAGAAATCGGTGTCCACGTCGAGGTCCTCGTCGTGGAAGGCGCGGGCGGTGTCTTCGTCGTAGGCGAGCTCGAAGTGCTTGGACCAGTTGAGCGCGGCGCGGGCCTTGGTGAGCTCGTCGTCCCACACGCGGGTGCCGGGGATGCCCAGGGCGACGTCCGCAGCGTGGGCGGCGATCTTGTAGGCGATGCAGCCGTCCTTGACGTCGCCCTTCTTGGGCAGGCCCAGGTGCTCCTTGGGGGTGACGTAGCAGAGCATGGACGCGCCGTGGTAGGCGATGCTGGTGGCGCCGATGCAGCTGGTGATGTGGTCGTAGCCGGGGAAGACGTCGGTGACCAGGGGGCCGAGGACGTAGAACGGCGCCCCGTGGCAGAGGCGGCGTTGGAGCTTGGCGTTGAACTCGATCTGGTCGAATGGCACGTGCCCGGGGCCCTCGACCATGACCTGGACGCCGTGTCGCCAGGCTCGCTCGGTGAGCTCACCGATGGTGGCGAGCTCGGCGAGTTGGGCCGCATCGGTCGCGTCGGCCAGACCGCCGGGGCGGAGGCCGTCGCCGATGGAGAACGAGACGTCGTGCTTGCGCAGGATGACGCAGATGTCATCCCACAGCGTGTACATCGGGTTGTCCGCGTTGTGCACGAGCATCCACTTGGCGAGCAGCGACCCGCCGCGGGAGACGATGCCGATGAGGCGTTGCTTGACGAGCTTAAGGTGCTCGCGCCGCACGCCGGCGTGGACGGTCATGTAGTCCACGCCTTGCTTGGCCTGGTGCTCGATGGTCGCGAGGATCGTCTCGCGGTCGAGGTCCTCGAGCTTCTTCCCGATGATCATCGAGTAGATCGGGACGGTGCCGATGGGGACGGTGGAGGCGTCGAGGATCGCCTGGCGGCAGGCGTCGAGGTCGCCGCCCGTAGACAGATCCATGACGGTGTCGCCCCCCCACTGCTCGGCCCAGCGAAGCTTCTCGACCTCTTCGTCCGTGCCCGACGACACGGGGCTGGCGCCCATATTTGCGTTCACCTTCGTCTTACTTGCGCGGCCGATGCACATCGGGTCGAGGTTCTTGCGTAGGTGGTGGACGTTTGCCGGGATGATGAGGCGTCCCGCGGCGATCTCATCGCGGATCTGCTCGGGCGTCAGGTGCGGCTCGCGCTCGGAGACGCGGTGCATCTCGGGGGTGATGATGCCCAGGCGGGCGTTCTCAAGCTGGGTGACGGGGACAAAGCCGGGGGGCGTGGTCACGCGCCGGGTAATGCTGCGCGCGTCGGTGAAGACGTGGGCTTCGTGCGCGCAGGGGGATGAGGCGAGAGCGCCCGAGCAAGACCCCTCACACCGGCCCTCTCCCCGGGGGGGAGAGGGGGGAAGAACTTCGACCGTCCAATCGTCGGGGAGGAAATCCCAGGCGGTTTTG
>BQJQ01000272.1 GCA_021604785.1 Phycisphaeraceae bacterium
GCCCCGCATTCCGGTTCCCGCCGGGAGTCTATACGACGCCCACGGGCGCCCGGGTCCGCCCCTCGCGGCGCGAAATCCGGGGCTCGGGCGCCCGAAACCGGCCCCCGGGCCCCGCCGTGCCCTTCGCAGGCCGCGCTATCCTGTGCCCGTGCCGATCGAAGCAGCCAAGCTGAGCGGGCTCTCCGCGGGCGAACGCGACAAGGTGGTCGCGCGGGCGGCCGAGGCGCTGGCCGCGGGCGAATTGGTCGTGCTGCCTACGGACACGGTCTACGGGGTCTTCGCGGCGGCGAACGACGCGGGGGCCGTCCGGGCCCTGCGGGCCGCGTGGGACCTGGCCGACGACGCGGGCCCGGAGGGGCCCATGTTCTACTGGCACGCGCCCGACGGCGACGCGGTCCGCTCGATGCTGAACCTGCCCACGCCCGTGGCGCGCCGGCTGGCCGACAGATTCATGCCCGGGCCCGTGCGGTTCGAGATCGAGCAGCCCGCGGCGACGCTCACGAAGCTCCGTACGACGCTGGGCGTGGCGCCGGGCGTGATCGACGCGGGCGGCGTGCTGACGGTGCGGGTGCCCGAGCACGAGGCGTGCGCCGAGGTGCTGACCAAGGCGGGGGTGCCGACGGTGGCGCTGGGCATCGGGCTGGCCCGGTGGTCGTCGCCCGACGCGGGGCGGACGGTGGGCGAGCCCCCGACCGGGACCGGCGAAGGCCTGCCCGCGATCGTGGTCGACGACGGGCCCACGCTGCACGGCAAGCCCTCGACGCTCATCCGCCTGTTCATGGACGGGCGGTTCGAGGTCGGCGCGGGCGGCGTGCTCGATGAGGCGGGCGTGCTCTCGGCGCTCGAGCGGGTGATTTTGTTCGTCTGCACGGGCAACACGTGCCGGAGCCCGATGGCCGAGGCGATCGCCCGCAAGCTCATCGGCGAGAAGACGTACGCGGGGGTGACGACGCGCGTCGCCAGCGCGGGTGTCGCGGCGGGCCCGGGGGTGCACGCGTCGGACGACGCCGTCCGCGTCATGGGCGCGATGGGCATCGATCTCGACGAGCACCGGTCGCGCCCGATCACCCGGGCGATGATCGGCGAGGCGGAGATCATTTACACGATGACGCCCTCGCACGCGCAGGCCGTGATGACGATGCTGCCCGAGGCGGCCGAGAAGGTCTTCCCGCTCGACCCCCGCGGCGTCGTCGAGGACCCCGTCGGGATGGGCCGCGACGTCTACAAACGCACCGCGGCGCAGCTCGAACAACTCATCCGACAACGACTCGAGGAGCTCGACCGATGAGCAGGACGATCGCGATCGGCGCCGACCACCGCGGGCTCGAAGCGGCCGACAAAGTCGCGGCGATGCTCGGCGAGCAGGGCGACACTGTCACGCTGCTCGCGACGTGCGCCCCGGGCGAGTCGTGCGACTACCCGGACCAGGCGTGGCGCGTGGGCAAGGCCGTCTCGTCGGGCGAGGCCCAGTTCGGCATCCTCATCTGCGGGTCGGCGATCGGGATGTCGATCGCGGCGAACAAGATCCCCGGGGTTCGGGCGGCGGTGGTGCACGACGAGCTGACGGCCGACACCAGCCGCTCGCACAACAACTCGAACGTGCTGTGCCTCTCGGGCGACCTGCTCGGGCACAAGCTGATGCAGAACATCGTGAAAGTCTGGCTCAACACGCCCTTCGAGGGCGGGCGCCACGCGCGCCGGGTGGACAAGATCATGGCGATCGAACGCGGCGAGTCGCCCCTGGATTCGTAACCCCGCCCGTCACCCGCCCTCGGTGCCCGTGGGCACCTCGACGACCATCGTCACACCCGCGTACCCCAGCAGCACGCGCCCGTCCATCAGCGACACCGAGCGAGGCACCGGATCCACGCCCTCGGGCACGCGGATCGGCGCGCTCGAGAGCAACCGCCCGGACTCGGCACTGAGCAGGTGCAGCTCGCCCGAGGGCTGCCCGGGGCGGCGCAGCGGCTTGGGCTCGAAGGTGACCAGCACGCCCTGCCCGGCCGCGGCGGGGACGAGCCCGGTGTCGGTGTCCAGCGCGTCCACGCCCAGCAACTCGCCGCGGAGCCCGAGCACAACGATGCCCCGGGCCGACGCGAGCACGAGCCGGTCGCCCAGCGCGTGCGCCCGCGTCGCGGTGTCGCCCGTGATGCGCCGGCGGACGTCGAACTGGTCCGGGTCCGGGCGGCCGGTCGCGATGGAGACGCTCGCGATGGCCCGGTCCACCGTCAGCAGCACGAGCCGATCGCCGAAGACCCAGGCGTCGAGCGTGCCGGCGGTGTCGGCCTCGGCGGCGGTCCAGTTCACGCGCCCCTCGACGAGGTTGACGGAGGTGACGGCACGGTCGGTGCCGACGATGACGTCCCCGCCGCGGGTTGCGCGGACCCAACGGACGCGCCCGCCGATGCCGTCGAGGCGCTGGAGGCGTTGCCCGGTCGCCGCGTCGTGCGCGACCACGAGCGATGCGGGTTGATCGCCCGGCTCGGCGTCGGCGCCCGCGGGCGCGCGGTCCAGCCCGCCCACGACCAAGACGCCCTCGGCCAGCACCGCGTCGGCGACGCGCTTGACCTCGAGCGTCCCGCTCCACGCGGTCGAGCCGTCGCGGAGGTCGTAGGACGCGACGCGC
>BQJQ01000273.1 GCA_021604785.1 Phycisphaeraceae bacterium
AGCGTCCGGTCCTCCCGCGGCCGCTCGCGCTGGGGCACAAGCTCCACCCGCACCGTCGCCTCCACGCCCGAATCCCCGATCCAAGGCTCGAACCACGCCCGCGCGAGCAGCCGCGTCCGCCCCGGACCCACCGCCGCCACGCCCGAGCCCGTGCTCAGCGTCCGATCCGCCCCCCACGGGCCCGCCGCGATGGGCGACCAGTTCGGGACCTCCGTCCACCACCGCTCATCGCCCGCCCCGGCGCTCGTCAGCGACGCCACCAACGCGTCCACCTCGCCCACCGGCACCGCGATGATCCGCAGGCCCGCCCGCCGCCACCGGTAGAGCAGCGTCGGATCCGCCGGCACCGGGTTCGTCTCGTATGGACCCAGCACCGACGCGACCGTCGGCTTCGTGTCGCGCACCGGCACAAGCCGCACGCCGATGCCCGGCTGCCCTTGATCAATAAACGAAGCGCCTTCGCTTTCAGATTCGAGGACCACGTCCCTGGGCGCCCGCTCGCGCGCGCACCCCGCGCCGATCACCGCGACGCCCATCAGCACCGCGCCCAGACTCGACCGGGCCCGCGCGATGGTCAGCCGTCCTCCGGGCCCGGGCCCAGCTCGTTGATCCGATCGATCAGACGCCGCACCATCGCGTAGTGGTACCGCGTGTGCGTGAAGCACACCCGCGGCAGCTTCAGGTGATCCTTCTCCACCGAGTACGCCCCGCGCTGCGTGATCGAGCCCTTCTTGATCAGGCTCGCGAACTCCTCGTTCAGTGTCGCAAGCGCCTCCTCGCTCAGCGGACGCTTCACGCGGATGATCAGATCGTCGCGCACATACCGCGAGCTGTGATACACGCGGTAGAACTGCGTGATGTGGTCCGCCGCGTCCTCGGCGTCGTCGGCGAGGTAGTACAGGCTCGGGTCCTCCGGGCTGATCCACCCACGCTCGAGCAGCTGCGCCCGCGTGAACTTGTCCCAGTTCTCCCAGTACCCCTTCTTCCCGTGCTCGCCCTCGACCAGCACGATCGGGATCATCGACGCCTTGCCCGTCTGCACCAGCGTCAGCGTCTCGTACGCCTCGTCGAGCGTCCCGAACCCGCCCGGGAAGCAGACCACCGCCTCGGCCTGCGACAGGAACATGAGCTTGCGCGTGAAGAAGTACCGAAAGTGAATCAGCTTGTCATCGCCCGCGATCACGTCGTTCGCCGTCGTCTCGAACGGCAGGCGGATCGCGACGCCAAAGCTGCCCTTGCGCCCCGGGCCCTCGTGCCCCGCCTTCATGATGCCGTCGCCCGCGCCGGTGATCGACATCCACCCCCGGTCGGCCATCTCGCGAGAGAACTCGACCGCCGCCTTGTAATCCGGGTGGTCCTCGGGCGTGCGAGCGCTCCCGAAGATCGTCACCTTGTGCTCCGTCGGGTACTGCCCGAACACGCGGTACGCGTACCGCATCTCCTTGAACGCCGCGGCCATCAGCTTCAACTCGCCCGTGTGCCGCCCGTCGGGGATCAGCTTGAGCGCCGCCGTCATCAGCTCGCGCACCAGCTTCGCGTCGTATTCGTCCGCCCCGGGCGCGACCATCTCGATCAGCTCGACCAGCCCGTCCTGCACCTCGCCGTCGTCAGCACGCCGCTGCGCCGGCGCCTCGGGTGGTGCCGCAGACTCGCTCTTGGGCTGCGTCGTCGCCGGCGGGTCCAGCTCCACCCGGTTCGGCTCAGAACGGTTCGGCTCGCCAAAGCCCGGGGTGCCCGCGCCGCCTGTCTTATGTGCGTCTGTCATCGTCTCTCGCATGTCGCCGGGCGTCGCGATCGCGCGCCCGCGGCGTGTGTGCCGACCTCCCGCGAACCCTCGCGGGGCGTCACTCGTCGTCGGTCGGCTGGATCACGAGGGTAGGCGCAACCTCGTCCTCCTCGCCCCCGGCGTCCAGAGCACCGTCCGCCAGCACCACCCCCGCCTGAGCTGGCATGGACGCACGATCCGCCGCGCGGGCCGCCGTGCGGACCGCCCGCTGCTGCGTCTGGCGGGCCCGCGACTCCACATCGCGCAGCCGCTGCTCCTCGCGCGTGGGCCCCTCGCCGAAGATCGACCGGATGATCCGCTTCGCCCCGGGCAGCTGCTCGGTCGTGAACTCCAGCTCGCCCGGCGTCCCGCTCACCCGCGTCGTGATCAGCTCGTCCCGCAGCCCCTCGAGCATCTTCGAGAGCACCGGGATCGGGTTGATCGACCGCGAGTTGAACTCCATCTCGAGCTCACGCGCCGGCATCGCCATCGTGCCATACCCGAAGATCTCGACCGACTTCGAGAACACGCTGAGCTGCTCGAACGTCACCGTCGGTCCCTCAACGTAGAACGACGCCTGCGCCATGTTCAGCGTGTCCCCCACCGGCGGCTGCAGGTTCGAGAACTCGATCAGCTGCAACAGCCCCGGCAGGTCGAACACGCGCCCGCCCGTCACCTGCACCGTGCCCCGCCCGGCCCGGTCGCGCGGGTCGCCCACGCCGCCCGAGAGCGAGAAACTCCCCTCGATCACGCCCCGCGACAGGTCCGTCGTGTTGTTCCACGCCTTCGCGTCGG